>JBGCER010000178.1:0-22586 GCA_045106515.1 Myxococcota bacterium
CCCTCAACGTTCGGAGGATCCGATGCGGATCACGCCCCTGCTATTCGTGCCGCTGTCCCTGTTTGGATGCGCCACCATCACCCCAATGTCGGGGGACTACGACGTGTCGCCTTTCCAGGCCGTGAGCAACTCATGCGGCACGGAACTCGACGTCGATGAGGACGGGTCGGAGATGTCGGTAGGGGTGGATGCCCCAACCGAAACGGTGGCGATCGAGCTCGGCGATGGCATGGCGTTCGAGTGTGACCTTCACGACGACGAGTTCGACTGTAATGACCTTACAGTGATGTCTTCCGACGATCGGGCTGACATTGTCATCACCTATGGATGGCACTTGGCCGGCGCCTTTGCCTCCGAGGTCTCCATCGATCCGCTTACGTTTACGTTCTCTGCGACCTGCGCGGGCGACGACTGCAAGTCCCTGGTGGAGCAGAGCGACATGACACTCCCGTGCGCGGTTGTCTTTCAGTCTGACGCCGAATTGCAATAGGGTACGGGCCTTGGAGGCCCAATGTCCGTCGACCCGCCGGATCCTCGATCCTGGATATCGCTACCCAGCGATCGGCAGACGCCGGAGGTGGCTCGGGCGACCAAGCCGTGGCAGAAGCAAGGGCGGCGGACGCCCGCGGTGATCGCGGTGATGAAGCCGTCGCCGGCCACGTTGAGCGCTGTGAACCGGATGAATGGAGCTGTCACATTCGGGGGCTCCGTCCTGGGTCAGCGGCGGGAGGAGCTACTGGCGACCCTGACGTCGGCGGTCAATGAGTGCTTCTACTGAACGGTGTCCCACGCGGGGTTCCTGCGTGACCAACACTCTGGACCCGAGGCCGAGGTCGTCTCCCTGACTCGGGCCCTGTACGACGGGGCCGCGGCGGCCAGCGCGTTGCCTCAAGAACAAGGAATTGCGTACCTCGTGGAGCAGGCGGAACAGTCTTGCCGCTCCACATCGACGTCGTTTTTGCCCGATCTGCCCCTGATCCGCTTCGGCCTGCGCTTGGCGTTTTCGCCCCGGACCATGCGAGCCCATCGGCTTCAACCCCTGCGCGACGACGGCTGGTCGGATCGTGAGATCCACGATGCCGTGCACGTGGTGGCCTGTTTTAGCTATATGAATCGCGTAGCAGACGGCCTTGGCGTGGCTGTAGAGGCGAGCGAGTGGGCCACTCGACTGCTCGGCCCAGACCGGTTCGAAGCGCACCGACGGTGGGCGGATGGCCTGTGAACCTTGCGTGAGGTGCATAACCATCGGTCACGGTGACTGAACAGTGCCGCAGTGACTCGATACTCTGAATGGGTCGGAGGTGACATGAGAACGCTCACGGGCTGGGTGCTGCTATCGACCGCGGTGACCATGGGCGGCTGCGTCGACGATCCCGCTCCGTCTCCCTGTGCCGACGAAGCGCGAGGCGAGGTGTTGAGCGTCGACACGCGGTTCGAAGGCGACACGACAGCCACCGTCTCCAATATGGATCCGAGCCCGCCACAGGTGGGGCTCAACCAGTGGACGATTCAGACGCCGGGTGACATGGCGGGCTGCACGCTCGTGGCCGAGCCCTTCATGCCGGACCACGGCCACGGCGCCTCGGTTGGCGGTGCGACTGAAATGGGTCAGGGTGAGTGGCAGATCGAAGACCTGCGATTCTCCATGGGCGGCTACTGGGAGGTGTCGCTGACCTGGGACTGCGACGGCAGCGAGAAACAGGTTGTCATGCCGCTATGTGTCGAAGCCTAGCCCTGTCCAGCTAGCGGATCCCACCGACGCACGACCCCATGGGACCGCGCCACGACAGCTCTGCTGATCCCAGAGAAAAGGTAGGGATTTCGCCGATCACCGCTGGGTCGAGCCCGCCATCTTGCACGTTGCGTTGCAGCACATCGAGGCCGATGGGGCGCAGAAGCACCCGCACATCGACCTGGTCGAGCTCCGAGCCAATGGCGCTCCAGCTGAAGGTCTGCGCGTGGGGCTGGCCATTGGCGGGCGGGCCAGACAGGGCGCGCTCTTCGAGGCGGAAGGCGTCGACGATGTTGTGGCTGATCTCGCCCTGTTCGGTGTAGGCCAGATCGTGCAGCTCCACACGGGAGGGGTCGGGGGTGTCGGTCAGGGCCTGGCCCTCGGGCACAACGCCGCTGGTGAGCCGATCGACACCGCCCGCGCGACCCAGGACTTCGACCCACATACGTCGATCATGGCTGCTGCCGCTGGGCACGTCGTGGCCCGCCAAGACGTTCTCGAGGGTGAGACGGACCTCGGAGCCACCCGCCACAGGCACCACGCAGAGCTCTGCGGCCAAGGTGCGGTCCAGCAGATCTTGAATCAGCTCCTTTTGACGGTCCCTCTGGGGCCAGGGGATCAGCGCCACATCGACGGCGGGCATGGAGTGATCGTGCAGCGTACGCACGGGGGGGCCCGCCACGGTAGCGATGGGCCCTTCGGTTCCAGGCAGGTGGCAGTGAACACAGCCTTGCCGACTTGCGCCTTCGCGGAAGATGGAGTCCTGCCACTCCGCGTAGGTCTTCTCAAGGTGCAGCCCATTGGGCACAACCACGTCGTGACAGGCGCCACACGCATCGCTGCTCTCTTCAGCGTCTCGGGCGAGCAGGGGGTCATAGGCGGCTCGGTGCACATCGTTCTTCACCGGATCGGCGAATCCTCCGCCAAAAATGCCGGTAAAGCTCCAAGACACGTCGCCGTTGTGGGTGCCGTCGACGCTCTTGAGCTGGTGGCAGAAGGCGCAGGTGACGCCCTTCATGGACTGGGGTACCTCGTCCAGGTTGGTGCCATCCGTGGTGAGCCCTTCCCGCACGGCGATGGGGGCGTGGCAGTTGACGCAGAAGTCGCCGGGAACATCGGGCCGCTGGATCGCTTGGGCGTTCATGGCCCGAAAAACCGGATCGTCGGACGCGTAGGCGTGCATCGACCCTTCCCACTGCTGCACGTGGGTGGGGTGACAGGACACGCAGGTTTGCGGATCGAGCAGGGACGGATCAGGCTCGGCGGGGCAAGCCGTGAGCAGCAGCAGGAGCGTGCAGGTGCGATTCATCTGCGGCGGCGTCCCCAAAGCAACACGAGCCCGAGCCCGAACGCCATTGGCGCGCCAGGCTCGGTGGAAGAGCAGCCTTTACAGCCGGAATCCACGTCGGTGTCGTCTGAGTCGTCGGTGTCGGGCACGGTGTCTTCATCGAAGAGAACGAACTCCCACAGCGGCTCACAGATTCGGCTTTGTTCACTGTCATCGGGACAGGTGAGGGGACCGGTTAGATCGTCCACCACCACCTCTTCGACTGCAACGCCATCGGCGTCGAGGGTGAAGGACAACGCCCCGGTGGCGAGGGCCGACGTGGCGATTCGGACCCCGTCGGAGCTCGCGCCGATGCCCAGCCCCTGTGGGACATCGGCCACCGCTTCGAAGCGGATGCCGTCGGCGGACCGGTGCACGGCCTGGATGGTCTGTAGGGCCCACACGGTGCCTTGCTCGTCGATGGCCCCGTCGGTGAGAACACCATCGGTGACCAAGACGGTCTGCGTCTGTCCATCGGACGGGGTGTGGAACTGCAATACATGGCCGGTTGGAGCGCCGACGGACCACCAAAGACCGCGTTCATCGGCGGCGATCACCCGGACGTCCAGCGGATCGGTGTCCGCCCACTCGCTGACGTCGATGGGGGTGGTGACCCAGTTCTCACCGCCATCCTCGCTGTGGTGCAGCTGGGCGGCGGTGGGCTCGGCAGGGCTGAAGCTCGTGGCGTACACGTCCGTGTTGAAGGCCACCATCGCCGTGATGATCCGCACCCCATCGAAGGTCTGGCGCACTTGCCAGGTCAGGCCCCCATCCCTGCTGGCGTACAGCCCATTGACGGAGTCTTCGGCCAGGTCCGCGGTGGCGGCGACGGCGCGCTCAGGATCGACGAAGACCACAGCGCTCATCACGCGGTCGTCGAGGCCAACCACCGGATCCCAGTCGCACCCATCGGCCGACCGGTACATGGACTGGCCTGGCAAGCGCGCTTGGTCGAGCCGGGGCACAGTGGCGAACCACGCGCCGCCCGGACTGCGCACATAGCGAGGCGTCAGGATCGACTCGGGCGTCGTGACGGCTTCGTGGCAGACCCATTTCCAGCCCTCATCACTCGATAAAAGGAGACCGAAGCCCGCTTCTAGGGAGTCGCTTGCGTTCGCGTCGATGGAGACGGGACCGGCCCCCGCGTGGCCGAATGCGACGGTCGGCCAGGCGGTGAGGGCCAAGACTTGTAGGCACGCACGCATCGCAGCAGCTCCTGTCTCCAGGTTGCCCTATCCGACGTGGGCGTGTGTGTGGAGCGTGTGCTTCGTGAGTTGGCCCACGAAAGACAGGCTGGCGCACGTTTGGCACGCCCTGCGGATAAGGGCGGCATTCCAGCACGCGAGAGAGCATGCACCACCTCAATCTCATACAGGATCTCGGAATCGTCCTGGCCATGGCGGCGGTCATGGGCCTGTTAGCGCGTCGCCTGTGTCAGCCACCGGTGTTGGGGTACCTCATCGCCGGTCTGCTCGTGGGACCCTACATTCCGGTCCCTGTTTTCGCGGACGCTGAGCGCACTCACGCCATGTCCGAGCTCGGCATTGTGCTGGTCATGTTCGTCGTGGGTTTGGAGCTGCGTCTCAAGCGGCTCCTCACCGTGCTGCCCACCGCTGGAGCCACGGCGGTGATCGAGGTCACAGCCATGTTGGCGGCGGGGTTTGCCCTGGGCTCAGCCATGGGTTGGTCCGCTCAAGGCTCGCTTTTTTTGGGCGCTTCGGTCTGCATTTCCAGCACCATGATCGTCAGCAACGTGTTCTCTAGCCACGACGTGGGTGAGCCCCTGCGGCGGTTCGTCATGAGCGTGCTGGTCATTCAGGACGTGTTGGCCATCGTGCTCGCGGCTGTTCTCACGGCGGTGGCAGCGGGCCAAGGCCTCGGCGCCATGGACGTGGGTTTGGTGGTGGGCCGTCTCGGCGGTGAACTGGTTGCTGCCGTGATTATCGGTCTATTCATCGTGCCGCCGCTCATCCGGCGGGTGATCAAGACCCGCAGCCGGGAGCTCTTGGTCGTCGTGTGTGCCGGGCTGTGTTTTGCCCTGGCATTTGGTGCGTATGAACTCGGCTATTCGGTGGCGCTCGGGGCCTTCCTGGCCGGGGTTTTGGTCGCCGAGTCCGGCTCGTCTCACGAGGTCGAGCATGCGATGGCGCCCATTCGCGACCTGTTCGCCTCGGTGTTTTTCGTCTCCATCGGGATGACGGTCGACCCGCTCATGGCCCTTCAGTACGCGCCGGCTTCCTTGGCGGCGTTCGGTGTGGTTCTCATCGTGCAGCTTGTGGCTGTCTCGCTGGCCGGCATCTTGTCCGGCAACGGGCTCCGCCCGTCCGTGCGCGCCGGACTGTCCCTGGGCCAGGTGGGTGAGTTCGGATTCATCTTGTCGGCCATCGGCATCGAAGCGGGCGTCGCGCCCCCGGAATTGGCCCCGATCGTGGTGTCGGTTGCGGTGCTCACAACATTCAGCTCTCCGCTCACCATTCGAGCGTCCGACGCCGTCGTTCGCCGCCTCGACCACATGCTCCCGGCTCGCCTCCAGCTCATGCTGTCGTTGTACACAGCGTGGCTCGAACGCCTGCGATCGCCCACACGGGCAGCCCCGGCCACCCGGAGTGGAGTGCGCTTGCTGGTGGTGCTCGCGTTGGAGGGGCTCGCCGTGAGCGGCTTGGTGATCGTGGGCACCGCGATGGCGCCAGCTCTGGGTGGGTGGGTCGAGTCGGCCACCTCGGTGCAAGCCCCGTGGGGGCGGTGGGTGGTGACGGGAGCGTGTTTGGTGCTGGGCATCGCGCCTGTTTGGGGATTTGTGCTGGCCAGCCGTGCCTATTCGCGTCGCGTAGGTCTACGGGTCTTCGGCGAAGCCACCGGCCAGCACGCTCGGGTCCGGGCCCTACTTGAGCCGGCCATTCAGACCCTCCTGGTGCTCGCCTTCGGGCTGCCATGCGCCGCCATTGTGCTCCCCACATCGGGTCCGTGGGCGGTGCTGGGCGTGCTTGTGAGCGCAATCATTCCGGCAGGCATGGCCTGGCGCGCCGCAGGCCGAGCCGATGATGAAATACGAAGTTCTGCCCATCGTTTCGTGGACTTGGTCAGCGCTCGAATGACCGATGATGACGACGAGGCATCGAGCGCACCAGCGGAAGAGGAGGCCGAACTCCAAGAGGTCTTGGGCGCCACACCGCTGCACTTGCACGGTTCGGCGGTCGCTGTGGGGCGCACCTTGGCCGAACTCGACCTGCGCGCCCGCACCGGGGCCAGCGTCTTGGCCATCCAGTCGGCGTCTGGCGACCGTCGGGTTCCAGCGCCTCATCAGCCGCTGGAGGCCGGCGATACTCTCATGCTCGCTGGACCCGAGCTCGCGGTTCAGGCGGCGAAGCGCGTGCTCACCGCCGCCTGAAAGGACCGGCCGCACCTAGGGCACGGCGATCGTGACTTTCGAGCCGGCAGACCACGCCTTCTCATCATCGTTGTAGTACGGGTAGGCGCTGCTGGCGGGGGCGGTGAACACGCCTGGGACGGTGGCGACCAGGTCGAGCTTGACCTCGTGGACTTGGTTGGGCTTGATGCCGTCCCAGTACAGGGTGACTTCCCGGTCCCGCGTCTCAAAGAAGGCGATCTCTCCGCGTTCTTGGAGCTGCTCCAACTGCCATGCCTGGGCTTGTAGGCCGGCCGGCAGTCCGATCCGAGCGATGGGGCTGGGCACGACGCGCTCCAGTTTATTGTCGATGGCAGCGGTCATGCGGACGGTGTTGCCCATGCCGACTTGGTTGGACGACAGCTCGGTATGAAGACCGAGCTCGGCTCCGGGCGAGGTCGCGGGCAGAGTGGACATCCAGTTGACGTCGACCGAGTAGGGCAGGGGCTCGCCAGACAGCTGGGTGAGTTCGATGGTGTTGCGGCCGGCGCGAAGGTGCTCCTGCCACCCATCGAGCACGAGCGAGCCCTGCTCATCAGCGTCGTACGTGAGGGTTCCGACTCGCTTACCATTGACCTTGAGCGCGACCTCGCCGTCGGTCTTGGGCCGCTTGTTCATCTCGGCATGCTCGGTCAGCGCTCCCAGCGCCAAGGCCGTGGCCTGGGTGGCGCCCCAGGTGCCGGGGCCCTGGCGGTGCTCCACGAGCCAGTCGGCAGCCTTGGACGACGCGGTCCGGTCGTTGGCCTTCATCAGGGCGAGGGCGGCTAGAGCGGTGCTCTCCACCAACAGGTTCGCCTCATAGCTCCGGGTGATGCTGCTCTGTGCGCCGGGGAAGCTACCATCATCGGCTTGCAGGGCCGCCAACCGCTTGGCCGCCCGCGGTCCCGCCGAGTGCCCAGCCTTGAGCAGACTGCGAGTCGCGAGGGCCAACACGTAGGGGTCAGAGCTAGACTCGGCGATGGACGCCTGCTTTCGCAGCTCAGCTTGAAGGCGATTGCCGTGTCCAGTCTCGACGAGGGAATAGGTGATGAAGCCGTTCAGCACGTCTTCGGGAGCCGCGCCATATCCGTGGGCGCTCTCCCCGGTCTTCTGGAAGCCTCCTCGGCCATCGCGCTGGGCCAGCAGGTGCGTCACCTCGTTGTCGAGGCCGCTCTTGTCGACGTCGTAGACTTCGGCCATGTCCTTGAACTGAAGTAGACCAAAGGCGGACAGGGCCTCTTTGCCGGGCCCCGTGCCCCACGTCTCGAAGCCGCCCGCCTTGATCTGGTAGCCGGTGAGCTTGTTGTAGCCGGCATCCAAGGCCTGCTTGCTCTGGACCTTCAGGCGAGGGTCCCCGTCGTGGGCCTCTAGGTACTTGAGGATCGCGACGTTGGGCCAGTTGGTGCTGCTCGTTTGCTCAAAGCACCCGCCGGGCGTGCGAATCATGCCCTCCATGCCGGTCATGAGCGTGGACATGCTGCTGGGATGCCACGTGACCGAGGCGACCAAGCTGTCTGGAACGACCTCATTGAGTTCGACCACGAACTTCTGCGTGCCTTCGCCCTCGCCCGCCACGGACCAAGCTTGAGGGAACCCTGGGGGTACGATTTGCAGCTGACGAATCGCGGAATCGGAGGTGCCGTCGCCCTCCGCCGACATGCGGATGGTGGCCATCTCACGGCCGGATCCGATGTCTACCGGCACCCAGAGAGTCTCGGATTGTTCAGAGCCAAGCTTCATCTTTTGTTGCATCGCCGCACCGTTGGCCACGGTGAGCAGACCGGAGTCGAACGAGGCGGCCACGTCCACCGACATGGCGCTGCTGCGGGTCGAGGTGACTGTCACCGGCACGATGAGGCGGTCTCCGACCGAGACAGCGGGCGGCAACATGGTCGCGACACTCACAGGCAGAACCGAGTTGAGCGTCTGCTCGCTGTGGCCTGCGAATCCGCCGCCAACCCCCTCGGCGGTGATGCGGAAGGTGGTGATGGCATCGGACAGGTAGAAGCGGACCTGCGCCGTGCCCTTGGAGCCCGTGCGCACCGACGGCTCCCAGTGCACGGTGTCGCGGAAGTCCGAGCGAGTGCCGCTCAGTCCGTTTTGATAGTCCGGCTTTGGAAAGACGCGCACCGGGCTCATCATATGGGCGGCGTGGGGTGCGGGGACGGCGGCGTTCTGGCCATGGAACTCATTCATGTCCAAGGCATCCGCGTCTTCGAATGCGATCCGGTCTGCCATCTGGGCCCGAGCCATGGCGCGCCCACGTGGGATGCGGACCATTCCCCTTCGGTGCTCCTTCTCTTCGACGCCGCGCTTCGCGAGATCGCCGTCTACGTCGAAGCCCATGAGGCCGCCAGCGGCGATTTCGCCTCCAGCCAGCTCCTCCACCGGGGGGAGCGGGGCCGGTTTCGGCACGGCCACCATATTCTTGTCTTTTCGGAACATCCCGGGCCGGGGGCGCTTCTCGACCCGCTCGGCGACCGCCTCGTCCTCCGTGACGTCATCGAGAGCGATCCGGGTGGCCTCAACGGCGGTCGGGTAGGCGCGGGAGCCCAGGTCTTTGATCCGCGCGGGCTGGTTCCACACGGGGGCCCACTCAAATCGCCTGTACCCCTTGGTTCCCATCACCAGGTCCATGGCGCGGGAGGCGAGAGCCTCGTCGGGGTCGAAGTAGAAGGCCGGATCCTTGGGGCTGTCCACCAACTCGGGCTCCAGATAGAGCCGTGTGAGCATGTGGCCATTCTTGTCATCGGCGAAGGCGATGACTTTGTCGTCGACAACGGACAAAGCCAGGTTGGCTGCCACCGGGTCGCCCGATGGATCGGTGGTGGTGACATCGACGATGACTTCATCGCGTGGGCCGTAGGTGAGCTGGTCTGTCGTGATGTTGATGTTGAGGCTCTTGCCGTGGTTTCGATACACCAGGCGCTCTGCCATCGGCTGAAGATCACTGTTGAACGCGGTGACTCGCAGGGCGCCCTGTTGGTCGGACAGGGATTCGCTGGGCGAGAGGTAGACCACAGCCTCCTTGCCGGCTCGGGCCTTTACGGCCGCCGCGTCGATGGTCTGTTCCCGCAGCACGCCGGTGACCACGATCGGCTGGTCGGTGGTGCAGCGCACGCCCACTCGGATGCGCTTGTCCTGGCTATTGATGTCGTCGAAACTACGTAGGGTGCACCCTTCTTCGGCAGCAGCCGGCAGCGCAAAGGCGCCATCGATGCCCGCCGGGGAGGTGATGTGGGCGGCGTAGGAGCGGCCGGCCTCGGGCGTAAACTTGAACCGGCCCAAGCCATCGTGCTCGGTGCGGAAGGTGCTGACGCGGCGTCCACGGTCATCGGTGACGTAGCCCTCGACATCGGCGGGCTCTCCATGGCGATTGGTGCTCTGCAGGTAGACCCGACCGGGCAGGCCCTGAACCAGGTCGCCGCCCTCGGGGAAGAAGGCGAGCTTGGCATCGGCGAGCACGATGGGCACCGAGCGGCTGATGGACTCGGTGATGCCGCCATCCTCGACCAACACCGTCAGCAGGCCATCGCCCGTCTCCAAGACACTGGGCAGGGTGGCCGAGACCAGGACCGCGCCGTCTTTGCTGGTCGTCGCGGGGCCTTCGAACACCGTGCGCCCGTCGACCTGGAGCAGCACCTTCACCTCGTGGTCCGCCAGCGGCCCCCCCGCGCCTCGTTCCAGCTCGACCAGCGCTTCAAGCGTGTCCCCAGCGCCATATGCCTCGCGCACAAACTCCATCTTCTTGCGGATCGAGGGCGCCTGCACATTGGACACAATGAAGCTTCGCTCGTCGAGCTCTTGGCCAAAACGGGCTCGTAGCGTCCACTTTCCGCCGGGGGCATCCGCACCCAAGATAAAGTCATTGGTCGCGCCGCCAGACGACTGGGCCACCGACTTGGTCTGCACCACCTGGCCGCGCGGATTGACAAGTTCATAGGTGACATACCCTGCGGAGGCCACGTCCATGCTCGACGTCTTCAGCGTCCAGGACTTCACCCAGACCGCGTCACCAGGTCGGTACAGGGGGCGGTCCAGCTGCACGTGCATGCGGTGGCTCCCCCAGCTGTCGAAGTAGGAGTCGATCCGGGTGGCGATGTCTTCGGCGGCGGGCACCGTGGCCAGGTCCAATCGGGGAGACGCGGAAGGCGCGCGCTCGAACGCATCTGTTCCTGGTCCCGCGACACTGGTGCCGGTGTGGGGAAGGACGCAGCTTGCTGCAAGACAGAGGACGAGGGACGTAGACCAGCGCATGACAGACTCCAACCGTTGTGTGGTCGATGAACGCCAGGCAAACCGGGGCCTTACAGTCGCGGCAGAATGAACCGAGAGATCGGGGCGGCCGGTGGTATTGTGGAGCCTGTGAGGGACCGGCATGCTCGCCTACCGCATTGTTCAGACCGTGCTGCGAGGCGCCATTGGGGTGTTCTTTCGCCAGGTTCATGTGGTGGGACTCGAACATGTGCCCGACGCTGGCGAAGCCGGAGTGGTGTTTGCAGGCAACCACCCAAACTCCCTCATCGACCCCGTTTTGGTGCTCTGCACCAGCGGTCGAATCGTTCACTTTGCCGCGAAGGACAAGCTGTTTCGCTGGCCGCTCGCCCCCATCCTTAAGGCGGTGGGCGCGGTGCCGATCGCGCGTAAGATGGACTATGCCCAGGGCGGCGGCAAGAGCAACGATGGCGCTCTAGACGCCCTTCGCGGGGTGCTGAGCGGGGGCAAGTGCGTCGGCATCTTCCCCGAGGGGCTCTCCCACAATGGTCCGCAGCTCGCTCGGTTGCGAAAGGGCGCCGCCCGAATCGCCTTGGGCCTGACCGAGCGTGTGGAGCGCGAGGCCGTGGTGATCGTTCCCACCGGGCTCACCTATGTGCACCGAAAGCGCTTTCGGAGCCGAGTTTTGGTCCAGTACGGGGCGCCGATCCTCATCGATGATCAGTGGGCTGCGCGCTGGAGGGCGGATAGCCGAAAAGCCGCCCAAGAACTGACGGATGAGATCGAAGGCAGCCTGAGGGCGCTGACGGTCAATGCGCCCGATTGGGAGACGCTGCGAGTGCTCGACGGGGTTCGCCGTCTGTACCAACCTGCCCATATTCGGCTTCGACAGCGCATTGAGCTCGCGCGCCGGTTCTGTGAGGTCTACCCATCGGTCGCCGATGACGAGGCTGTCAAGGCGGTGTACCGTGGAGTGGATGGCTACTTGGACCGGTTGGAGCTCGCCGGATTGACCGATCGGGATTTGGTGCGGGGCTCCCTCGCAAGGCGATCTTTGGCCAATTTGGCGGCGTTGGCCCTGTGGCTTCCGCTGGCCCTGCCGGGTGCGCTGCTGCACTTGCCGCTGGGGTTGCTGGTGGGCTGGGCCGGATTGGCCTTCGCCCCTCGTAAGGACGTGGTGGGCACCTCTCGGCTCATCGCCGGCATGGTGGGAGTCTTGGCTTTGTACGCCATTCTTCCCATGGTTTTGGGCCTCACGGTGGGCTGGGGTCTGGCGGTGGTGGTGGCGGTGGTGCTGCCCGTGTCCGGCTACGCCACATTGCGGGTGCTGGAGCGGGGCACGTCCTTACGCCGGCTGTGGCACAGCGGGGTGAGCGCGCTGATGCTGCCGCGCGTGGTTCGGGAGCTCCGGGCAGAACGCAAGCAGCTCGAAGATGAAGTGGTAGAGCTGGTTCGCTCCCATATGCCCGCGGACATGGCGCCCCTATTTCCTGGGCGTCTTGAGGCCGGCACGGGGAGCTAGGCCTTCGAGGCCTGCGTGCCGCTGCGGCACTCAGAGGACCGTCGACGAGATGTGACCTTGGGTAGTCCATCTCTTTGAATTCAAGGCTGTACACGACCGTGACAGCTAGCCTCGGCCGCGGTGCCTATACTTTTCCATCGGAGGCAAGACGGATGCGGTGGTCCCTGGCTTTGGCAGTGAGCCTGATGAGCCCGCTCTCAGCGTGCGTGAGCGACGTCTCGTTTGAGTGTCTTAACGACGCCCCCATGTGCGACATTCTTGAAGTGACTGGGGACCAACGGCGGCTTTCCTCGGGCATCGAGATCACCCGAGTGGCCATCGCCCAAGGTGTGCACACCGATCTCATGCTCGATGGTGAACCCGCTGAGCCCAATGTGCCGCTCATCGCCGGCCGTGACGCCGTGGTTCGCGTATTCGTCAAGCCCACCACCGACTGGGTGCCTCGCGGCGTCACTGGCCGGTTCTTGCTCTGGCAAGATGGACAGGTGATCGGAGCGGCCCAAGGCGGGATGCGCCCCTCCCTGACCTCGGACATGGAGTCGCTGGATAGCACCGTCAACATTCGGGTTCCGGGCTCCATGATCCCTGGTGGTGACCTGGAGTGGTCCGTACAGCTGCTAGAAGCGCCGGGGGCCGATCGGGGCAGGGGCAGCTCGGATGGCGCGCAATACCCAGACGTCGATGATGGCGGCGCTCCCATCGAGATCCGCGATGGCGGCGAGTCGTTGCGCGTATACCTGGTTCCCATCGAGTGGAACACCGATGGTAGCGGTCAATTGCCGATTACGAACGACGTCGCAGTAGAGGCGTTCCGCACTGAGCTGTACAAGATCTTCCCGGTCGCCGAAGTTGAGATCGTGGTCGCCGATCCCATGCCGTGGGACCAAGGCGTCAATAGCCTGGGCGCTTGGTCGACCCTGTTGGGCGCCGTCTCCGAGCTGCGTCAGGAGCGTTCGGACATCTCCGATGACCAATACATCTATGGGGTGTTCAACCCCACGGACTCGGGCGGAGCGGGCATCGCCGGCTTGTCCAGCCTGGGTCAGTCCGCCAGGGATGCCCAGAGCCGAGCGAGCATCGGCATTTCCCGAGCCGCAGGCGATGGTGCGGGCACCATGGCTCATGAGATTGGCCACGCCCACGGGCTGCGTCACGCGCCCTGCGGTGGTGCTGCGGGGCCAGACCCCGACTATCCGCACGAAGGCGCCAGTATCGGCTCTTATGGCTACGACCTCACCGAGGACCTGCTCAAGGGCCCCGGCACCTACGTCGACCTCATGTCCTACTGCGGTCCCACATGGGTCAGCGACTTCTACTACCGCCGCATGTTCACGCGGCAGCAGGGGATCTACGAAGAGGTACTGGGTGGAAATCCCGACGCCGAGGCGCGCACCGCACTCCGACCGTGGCAGACGGTCTGGATGCACGAGGGTGGGCGGGTCACGAAGGGGGCTCCGCACTGGCTGGATCAGCCACCAATGGGCGAGCCGACCGTGGTGCAGCTCGCCGATGGAACAAAGGTCGATGCCGTGTTTTCACCGTTTGGGCACGTTGGCGGCGGTATCGTCTATATCCCCGTAGACGAGGCCCCATCGCGCTTATCCATCGATGGTGGACCCCTTCTCAAGCCTGCGCTGATTCGACCGAAGCGCTAGGCAGCTAGGTCAGGGTGGTTTGCGTGGCGAGCGTGCTGGTAATCGATGATGAGCGGCATTTAAGGTCGCTGCTCCGCGATCTGCTGGAGCTCGAAGGCCATCGTGTTCACGTGGCTGTCGACGGCGCCTCCGCGCGGAACGCCCCCGGACCCTTCGACCTCGTTGTGTGCGACCTGCGCTTGCCCGACGGGATGGGCGATGCGCTGGTCGACGACTTGCGGCGTCTGGGTCCCATGCCCGCCCTCTTTCTATCGGGCGATGAAGACAGCTTGAGCGATCTGGACGGCGAGAGCACGTTGTGCAAGCCCTTTGGGATCGAGTCGTTTCTGGGCAAAGTACGCCAGCTTTTGGAGAAGTGAGCGACCGCAAAAGCCGACGTCCTACGCCGCCTTGCTGGTGTCAAACTCCCCGCGGCCCAGCTTGCCCAGATAGGCTTTGAGCGCCTTGCCGACCTTGTTGGAGAGCAGGTACAAGCCCAAGATATTGGGGAAGGCCATGCCCAGGATCATCAGGTCCGAGAAGGCGATGACGTTGTCGAGGGTGAGAACCGGGCCCAACGCCACGCACAACAGGAACAGAATTTTGTAGGGGAGACTTGCTTTATCGCCGAGCAGCCAGGTGGCGGCGCGCTCGCCATAGTAGCTCCACGAGATCATGGTGGAGAAGGCAAACAAGGTGACTGCACCGGCCAAAATGTACTTGGCGCCCGGTAGGCCGCCGGCCTCGAACGCGGCCGAGGTCATGGTGATGCCCTGAACCCCAGGCAGCTGGTAGGCGCCGGTCACCACGACTACTAGGCCGGTGATGGTGCAGACGATGACGGTATCGATGAAGGGTTCGAGCAGGGCCACAATGCCCTCGCGAACCGGCTCGGTGGTGGCGGCGGCGGAGTGGGCGATAGATGCGGAGCCCACGCCCGCCTCATTGGAGAAAGAGGCACGACGGAAGCCCTGAATCATGACTCCAAGCAGTCCACCGAGGCCCGCTTGCAGGCTGAACGCGGAGCCCAACAGGGTGCCGAAGCTCGCGGTGAGGGCAGGGGTGTCGGTGACGCCGACGTAGCCGATAATCCAGAGTCCAGCGAGAACGTAGACGACGCCCATCAGCGGCACAATCACGCCGGCCGTAGCGCCGATCCGTTTGATGCCACCGATGATGACAGCACCCACCACCAAGGTGAGGATGATGCCGTAGAACAGCCCATAGGTGCCGCCGCCGGCGGTCTCTGTGGGGTTGACGACGGTGATGGCGTCGTCTAGGCCAGCGCTACCGCCGACCTGGGTGATGGTGCTGGCCTCGACGTTTCCGTCGTAGCCACCTTTGGCCGCGTCGACTCGGACGGCCGCGGACGTGACCTGGTCATCGCTTAAAATAACTGCGGCTGCGGTGACGAAGTCCGTGCCGCCGGGGACCGAGACGACCGTGCCCTCAGGCACGAGCACGTCGCCCTCCATGCCTTCAAGTCGCTCAAAGATGACGCTGCCTGTGGCTGCAGGCTGCAGCAGGGGAGCTACATCGGCGATGGCTTGGAAGCTCTGGTTGCCCTGGAACATATTGCCGCCGCCCAGGCTGCCACCCACACACATGATGCTGAACAGCACAGCGAGGGCCATGCCGAACCTGCCCATGCCCATCTCCTTGAGACCGCTGTGCAGGTAGTGCATCGGGCCGCCAGAGACGGAGCCATCGGGCTTGACCACCCGGTACATCTGGCCGAGCGTGACCTCGGTGAACTTCGACGTCATGCCAAATAGGGCCGCGATGACCATCCAGACGACGGCGCCTGGGCCGCCCATGGTGACGGCCACGGCGACGCCCGCAATATTGCCCAGGCCGACCGTGGCGGACAGGGCGGAGGATAGCGCTTGGAAGTGGCTGACCTCGCCGGGATCGTCGTCATGGTCGTACCGGCCCGAGGTGACCAAGATGGCGTGCCAGAAGGCGCGAACGTTGATGAAGCCGTAGCGGAACGTGAAAAACACCGCCCCCACCACAAGCCAGACCAAGATCATCGGCAATCCGATGTCTTTGGGGTTTGCGAGAGGTGTTTCGTCAAATTCATCCGCGAGAGTGCGCAGGCCGAGGCGGGTGCCGCTCGCCGATGCCACCTCGTACACGGTGCCGTCGACCCGGACGCGGGAGCCCGCATCGATGGGAAGCTCGGACCAGTTGAGCTGGACCTCGCCGGGCCGGATCACGCCGCGGGTGAGGTCGACCACGACGGGGAAGGGGGCCAGGGCTTCGAGGCTCACCTGAACCAAGGTGCGCTGGCCATCCGCGTCTTGTTCGAGCGCGGTGACGGCTCCGGGGCGCGGGGCAGTGGGGTCGGTGCCTTCTGCCGGTACGAGGCCGAGCTTGACCGGGTCGACCTCCACCTCATCCCAGCCGCCGATGAGTCGCCCGCCATCTTCGCGCAGCTTCACGGTCAGCAAGCCGCGCTTGAGGGAGGCACCTGGGGCCAGAACCACCGTGGCATCACGCAGGCGGGCGGGAACCCGACAACGGTAGACGTAGCCATCGCCGCTGTGGCCTTGAAGCTCTGCGCCTCGGGCTTGTACGTCTTGCGCGGCCCAGGCGTCGTATTCAGTGGCGTCGAGGGCTGCAGGATCGACGATTGGGGGCATCTCGCCCGGGGCGAGGGTGTTGTCCCAGAACATGAGGTCGAAGAATAGAACCCGCTCTAGAGGGGTTACGACGTAGTCCTTGAACCCACCGTCGAGGCGCTCCGCCAAGGTCGGATCCGTCTCGTCCGGGGCCTCGCACGGGGCGGCAAGGGCGGGCTGGGTCACCGCGAAGGCGGCCCAGAACAGCACGATCCATGAGGCGAGGATGCGAAGGACTCGGTACATGAGGGCCTCGGGGCGGGGTCGGAGGGGTACCACACAACGTTTGCGCGCGCAGACCTAAGGTTGTTCGAGCAGGGCGCGCAGCTTGGCGACAGTCGACCGAATGACGCGGCCATCCCCGGGTTTGCCGCGCCCACTAAACACAGCATCGGGCTTGCGATCTTCCAGCGCTTGCACGCTTGCAAGCCAGGCTTTGGTGTGTGCGGGGTCCGCGGTGACCTCCGGATCGGCCAGAATCGGCACGTCCTTGGCGGTCAACGCGCCGGTAAACCACGCCTTCTCCGCTTCCCACCAGAACACATCTACGTCGTCGCCATCGGCCCCCAGGAAGGCCATCCGGCGCACGCCTTCGGGAGTGACCCCGCCGTGATCTTGGCTGTGGTCGGTGCTCCAGGTGACCGACTTTCCGAGCTTGGCTTGATAGGCGTGCAAGGCCGCTAATACGCCCGCATCGCGGGGCGGGTCGAAGACCCACAACCCATCTGGGGCCTCGACGATGTGGCAGGCCTCGGACCCTTTTTCGGGTGGTGCGATGAGCGTGTGCACTCGGACGTTCACGAGCTCCGTCAGCGCCAGCCGCACGCCGGGATCAATGTCGCCGATCTCGGAGACGGGCACCTCGGGCATGGGCGGTAGCGCCGAGCTCGTGGGCGCGTCGATCGCGTCCACAGGAGCCTGTTGGGACGGTGTGCTTGGGGTCTGCCCAGTGCACGCCACAACGCCAACCCACAACATCCAACGCATCTGCTGTCCTCCACGCTGTGTGAGCTTATCAGCGCGGGTCGCTACGCACGGCCCCTCGTGCGATGCTGCGCCCTCGACGGAGGACCGATGACGGAGCGACCCTGGGTGGTGCTCAAGTTCGGCGGCACGAGCGTGTCGTCGATGGAGCGGTGGTCAACGATCGCCAAGGTTGTGGCGCAGCGCCAAGAGGCCGGCGAACGCGTATTCGTGGTTTGTTCGGCGGTTTCGCAGGTGAGCAACCTATTGGAGCGGTGCATCGAGCTGGCGCCCAAAAAGGCCTACGAACCTGTATTAGAGCAGATCGTAGACCGCCACGAAGCCCTGGCCGCCGAGCTTGGCGTCGATCTGCACCAAGAAGCGGGCACCTACCTGCACGACCTGTCCCAGCTATTGCTGGGGGCGTCGCTCTTGGGCGAGGTGAGCCCGCGACAGCACGCGCGGATCATGTCCGCAGGCGAGCTCTTGTCGACCTCACTGGGGGCTGCGTGGATGCGGGCGCAGGGCGTTGGGGTGCAGTGGCTCGACGCCAGAGATGCGTTGACCTCTGAGCCGGAGCCTGAGCGCGCCGACATCGCTCGGTTCTTGGAGGCCCACGTCTCGGCGAACCCAGACGCGGCGTTGCAGGCTCGCGTAGACGGGGATTCACTGGTTCTGACACAGGGCTTCATCGCGCGCAGCCCACAGGGCGCAACCGTGTTGCTCGGTCGTGGAGGTTCAGACACCTCCGCAGCGGTGTTCGCTGCACGGCTCCGTGCGGTTCGCTGCGAGATTTGGACGGATGTACCTGGCCTGTTCACCGCCAATCCCCGCCAATTCCCCGAAGCCCGGCTCATTCGCCGCCTGGGCTATGCCGAGGCCCAGGAGCTGGCCTCGATGGGGGCGAAAGTCCTACACCCAGGGTGTTTGGCGCCCGCCGCTCAGCGCGGCATTCCCCTCGAGATCCGGTGCACGCCTCGTCCCGATCTAGAAGGCACGCGCATTGAAGCGGGGCAGGGCGGTCCACCGCGGGTCCACGCCATCAGCGCCAAGACCGGCGTGACGCTCGTGCGGATGGACACGGTCGGAATGTGGCAACAGGTGGGCTTTTTGTCCAATGTCTTCGCCTGTTTTGCAGCGCGTGGACTCTCGGTAGACTTGGTGTCCACTAGCGAGACCAATGTGACGGTCTCCCTCGATCCCGTGGCTACATCTCGGGATCCCGAGGTACTCGCTGGACTATTGCGCGATCTATCGGTCTATTGCTCGGCTCGAACCATCGGTCCTTGCGCGGCTGTGAGCATGGTGGGGCGCCACATCCGAGCGCTTCTACATCGATTGGGTCCCGCACTCTCGGCGTTTGAAGAACATCGAATCCACTTGGTCACCCAGGCCGCGTCCGATCTGAACCTGACGGTAGTGGTGGACGAGGCCCAGGCCGAACGGCTGGTTGCCTCGCTGCACAGCTTGCTCTTCGAGGGCGTCGAGGAAGATGATGAGCTCGGCCCCACCTGGACGCAGCTGCAAGGCGGTGCGGTCGAAGCGATCGAGGTGAGCGAGAGGTGGTGGCAGTCCCGTCGCGACGAGTTGCTCACGATGGTGTCAGACGGTCCGCGGTACGTGATCCATGGGCCCTCGGTCGACCACGCCGCGTCCCAGTTGCTCGCGCTCAAGAACGTCGACCGACTCTTCTACGCCATGAAGGCCAACCCACACCCTCAGGTGATGCGTCGGCTTTTTGACCTGGGTGTGGGCTTCGAGTGCGTATCCTCAGGCGAAGTGCAACACGTCTTTAATGTGATACCTGAGGTATCGCCTGATAAGGTACTATTTACACCAAATTTTGCTCATCGAGATGAGTACGTTCTCGCCTTCGAAAAGGGGGTCCGAGTAGGCCTCGACGCGGCCTTTCCGCTTCAAGAGTGGCCCGAGGTCTTCGCCGGCCGCTCGGTTCAGCTGCGCATCGATCCGGGGTCTGGCAAGGGCCATCACGAGCACGTGCGCACCGCTGGATCGCGCTCAAAGTTTGGCCTGGCTCAGAGCGACATCCCGATGGTCCTGGAGCTCGCCGAGCGCCATGATGTGACCATCGTGGGCCTGCACGCCCACGCCGGAAGTGGCATTCGCACGCCGGACCACTGGGCCGAGGTCGCGGTGGGTCTAGCCACGCTGGCCCGCGACATTGGCACCGTCAAACACCTAGATCTGGGCGGTGGGCTCGGCGTTCCTGAAAAACCTGGCCAACGCCCCCTGGATCTACAGGCCGTGGATGCGTCGTTGGCCCAGGTGAAGCTCGCTCACCCGGGGTTGGAGCTCTGGCTAGAGCCTGGGCGATACTTGGTCGCCACTGCTGGAGTCTTGCTGGCTCGGGTGACTCAGCGAAAGCAGAAGGCCGACGTCACTTATGTGGGCGTTGAGACAGGCATGAACTCCTTGATCCGTCCCGCGCTGTACGGCGCGTGGCACGACGTGGTGAACCTCACGCGATGGGGAGATCCCGTGGCCGAGGTGGTGACGGTGGTGGGCCCTATCTGCGAGTCCGCAGACACCTTGGGTCGGGACCGGGCCTTACCGCGATCCGAAGCCGGCGATGTGCTGCTCATCGACGTGACCGGCGCCTATGGCTCAGCCATGGGAAGCCACTACAACCTGCGCCCTGTGGCCGATGAACAGGTGATCGATTCCTAGGGTCGCTGTCTTGGCGGGTGCAATCACGGGCTGCACAGGCGCGCCGGGCCTGGAGTCGGTGTCTAGGTAGGGACCTTGACCGGAGGGCTTATGGGCCTCGACTATCGCGTGCGCTGCTGCCCCGACGGGCTCATGACCGATCGCCGCCGAGACGTGGCTGTGCTGGACTGCACCATCCGCGATGGCGGGTGTACCAATGGGTGGCATTTCGACCATGACCTGGTGCGCAAGGTCGTGCGTGCCCTCGATGATAGCGGCGTTGACATCGTCGAAATCGGCTACCAAACCAGCCCCGGCGTCTACGATCGCGACAAGGTGGGCCCGTGGCGCTTCTGCGATGAAGACGACCTACTCGCGGTCACCGAAGGCGTCGATGTGCGCCTGTCCTGCATGGTAGACATGGGCCGATTCTCGGCGAAAGACCTGCGTCCTGCGCACAAGAGCCGGGTCGATGTCTTGCGGATCGCCACTTATGGCAAAGACATCGTCGAAGCCGTCGATCTGGGCCATGCCGCCCAAGATGCAGGGTACGAGGTGCACGTCAATGTGATGGCCGTGAGCACCAGCACGCCCCAGGAAGTGGACGCCTTCTTGGAGCACCTGCGAGGCAGCCGGATCACGCATGTGTCGGTCGTAGACAGCTTCGGCGCCCTGTACCCGCACCACATTCGTTACCTGCTGCGCAAGTATAAAAATTGGCTGCGTCCCGACCAGAAAGTCGGTGTGCATCTGCACAATAACCAAGGTGTGGCCTTCGCGAACACCATCGTCGCCATTGAAGAAGGCGCGGACCTGGCCGACGCCACGGTCTTTGGCATGGGCCGAGGTGCGGGCAACTGCCCGCTCGAGCTTCTGCTGATGCACCTCGATGACAATAGCCACGATCCTCGCTCGCTCCTGCCGCTGCTCGAAGCCTTTGCGGAGATGAGAGACACGCTCCGGTGGGGCTATCACCCAGCCTATGCGCTCACCGGATGGCTCAACCGTCACCCCGGCGATGCGATCAAGCACATGGGCACGTCCAATCCGTACGACGTCACCGACTTTTTCGATCGGTTGATGGCCGATCGACCGATGGCGCGCCACCACGTGCCGGTTCGGGAGGATGGGAGCTTCTAACTCCAAGATGCAACTTGAGACGCTGATTTCAGTTTATCGTTGACACTCCTTTTTGTGCGCGGCTACCGTTACGCAGAACTACGTACTGGAGAAAATCATGCTTCGTCCTGCCCCTCCCTCGTACTCGCCGTACTGATGCTTGCCAGCCCGGCGTTGGCAGCTTGGCCTCAAGCGGTCCTAGACGATGAAGCCGCAGACGGTATCACCCGCACCGACCACGGAAACGGTACATTTTCCTATGTGCCGCCCGCCGGCCTTTCGTATGCTGACCAAGTCGGAAACCACCTAACATGGCACTATATCGGCCAAGCAATCTATTCGGATTCGCCGGAACGCATCCAAGGTTCGACCGAGTTCGACGATGGCACCGACACGCCGGACGATCCGACCGAGGGTGTGGGGAGTCTATTGGGAGCCCGCAAAATAGATGGGTATGGCCGGATTTGGCAGATTACGGCTGTCGATACGCCCGCGCTCGATCTCGCGATCGCTAACTACTACGCGACTGCGGATTTTGAGGCTGGCATTCAGCCGATGCCGGTGGGCCCAGTTCCAAGCCAGTCTGCCGATGAGGGAGTAGGAATGGTCGATGTGTGGCCGAACGCCACCGACGTGCGAGAATGTGGCGACAGCGATCCGGAAGATGACTTGCTCCTCTTCGACGCTGACAATCGGACCGCCTTTGCGTCGCCAGTAACTCACACTCAAAGCTCGTTATTGCACCTTCGCGTTAATGTCCCCGACGGAGGCTGGAGGTGCAGCGCGTTCAAGATTGGCGATCGGCACGTACTCACGAATGCCCATTGTGTGGCGGATGACGATAGCCGTTTCATACCTGGCATATCGCTTCGTGTGTGCTCCAACCAGCTCTCGGCCGCATCGACTTGCCAGCAAGTCAGGGGCGGAGGGGGGAGCATTTTGGTCTCTCCAGACTTCTCGCCTGGCTTGAGCTATGGACTAGGCGATGCCGGCGACGACTGGGCCTTAATTACCATGCCAGGGGGGCTGCCCGACCCCAAAATGTACTTGGCGGACGACTCCATTGGACGCGGTGAAATCAAACAGCTCGAGGCGGAGCGGGTGGGGCACGACAAATGGAAGGCCTCTACAACGTCGAGCACCGACTGTGCGTTGATTACCCACCAGGTTTATGAGCCTGCCACGCCGATCGCAGGGACCAATCGGGGCACGATTCGCTTTAAGGGGGATGCGTCTAATCGCGGCTCGGGCGGTCCGCGCTTCCTGGTACCGCCTGGGCTGACTGCAGGTCGAATCATCGGCATACATGCCGCATCCGATATTGGGGCAGGCAGTGCGCAGGCCGGCCGTCGGGGCACAGTTTGTTTGCGGTTCCTGCCTTGGGGTACAGACGGCGCC
>JBGCER010000179.1:0-7859 GCA_045106515.1 Myxococcota bacterium
GTGTTGGCCACCCTCAACGCGGGCGATGAACGTACCTTATTGCTCGACGCCAGCGCTACCGGCGGCGTCCGAGTCATCGACACCAAAGGCATGGGCATCGACACCATCGAGGCGCTCGCCGGTGACGGTCAGTCCGCAGAGGAACTGGTGTCCATGGTGGCGCGTATGCGGCTTATCACCATACAAAACCGCCCCCAGACCGGCACGCCATGATCGCGATTCTGCTCGCCGGGTTCATCGGGTCCGCATCGTCCCTTGAACCCGACAACCTACCAGCCGAGGAACGGCGTTCTACAAGAATTATTAAACAGTGTGAAGATCTGAACTGCCGCTGGGATCGCAACGAACTGGGCCGGGCCTTTCTAGTCCGCGCGGCCGCCGCAGCGGTCTTGCGAGGCCAAGTCGATGAGCGCGCGGCGGCCAATGCACGTCTGTTGGTGCCGGACGAGGCGGCGTTGTGGGAAGGGTTGTTGGCGACAGACACCGACTCGCCGCCCGATCCCTGGGTGCGAGATTGGCTTGTGGCACGCGAACTCGCCCACGGGGACCTCGAACTGGACCCGCCGCCCCCGGTCCCAACCGAGCCTGAAAGAGATCTCTCAGAGCACGCGATCGACCACCTGAGCACCCCGTTCACCAAGCTCGGCCAGCCCGAATCCCTGCCTGACGCCTATGTGGGGGCGGACGGGTGCGCCGTCCGCGACCAAATAGGGGTGTACTCGGTGCGCGTCGTCGGTCGCAAGGTGTACGGACACACCGCGTCCGACATGTGGGTCGCTGTCCTCGGCATCCGCGAGCATCGGTACATGATCTTCGCCGACCCACGGATCGAGATCCGCGTCGGGAGTCCCGACTTTAGCTTCAGATCCGGCATGTTTGCGCGACGGCATCGCGGCAAGATCCGCGAGGGAAGACGCATCAAGATCGGATGGCCGGTCTTTGGACACAGCTACCGCTACTCCGACGCCTGCTCCAATTCGCAAGCCGCCTTGGGCGCCATCGCCGTGTGGCACCGCCAACGAATCAGCCAGCTCTGGTCGACGCCTGGCCGTTCGACCAAGGACTATAGCCGGCCAGCGGCAGCCTGGGGCTTCCTCCGGCGGTGAGGTCTTGGCGGCAGAAGGCGTATGGCGTGAGATCCCCGCCCTCCCCCACCTCGAATCCCTCCAACCGTGATCCGACACCCCTTGGAACGACCTGCGCCGCGCTGGCCTAGGTCCGCCCGAGGAGCCCCGCGTGGCCCAGTCTTCCGCCGGCGTGCTGCCCCCTGTCGACACCTGGCATCCCCAGGTGCGGCGCTGGGTGCACGCGGCCTGGGAACAAGCGGGTGGCCTGGAGGGAGGCTCACTCTCGCTCGCCAATGTTGTCCGCGCCCTGTGGGCTGCAGGCGACCCGTGGAGCCGCGCCTACCGCCACCTCTTTGCCGGCGCACCGGCCCCGGCCACACGCCCGATCGTGGTCATGGACGACGACGTCTTCTACGCCGGTGACGCCGACCTGGTCTCCCTCATGGAGGACGCCTCTCGACTGGGGGCGGGACGGGTCCACCCCTGGGCGATGCTCGGGTTGATCGCCGAGCGCACGGCGCGCTCCGCACAGCCCGGCAATCCCGGAGTCGACGGCGTTCGCTCCGCGCCGGTCGAAGCGTCGGGGGAAGGCACGGTGGTCCGCGCGCAGCGAGGCGCCACCGCCGAGCACGCGATGGAGTGGGGCGGCGGCCGGCAGGTCATCGCCATTGTCGTCGATGACCGCCTGAGCTCGGACTCCGAGCGGTACGCCACGCCGTACGTCCAAGGTCAGTTCCATATGCTCGCCGGCCGGGACTGGGTCTTGCGAGAGCCCGGTACGGAGAGCGCATTCTGGGTGATGGAGGGGGTCTCTCCCGATGCCGCAGCCAGCCTGCCCGAGGCGCTGCGCGAGGCCCGTCGACGGGTTCCAGGCTTCCTGCCATGGCTGCCTCTCAAAGCCGGGATCCCCGCCGAACGCGCCCCGCACCTGGACGCCCTGCTCGCGCCCCTGCGCACCTTGCCGCGCCTACTGCTCACCACCGACGCGGGCGCCCGCCCCGGTGAGGAGGAAGCGGACACCCTGATCGTCGCGCTGGACGCTGCGACGGGAGGTTCGGAGAGCGCACAGACCGAGCCGATCCTGGCCGACCATCCCGATGAAACCGATGCCCTCGGGCACGCGGAGCTGGCTGCTGGACTGGTCGGCACCCTGGCGCATCCGCAGACGCCCCTGCCCCTGCATCTGGCGGTGCTGGGGCCCACCGGCAGTGGCCGTTCCGACCTAATGGCGCGCCTGCACGCCCAGTGGCTGACCCACGACCCTCCGCAGCAGGACGACGAAGACGCACATCCCCCACTGCGCGCGGTTCGGGTCAACGCCGCCCGCCTCGACGGAGCGCTGGAGGATGTGATCCGGGCGGCTCTAGTCGAGGGGACGGCCGCTCCCAAGAAGCGCGAAACCGCCTTCGAAGACCCCCTCTCCGACGAGGCGACCGCCGCCGTCCCGGTCCGAGCCTCGATGGCTGACCAGGCCTTGGCCTTGGTCCTACCAGGTGCGCACAGCGAGGCGCCGAGATCCGCAAAAGCACAGGCGAGAGCTGGGCTGATCAGCGCAAGCCTCGGAGCGGCGGGGGTGCTCGCAGCCCCGCCGGACTGGACGGCCTTTGTTCCGGCGCTCCTGCTCGGTGTCGGCGGCTGGCTGCTCGCTCGCGGCATCGGTTCCGGTGTGTTGGGCGATATCGCCGAGGAAGCTCCAACGCCGAAGGCCCCGCCCATCCGCTCGGCGCCCACGCCAACGCAACTGCCCTGTGAGCGGCTCATGGTCCTGGTGGACGACCTCGACCGGGCCTCTCCCGCCCAGGCGCGAGCGCTGCTAAAGGCCGTGAGTCAGCTCGACCGTCATGACGATCTGCCGGATATGGTGGTGATCATCGCGTGCTCATCGGCCGTTCTGCACGCCGCCTGTCCGCCACAGGCGCCAGCAACGACGCTGATTCAGGTGCCCGTGTGGCTCACCCCCATGCGAGCCCGACGCACTAGCCGCGCCCTCGCGGCGTGGACCGGTCTGCCGGCCCCGCGTGTGCCGAGCCCCCCGCGACTCGTGGCCGTCACCGAGGTCGACGACAGCAAGGCAGCCGACCCGGTGCCCATTCAGGTGGAGGCGGACGATCCCGGCGAGCTCGGTCCCGCGGACCTGGATGCACTGCTGGCGTTCGAGCGCTTGGTGCCGCCGCAGCCTCGGGCATGGAAGCGAGTGCTCAACCAAGCGCGGCTGCTACGACCTCACGCCGCAGGCACGCCCGCAAACGCGATAGCGGCGTGGCTCTCCCTGGCCGCCGCCTGCCCAGATATCGTTCTGCCTCTGCGCGACCGGCTTCATTCTGGGGTCGCCGTGGTCGAGCTGCTCGCCGAGCTCCTACCCGACGACCCGCGCTTGGTCGCCGTGCCGACATCGGCGTGGCCGGACGCCGCACCGTTGGCGGACGCGGCCGACACGGTGCTGCGGTGGACCTTCGTGGGGCCCTACGCCCACTCCGATCAGATGGGCGAAGTCCGAACCTCGCTTCAGTCCCCAACGACGGCCCAAGACCCGCCCTTGAGGCGTCAGCTCCCCGATCGCCATAGCCCGTGAAACGTCTCGGGAATCGTCTGGTCAAACCAGACCTGTGCCACCGGCCCCCGCTCCAGCTCTTGCCCGTCCAACACCGCCACATACGAGGCGTCCGTGGGATCATCGTGCACGAGCGTAAGCACCCAGACATCGTCTTCCGCATCTCCCCGAGGCACGAGAATCGGCTCGCTTGCTTGCCCTTCGTCGTCCGGCATCCACTCTGATAGAGCCCCATCGTCGTCGAGTCGGACGATTCCGCGGTGTTGATTTTCATGCTCGGTGAGGCCGAATATCACCGCGCTTCTTTGGGCCAACACCCCAGGATGCACCTGCGGAAACTCCACCGGCTGTTCGTGCATGACCTCGTGTTCAAAGGTGCCTGTGCGCAAATCGAGGGTGCACCGATGCAGGCGAGGCGGGGTGCTCTCGCCCTCGCCGGGTCCGAAGTCGGAGAGCGACGCGAGGTCGGGGTACCAAGACAGGTCGACGGTGAGGGTGTTGCCCTCGGTCCAAGCATTGCTGGTGTGCCAGAACCAGAAGGGGTCGACCTGGAATTGCCGCACATCCTCAGGCGCGTCGATAGGGATGACAATGGCGGTGGTGCCCGCTTCGGGGGTCCATCGAAACCACTTGTCTAAGCCCCCGATACCCAGGGCTGCGCGGACCGTGCGCAGGTGCGCGGGACACACGAGCAGCACCAGGTGGGTTTGGGTGACGACCCAGTCGTGCACCATGGCATTGGCGGGGGCCTCCACCGTGGTGAGCTTTTGCGGTGGGGCGTCGTCGGGCAAGACGAAAACGTCGATCTGCATGGTACGCCCGTATCGAACCCCAAAATTGAAGCTGGCGTTTCGCGCAGGCACCCGATGAGGATGTGCCGAGAAGGCCTGCGGGATGATGCCGTCGAGGTCGGTGTCACCCAGGGTTTCCAGGGTCGCCGGGTCGACGCGCACAGGCAACCAGCCCTCCATCAGCGCATACAGCGAGCCCTGGTAGGACCACATGGAGGTATTGCCCGTCGCCTTGCCTTTGCCGCCGAGGATGGCGCGAAACCGGTCGATGGCCGAGGCGCCGGTGGAGTATAAAAACCGGCCGCGTTCCTCCTCTTCTAGGTAGCCGGCGCTCTGCACCACCCGCACAGCTCCCACAGCCCCGCCCGAGCCATCCAGTCGAACCGCGCTCATGACGCCGTCGGCTTCGAACGCGTGGCCCACCCGCTTACCGAAGCGCTCATGCAGGCCGGGTCCCGTGCGGAACAGCGTGCCGCGTAGATCCGAAGGCAGCGATCCGCTGACCCGGAGAGGCTCAAATGCGTGGGTACGACCAATATTTTGATAGATCGAGGCGTGCGGTTGGGAGGCGGGTCGGCTCATGGATCACCAAAGTAAGTAACACTTACTTACTCTGACCGGGTTACCCGCGCCAGCGAGTCATGAAGAAGACCGGATACCACCACGGCGACCTCCGCTCCGCGCTGCTCAACGCCGCGCGAACCCTCGTCGCTGAGCACGGCCCTGACGGGTTTACGATGGCTCGCGCGGCCCGCCAGGCCGGGGTGTCTTCCGGCGCGCCCTACAAGCACTTCGCCGACCGCGCGGCGCTGATGAACGCGCTGGCGGAACAGGGTCGCGCCGCGCTCATGGAGCGGGTCAACGCGGCGTCCGCACACGTCACCGATCCGCTGGAGGCGTTCCGTCAGGTCGGCATCGCCTACGCACAGTTCGCCGTCGATGAGCCCGGATGGTTCCGGGTCATGGGCATGCCGGAGTATCTAGGCACCATCGACGACGACCCCGACATCGTCGGCTTTTGGAAGCCACTGGCCGAGATGGTCAACAGCGTGCCTGCCGACGCGAAGCTTCCCGCCGACCACCCGCTCATCGCGAGCTTCGCCGCGCGGGTCTTGGTTCACGGTCTCGCCAGCATGTTGGTGGCCGGCACCCTCGACCCCCTTGGCATCCAGCGGGACCGGGCCGCTCAGCTCGCCGATGCCATCACGAGCGCCATCGACCTTCCCGGCTTCAAACGCCCATAAATACTCATTCGCAAAGACCTGTATCCAGCGAGCCCCACCCCACCCGACGGATGACCGCCGCGAGCTGGGCGGGGGTCCAGGGCGAGACCCTGGCCACGCTCGCCCATCTTCCGAAGCGCTCAACGACACCTAGTTGCGAACGATCTGAACCATCGTGCCGCACTCTGTCCTGTCACGAGTCGGCCCCGCACCTTGCAAGTATCCGGTGGCGGCAAACGGGTAGGAGCGCCCCTCGGTCAACGGGATCGCATCCACAAGCGTCGTCGGATTATCGTCGCACCCTGCGCAAAAGAGGCCGGCCGTTCGGTTCGGTTCGCCGCCATCCTCTCCGTCCAACACATCTACAACCTCGTCGAGTCACTTCGGAGAGCCGACTCGATTATAAGGTATCAAGTGCTATTTCGGGCATTCACAAAAGGCACGCCTGACCGCCAAGCCCCTATGACGCTCAAAGCCACTGCGACGTAGGCCTGGTCATCAGACCCGCCCACACAGCGAAAGGCGACGACCAGGAGGGCCTGACCGTCGCCTCAAAGAGTGCTTGTCACCGAGATTAGTTATTGGTGCAGCTGTTGTCGCAGTTCGAGCTCAAGCACAAGTTGTCGGAGCCCGAGTAGGACACATCGGTGGTTCGGTACCGGTTGTACACGTCCGCGCACATGATGGCTTCGTCGGACGTACCGGAGTTATGACGGACCTTAACGCCGTTGTGCTTGCTATTGGTGTAGTCCTTTTTCCAACCGCCATTCGGCCAGTAGGTGAGCGGCCGCGGCGTGTTGTAGCCGTAAAAGTAGTTGTAGCCATGATTCTTGGGCACGAGCTTCAAGTAGGAAGAGCTGCCGCGCTCCCGATAGAACTGGAGGTCACCATTGCTGGCCGGGCAGTTGGAGACCGCCTGATGCGAACGATAGCCGGAGGAGTTCCAGGTGATGTTCCCCCCTTTCGCCCAGCGCCCCGCGACCTTGGTCGTGCGGCCTTGCACCAGGTGGCCCGAGTCCAACTCGCCATTGCAGAACCCGCGCGCGACGTTGTCCAACACGAAGTCGCAGCTGCTGTCGCCATACGCGCAGATCAACTCAAAGTCGTTCCACGTCTTGTTCAAGTTCGATCCGGCAGCGCACGAGCCATCCTCGCCATACCAACCATTCATCCAGTTCTTCATGAAATTGCACGAGGCGGCTGCGGGCATCCAGGACATATCTGGCAGGTCCGCCAAGTCATCGAGGGACTCGCTCTTGAGCGCGAGGCGCGCATCGACGGAGGTGTCCGCGTCGTCCTCACGCAGGTCGAGTAAGACCTCGGGCACGGCCATCGATAGCGGGGCCACGGCGAGGAAGACGTCCAGCGGATCGTGGCGACCGATGAAGTCGCTCGACACCAGCGGTGTGTTGGGGAACTGGGCCATGACTCCGACCCCGATGTCTTCAGGGTCTTCGTCAGAGCTGAAAAACTCGACGTAGGTATGCTCGGCCGTGCCCACGCGAGCGTGCACGGTCAGATCGTCCTGACCGGGCTCCGTCGCCCGTTCAATGAGCGGGTGTTGTTCGAGCAGGTCGACCGTCTCAAAGACGGTGCTAGTCGCGTCGAACTCCGCGTCGGCGCTCACATCCGGGCCGGCCCCAACAGAGGCGTCGCCCACCAGGTCCAGCGGTTCGGCGGCATCACAGGCCATCAAGGCGAGCATCGGAAGGAGGAAAGTCATCGTACGCATCGGATCTCCTTACAGATCGAGGGTGCATACGGTGGCTGTGCAAGGGATGGGCCACATCCGGCCCAGGTGGGCTGGCAGCTAGACTTATCCTGTTACATGCTCTTCAATTTGGGTACGGAATGCGAGTTCAACACCCGCTACCCATGGGTCGAGTTGGGCGCGCGCACGGTCTCGCGCACACTCCGCGCACCTCCGCTGTTCTGCCCCACACTCACCCGCCACGCGGGCAGCACCGCGTGCTCGATGGCGTCGCGCACGGCCCGACGTGTCTGATTCGCATCGAGGATGCCGTCGCCTTCCACCTCGGTTGGGCGCACATCGACACGAGTGATGGCCTCGTTCAGCGCGACTTGAAGGGGGGCGAACAGCTCGGGATGGGTCTGGAGCCCCCAAGTCAGGGTCCGCCACGCCAGCGCCGCGTGACGTTGCTCATCGTCGGCGATTCGGTTCAGAATCGCGGCCCGGTCGCCGTCGGCGCAGTTCGCAGCGGCCCGG
>JBGCER010000180.1:0-5517 GCA_045106515.1 Myxococcota bacterium
GGGCTTCTTGGCCGCAGGCTTCTTGGCCGCGGGCTTCTTGGCCGCGGGCTTCTTGGCCGCGGGCTTCTTGGCCGCGGGCTTCTTGGCCGCGGGCTTCTTGGCCGCGGGCTTCTTGGCCGGCGCGGTCTTTTTCGGCGAGGCTCCACCCTTTTTGGGGGGAGCTCCGTTGGAGCGGCGGGGAGCCATGGGCGGACCGGGGAGGGGAGGGAACGGGGGAGCCGATCATAACCCTCTCTGCGCCGATCGGTGTGGCACAGCCTCATCGGCGGCGCCCGACCCCGTCAGCCCCGAAACGCGACTAGATGCCTGCGTTTTCGCTGGCTTGCAACACGCCGCGCGGCCCGAACGTAATCCACTCGCCCTCTGGAAGAGCACGATGAACCTTGACTTCATTGCCGTGCATGTCCAGCTCCAACAAGGCGCCACCGCGAGCGGGCTGCAAGATGTTGCCGGTCTCGGGATCGACCCAAGCATACGGCACCAAATTCGGCACCTCGCTCACGACTTCGCCCTTTCGCAGATGACAATAGACGACGGTCGCTGTGCCCGTCTCGGGCTCTTGGAACCGAATCGCGCCATAGTCGCCGCCGGTGATGCCCCACAGGCGATCGACGTTGACGTTGAAGTCGAGCACGTCTTGGCCGACCGCGGCCAGCTCCTTGGTCACCGACTCGGTCAAATCGTACAGACCCAGCACGCCTTCGTCGTCCAACACCAAGAGATCGGGGCGCCGATTGATGAAGGCCAACAGCTTGATCGGCACGTCGGCGAGGGGCTCGGGACGGGGGATGGCGTCTTGCCCCGTGGCGGGGTCGAGCACTCGGACCTCGCCCCGGGGCGTCACAACACCGAGCCAGGTTCCGGACCCAGACAGGGCGAAGGTCTGCACCCAGTCCAGTTCAAGGACAGAGTTGTTCTTGAGGTCATACCAGCGGATTCCTCCATTTTTTAGCGATGCGCAGACAATGGGTCCGCCCACCTCCATCTTGATGGAGTCCGCCGTATCGGGACCGCAGTCCAATAGGTGGCGGCCGGTCCTGGCCTCCCACACCTGCACGCCCGTGTGGTTGTCAGGCAGGCCCAAGAGCAGTCGACCATCTCGATCGATCTTGGCTTCCACCAGGCGCTTTCCCGCCTTAAATGGGCGTTTCATTCGGTCTTTAGACCACACGGCCACGCGGCTATCGTGGACGGTCACCCGGTAGTCCCCAAAACCGCCCACGCACAAGACGGGCGGCAAGGAGGGCCGCGCGCCGGGTCGGTGAAGCTGTCCATCACTGCCGCCGACGCCGACGCCACGCCAATCCCAGACGGCGGCGTGGGTGGGCTCGTCAGCTCCGTGGTGCTCGCTATTGACCGGGTGCAGGTCGGGTAGCGAGAAGGTGTGGACCGAACGCTGGGTAATCGCGGCCACTTGGTCGCCTTGGGGGCTGACCACAATGTTGAGCATGCCCGATGAGCCGCGTGCGGTGAACGACTGCACGATGCGGCCATCAGGTAGGGCGATGAGGGCGATGCCGCCCTGGCCCATGGTGACGACAAAGGCGTCGTCTGGGGTAAACCGCGCGACCCGCACGCCGCCTGGCACCATCTCCAGGTCGATCATTTCATAGCTGATGATGTCGAGCAGCTTGGTCTGTCCCAAGGTGTCGATGGCCAGGATTTTGTCGCCCGCATTGTTGAACTGGATGGACTCGCCTGCGAAGCCATTCCATTGGCCCACGACTTCCCATTTGCTGATGTCGAACACGCGAATGACGCCATCGCCGGACAGCGTCGCGAGCAGCACATTGTCTCGGTTGAACGCCATGGCTTTCATGGGTCGAGGTGCGCCGCCTTCTTCGAGGTAGTCCTCGAAGACGCAGGTTCCTTCCCAAGTATTGAAGACGGCGATCGTGCCGTCCGCATCTCCGACGGCCACGAGGCTGCCGCCGGGCGAGACCGCGACGCCGCCATCGATGGCGCCGCCAGGTTGGAAGATCAGCCCGGGGAAGCTCTCTCCCTGGCGGGTAACGGCCACCACACCCCATTCGTCAGCGGTGACGCTGGCTCCAGAGGTCTGATCGTAGTCCGCCCCAGTGAGGGGGGCTTCATGGGCGGCGGGGCAGTATTGGTCGACGAGCGACGTGTCCATAGGTAGGCCTTCCGATTCGGTCGCGATTGCGTCCGTCAGAGTGGCACGGCGAGGCGCTGTGCGCACGCACGACTCCGAACGGTACGATACGACCGACGTGGAAGCGCGGTGCCACTCTTGTAGGGTGCGGGGCAACCGCTGGAGGTTGAGTGGCGATAGGGGTCGACATCGGTGGCTCAGGCGTGCGCGGGGCAAGAGTGGGTCCGGACGGACTCCAGAGCGCGGTCGTGTCACGTCCGTTGAGCGCACGGACGGTTTCGGCGGTGCTCGACGCCGTAGCGAGCGTTCACCTGGAGTTGGGCGGAGGCTTGGTCGGCGTGGGCGTGCCTGGTTTTGTCCGGGACGGCGTCGTCTTGGGCTCGCCGAACCTCCCCGACCTGGCGGGGGTCGACCTGCGAGCTGCGCTGCAAGAGCGCCTCGAAGCCCCCTGTGCTGTCGCCAATGACGCCAACGTCGCCGCCCTCGGCATCTGGCACCAACGGGGGGGGACCGAAGACGTGGTGCTGCTGACGTTGGGCACGGGCGTGGGCGGCGGCATCATCACCGGTGGCCAGCTCCTTCAAGGCTCCGGCGGCACCGGCGCAGAGATCGGCCACGTCGTTGTGGGCGGCACGCGGGCTTGCGGCTGTGGCGGGCGTGGCTGCCTGGAGACGTGGTGCAGCAATGTGGGGCTGCTGTCCGCGGCGGCCGAGCAGGGGCACGTCGTGACGTCTGGCGAACAGGTCGTGCTCGCCGCCGACGATGGCCAGGCTTGGGCGGTCGAGATCCTCAACGAAGCCGCTCAGCACCTTGGTTTTGGCTTGGTCACATTGGTGAACTTGTTCAACCCCGACGCGGTCGTGATGTTGGGGGGACTGGCTGCCGCTCGGACGTGGTGGGAGCCCGCCGTGCAGTGGATGTCCGACAACGCCGTTCCACCCAGCGCAAAGCGTGTTCGCGTTGTGTGGGGGGGGCGGGCGGACGAAGCGGCGATCTTGGGCGCTGGAATCCTCGCCGGCCGCATAGAACATCGTTAGCTTTTGAGGATGCACACCCGCATCCACCATCCCGCTGAGGTTCCGGCCAGAGACCTGGATCGCTACCTGCGGCTGGGTTGGTACCGGATCGGCCAGGCCATGGTGACGTGTCGCTTCGTCTGGGCAGGCGGCACCGCCCTGCGCGATGCGGTGTGGACCCGAACCGACCTGTCCGCCTACCAGCCGCGCAAGTCACATCGAAGGTTGCACCGGCGGAATCGCGCGGTGTTTTCCGTGACGGAGGGACCGCTCGTCGTCGATGAGGAGCACGAGCAGCTGTACACGCGGTACCTGACGGTGGCCCAAGGTCAGCGTCCCGAGACCCTCGCTGGAGCGCTGCACGGCGGAACACCGCTGGACCGCTTCGACACCCGCGAGCTGGCCCTTCGCGACGCCGACGGCAAGCTGGTTGGCTTCTGCGCCTTCGATGTGGGCGAAGAGAGCCTACAGTCCTTGATGGGCGTGTACGACCCGATGCACCGCCGGCACGGCCTCGGGTTTTGGACGCTGCTTCTTGAGGTGGAGCACGCCCTGTCTCTGGGACTCCGCTACCACTACGCCGGCTACGTCCTGCCCGGTGACCCATCCATGGACTACAAGCTGCGGGTGGGCGCCATGGAATTCATGGATCCGGACTCAGGAAAATGGAGGCCATGGACAGATTTTGAAAGGATTCGGCTGCCGACGGTGCGCCTTGAGGAGGCCCTCGCCACCGCAGCGGATGCGGTCCGCAACGAGGGCTTGGATTGCGTCGTCACGGACTATCGATTCCATGAGGTCGGCGCTTGGAACCCGCAGCTTGGGCGCACGCTCGCACACCCGCGGGTCGTGCGCATCGATCACCCGTCGGACCGAGGCTGGGACTTGCTCGTGGCACGAGACCTGGACCGGCATTGCTACGAGTTGATCATCGCCCTGCGAGCCGAGGGGCGTACGCCCGCCGAGCCCCCCGAGGTGGTGCAGCTGTGGATGGTGGCGGAGCGGCTCGGCACGTTTGAGAGTGCGGCCCGGGTGGCCGAGGTCGCGGCGTCGCGGCTCAAGTAGCCGCAGCGCCCGGTTCACCCCGCATCAATCGGGCTCAAGGGCGATGTCGCGGGCCTTGGGCAGCGCGTCGCGGAGCGTCTGTTCCAGTCGGTCGATCTCATCGCCCGTGAGCTCCAGCACGGTCTCGCCGTACCGCGTCAGGAAGGCGCGGAGCTTCTCGGGTGAGTCGAGCTCCGCGTGCAGCGCAGGCAGGTCTTGGTCCTTGAGCCAGAGCTGGGCGATGTACTCGCCATACATGTCCAGCTCGGCGCTGATGCGGAAGCGGTCGGTGCCGCGGACCACGGCCCGCTGAATCGCGACCTTCTCTACGGCCGGGTCTTCGGACAAGATGCTAGCGATGATCTCTTGCTTGTCTTCGCCGACGGCTTTGCCGAGTAGGAAGCCCCGGTTCTTGGCGATGAGGAACATGGCAACCCAGCCGAGCAACAGGCCGATGAGCAAGGTGCCGGTGGCGTCCCACAGGGGATTGTGGGTGTACTCGGCCATGAGGACGGCGACCAGAGCGATGACCACACCGAGCACGGCGGCCCCGTCTTCGGCGAGGATGGCCACGCCGAACGGATCGTCGGTCTTCTTCACGTATTGTAGGAGCGTGTAGCCTTGGGACTTGGCGTCGCGCATGACCCCAGCTACGGCGATGCCAAGGCTGATCCCCTCGATCACGAGGGAGAACAACAAGATGCCGATGGCGATCATGCCGGGGGACTCGTAGTGCCCCTCGCCATGTCCATAGAAGTACTCGTGGAAGGCCTCGAATGCATGCATCAGCGATAGGCCGCAGCCCACGAAGAAGATGCCCACAGCCGAGATGAGCGACCAGACGAAGGCTTCGAGTCCATAGCCGAACGGATGAGCATCATCTGCCGGTTTCGCCGACTGTTTCATGCCAAACGCGAGCAAGGCTTGGTTGCCGACGTCGGCCAATGAGTGGATGGCCTCCGACAGCATGGAACCGGAGCCCGTTAGGGCAAAACCGATGAATTTTGCCACCATTACGATGGAGTTTGCTGTGATCGCGGTGAACACCGCCATCTTGCTACCGCCGCCCGCCATGGGGTCCTCCGGACTGTGAGTGCGTGTCGTACCATACAGATGCCGATGGGGCTTCCGAGGTCTTGCCGAGGCCGCTGTCGGTCACTAGGTTGCGGATCCGGCGGCGAGGGTCCGTCTTTTGGAGTGAATATGGCCAGTGTCACCGACGTCACCGATAGCAGCTACGAAACCGATGTCCTCGAGTCCGATGTTCCGGTCCTCATCGACTTTTGGGCCACGTGGTGCATGCCCTGCAAGCAGATCGCCCCCTTGGTCGACCAGCTCGCGAAT
>JBGCER010000181.1:0-4057 GCA_045106515.1 Myxococcota bacterium
GCCGGTCTCCCGCGCGTATTGCAAGTTGATCTGGAGCGCCTGATTTGCGATTTCACTGGCTTTGAGCTGCCGTTTAAGACCGAGGTCTCCGGTGAGGCAGAAGCTGCATGCCATGGCACAGCCCACCTGGGAGGACAAACACAGGGTGACCCGATCCGTGTCGGGGATGAGCACGCTCTCGACCCGGTGGCCATCTTCCAGGGTCCACAGGTACTTTCGAGTGCCATCATCGGAGGCGAGCACAATGTCGGGCTCGAGCATGGAAATGAACGCGTGCTTTTGCAGCGGCTCATGCCACTTGATGGACACATCGCGCAGCTCGGAAAAGGAGCGGGCACCATGCTGCCACAGGGCTTTGAACAGCCGAAGTCCCAGAGGCCGATCGCCGCCGAGCACGTCAACCGCGAAATCCTGGATCTGGTCGCGGGTCAGGCACTTCAGGTCCACCCGACCTTGATCATCGCGAATCAAAGAGTGAGGGCGGAGAGGTGTTTTGAGCGACTGGGCGGACATCATGGCTCCGAAGCTGGCGTGATCGTCTGGGAGTGGTAGCTTTATGGCCCACTTCAGAGGTCACTGCGCATGTCATTTCAGGCGTTGGTCGATGCCCTGCAATCAGTGCCCTACCTGGCCACGCTGGGTATCACGGTCGAAGAGGCAAGGCCCGGAAGCGCGGTTCTCCGCCTTCCAGCATCACAAGGCAACCGTGACCACGCGGCGGGGCTGCACACAGCCACGCTATTCGCGGTCGGCGAGGCGGCCGCTGGCGTCGCAGCGGGCACCGTTCCGAAGCTCGCCCACACCACCCGCCTGCAAAAGGCGAGCGGCATCAAGTACCTCGCACGCGCAAAAGGAGACGTCACAGCGCACGCGGACATGCCCGCCGAAGTCATCGACGGCGTGCTGAACGACCTGGCCGAACGCGAGCGGACCCAGTGCGAGGTCGTGGTGCGGATCATGGACGGCTACGGCACCGACGTCGCCGAAGTCGTGACCATCTTTACGTTCCGCCGTTAGCGCCCGCTCGACTGTCAAGGCCCTACGGTCGCCAAGTCAGAGGTAGAGCATCCCCGCCTTCAATGTGCGGATGCGCGGCGTTGTAGTGCTCGGGAACCAGCGTGGTGCACCGCTCATCAACCCGTTTGAGAAGCGCGTCGAGTTTGCCGTGCACGAGCTGGAGAACGACCCAGTCCGGCACGGAGCCACCCACCGTACTGGTCGCGTGATAACCTAGTATGGACTTGCCATTTTGAAGGCGAATCACAAGCCAGGCACCATGGTTGTGCGGGGTCTTGACCGCCGAGTCCACCGCGGCCGAGTCCACCCCGGACACCGCCCCGGCCCGCACGGCGGCAAACACGGGCGCTTCCTGGGTCGGGGCGAGCTGCCAAGCGTGTTCCCACGAGGCGCCAGCGGTGGCTTGGGCGAGGGCGGCGTTGTTCCACGACTCGATGACCCAGTGCCGATCCGAAAACGGATAGGGGAGTTTGTAATATCCGTACCAAATCTCCCGCCCCTGGTGTTCCGCCAGCTTCTTCTCGATCAGGTCCGGATCCACCGTCAGGTGGGGATCGAGGCTCGCCACCCAGAGCGCGGCCTGGGAATGCTGCGATAGCAACAGCGCGATGGCGCGGGCGGGTTTTGCCCGATCTTTCGAGCGCTCAACGATCTTGAGAACCTTGCCCTTTTCCAAGTCTTCGACCTGGTCGGACGTGAGCGTGGGCAGCGTGAACACGGCCTTGGAATTGAACCCTTGGATGCCACGCTCTACCGCATCGACAGCGGCGGGCGAGGGCTCAGCCCACGCCTGGGGGCCAAATAGGAGCAGGGTCATGAACACGGTGCGCATGTTGAACACCGTAGCCCCCGGTGCGGGCATGTGCCGCGACCATGAACTAGGCTGACCGGCCAACCCCTTGACGCTCAGAGAAGAGCAACGGAGATTCCCCTGCTCGGTCGTGTAGAACGCGCCGCACTCGATGTGCTCGTCTCCGAGCTTGGCTGGAGACGAGCGCTCCGCGTGGCCGCCGCCGTGCGCTGGCAGGCCTTTCGGTGCGAGCCCTTTGGCCATCTTCCGGCGGCCGCGGACCGCAAAGAGCGACACAGCCGCTCTCAAGCCGGCGATGCGATCCGACTCCTGCGGGCCTTGCGCACCGTCGATGGCGAAGAGGAGGCGCGGCGGATCACCCGGCGGGTCATCCGCGCGTCCGCGTTGGCCTTTCTAGAGTCGAGCGTCGGTGACATGTCGCCGGCCAGCTTTGCGAACTTGTCCAAGGAACAGCGCGAGGAGTCCGTCAGAGCGCGACTCGACCGCTTTCCAAACGTCACCACGTCTCTGCTCGAAGCGTCGGAAGATCAGGTGCGATTCGACGTGAGCCGGTGCCGCCTACTGGAGCTGACACACGAGGCTGGAGAGCCCAGCCTCGCCCATGTGTTTTGCTCTTCAGACGCTGCTTTTTTCGCCGCGAAGGGCTTGAGGCTCGACCGCCCGAGCACGTTGGCCAACGGCGATGACGCCTGCACATTTCAGATCCGACACCACGGCCCGTCATGACCTTGGGCCTCCGCCTGCTGCACTGGGCGATCATCCTCTTTCTGGCGGTTCAAGCCGGCTACTGCTTCGCACAAGTGCTCTGGGTGTTGCGCCCGCCTGGCGGGTCCGGCCTGCCGCTGTTCGGCGCCGCCACCTCTGTGCCGCAAGAGCTGCTTTTGGCGCGCCGGCTCTACGCCATCGAGGGGTGGATCGCCTTTGGTGCGCTCGCCGTCTACCTGGGGATTACCGAGATTCTTCCTGCTCGGCAGCGAGCTCAGACAGCCGCGGCGCAAGGCGAGTAGAGCGCTCATCGCCGCCATTCTGCGACACCGCTCGGCTCCAGGCCCGCTGGGCGCCCACCACGCATAAAAAGCGGCTCGCCCGCGTGACCGCCGTATAGAACAAGTTCCGGCGAAGCATGATGCCGTGGCTGGGATGAAGCACCAATACGACCGCGGGATACTCGCTGCCCTGGCTCTTGTGGACCGTGATGGCGTAGGCCAACTCAAGGCTATTGAGCTCGTCCCAGGCCCAAGGCACCATGCGCCGGTCAAACTCGAGCAGCAAGCCCGTGCCGTCGGCCTGAATGACCCGCCCGGTGTCGCCATTGAACACGTCCACGTCGTAGCGATTCCGAGTGCAAATGACTCGATCACCCACGCGAAACGCCTTGTTTCCGCGCTTTATCTCCTTGCCTTCAGGGTTGAGCCGAGCCTGGAGCACCCGGTTGAGGCCTTCGGTGCCCAAGGGGCCTCGACGGGTGGGGGTCAACACCTGGACCTCGTTCAGCGGGTCAAAGCCTAAGGCCGGCAAGCGCTGTTGCACCACCGCCAGAACCGTCTCGACAGCCCGGTCGGTATCGCCGCGCTCAAGAAGGTAGCAATCCTCGTAGCTGGCCCGTTCTCCGCTCGTGGGCACCGAGCCACCCAGAATCGCGCCGGCGGCTTGCAAGATGCCCGAAGCCTCGCCTTGTCGGTAGACCTGACTCAGCCGCGTCACCGGAACCACACCCGAGTTGATCACATCCCGCAGCACCTGACCTGGACCGACGGACGGCAACTGGTCGCTATCTCCAACCAAGATCAACGAGAATGGCCCCGGCGGTAAGGCGCATAGCACCGCGTGCATCAGCTCGATGTCCACCATCGACACCTCGTCGATGACGAGCCCTTGGCCCTCAAGCGGGTTGCCCGCGTCCTTCTGAAACCCGCCTTCTCCAGGTCGATACTCCAATAGTCGATGCAGTGTGCTCGCTGTCTGCCCCGTGGCCTCCTCTAGGCGACGGGCCGCCCGACCCGTGGGGGAGGCCAAGTTCCACGTCTCCCCCGGTTCCGTCACCACGCGGATCAACACCTTGAGGAGTGTGGTCTTGCCCGTGCCAGGTCCGCCGGTCACCACCACAACGCCGCCACGCAGCGCGCGGTCGATCGCTTCGAGCTGTTCTGGACCGAGCTCCACCCCTTCGTACTTCGCGCACCGAAGGATCAGCTCCGTCGGGTCGTGGGCATCGGGGTCGGGCTCCAC
>JBGCER010000182.1:0-2781 GCA_045106515.1 Myxococcota bacterium
CCATGCGGTCGGGCTGAAGGTCCTGGGCCAAGGCGTGGCTCACCCAGGCATACCCCGAACCCAGCCCCGCATGCAGCTGCTTGAGCCCGCCTCCCATCAAAGCAGAACGTTGGGGCAAAGCCGAGAATTGTGTAGGCACAGTGCCGTGCCCCTGGTAGACGTCCAGCAGCAGCGCAGCCTGCGGGCACACCCGAGCCATGGCCTCGGCGATGGCGTCGACGTCGTGAACGTAGCCGCTGCGCCAGTGCACGTGGGACAAGCTCACCACCGCCGTGTCGGGGGTGAGGGCGTCGATGACGCGTTCGGTCGGAACACACTCTTGATCATCTTCCGGCACTTCCACGACCGTATTGCCGCTGCGGCTCGCCCAGTGGTGATGAATGTAGTGGCCCGTGGTGAAGTGGGCTTCGGTGGTGACCAGTCGACCGCTCAGCCCGTTGAGCACCGCGGACAGGGCATCTGAGAGGTTCAGGAAAAACGCTACATCCCCGCGATCTCGACCCGGGTCGCCACACAGCTCCGCCACCATCTCTCGGGTGTCGTCGAGCAGGTCGATCCATCCCGCTTCTACGAAGGCATCCACCCCAAAAACAGTGTGCTGGGCGTAGAATTGCTCCATGGCGAGGCGGGCAGGTTCGCTGGGCTTGCCCACGCTGTGATTGGCGCAGTAGACCCCGAGGTCCAGCGCCGGAAAGAGGCCGCGGTACGCCAGATCGGCCTCGGTGGAGTCGAGCAATCCCACGGCGCGGGCTTCGGATCGCATCTGTGCCGGGTCTGGGCCGTCCACGTCCAAGGTTCTGAGCGCGTCGAACACCGGGCGCTCCTTGAGCATGGCCTTGCGCACATCATTGGGCGTAAGCGCGCGGTGCAACAGCAACTGCAGCTCTGTGGCGGTTCGGGTCCGTAGGCGCTCGCCCCGGTCCACCTGGGCGCGGGCGATGTCGTGCAGCGGGTTCATGCCACCTCCTGAAGGCCACGTCCTAGCCGGCCGTCGGTCTCAGTCCCACCGGGTTGACAGCCTCCAGGCAGCGCGCCGACCGCCGTAGAGTAGGTTGAGCGCACGGAGGCAAGATGGCGGCAATACTCGCGGGGCGACACGCGCTCGTCGGCGGCGCATCCCAAGGAATCGGGCGCGCTATCGCGATCGCGCTGGCCGAGCGTGGCGCTCGGGTTTCCCTGCTCGCTCGATCCCGAGATGCGCTCATCGAGGTGGCCCAAGAGTGCATCGTGGCGGGGGCTCCCGATGCCCACGTGCTCGTCGCTGACCTCGACGATCGAGACGCGCTCGCCAGCCAGATGCAGCGCCACCTGCGGGAGACCGGCCCCGTGCAGGTGTGGATCCACAACACGGGCGGTCCACCCGCCGGATCGCTGCTGCATGCCCCGCCCGAGGACCTGGCTCACTCGCTGCAACGGCACCTCATCGCGGGCCAGCAGATGCTACAGGCCCTGATTTCTGGCATGGAAGAGGCAGGTTGGGGCCGAATTATTACGATCACCAGCACATCGGTCAAAGAGCCTTTGCCCAAGCTCGGGGTGTCCAACCTCACCCGCTCTGCGGTGCACAGCTGGATGAAGTCCCTGTCTCATGAGCTGCCGCCAGGGATCACCATTAACAACGTCTGCCCTGGCTTCACTGACACCCCTCGCTTGCGCTCCCTGGCCCGCCACACCGCCGATGCCCAGTCCATGGACATCGAGCAGGTGTGGGCCGACTGGGCCGAATCCACCCCCGTTGGCCGCATCGCTGGCCCCGAGGAGATCGCAGAAGTCGTGGCCTTTCTCTGTAGTCCTGCGGCAGGATACGTCGACGGCGTGGCCATCCCGGTCGATGGCGGACGGACCAGAGCCCTGTAGTGTTTTTGCCCTTCTTGGAGGAATCATGAGAATCATCTCCCTGCTGATCCTAGCCGCCTGTGCCGGCGGCACCGATACCCCCGGAGAGACCGACAAGACCGATGACACCGAAGTCAGCGGCTGGACCGCGCCCGAGGCCGGGGTGATCTCGCTCACCACCCGTGACTCGGTGGTGCTCGAAGCCGACTACCTTCCCGCAGCCACCGAAGGCGCCTCGGCGGTCATCCTGCTGCACATGATCCCGCCCAATGCCACCCGAGCCGACTGGCCCGCCGCCTTCAGGACCGACCTCGCAGACAATGGCTGGTCCGTCATCGCGGTGGACCGACGCGGAGCCGGTGGGTCCGGCGGAGTCGCCAGCGAAGCGTACACCGGCGAAAAGGGCCGATACGACGTGGAGGCCTGCGCCAAGAAGTTGTCCGAAGATGGCTATGGCAAGATCGCCATCATTGGAGCCTCTAACGGCACAACCTCCATGATCGACTATGCCGCATGGGCGGCTAGCGAGAGCCTGCCTGAACCTGTGGGCTTGGGCTTCATGTCTGGGGGTGGGTATACCGAGAGCCAAACTGCGATGTCCGCAGTGCCTCAGATCCCCATGGTGTTTCAATACCCGCCCAGCGAGGCGACCTGGCCCGATGCTCAGAAGGCCCTGGATCCCGGCACGTGGCAGTTCAAGTCCTACGACAATGGCGCTCACGGAACCCGTCTGTTCACCACGACCCACGACGCCGAGGTTCGCACCGATCTGGTCGACTTCTTGAAGGGCGTTCTCTAGCCCCCATCCCTCATGACGCACTCCACTGCACCTTGGGATCTCGGGCTGCGCCGGTCCCTCTCCTTCGCTCGGGCCTTTGACGTGTCTCGACACGCCGGCAGGCCCTCGCTCGTCGAGAACCCGGCTCGCTCCGACCTCCCTGTGGT
>JBGCER010000183.1:0-11106 GCA_045106515.1 Myxococcota bacterium
CCGGTCTCGAGCTGGCACCCGGCTGCGGTCAGCTTCTCGATGATCGGCTGCAGGTCTTCGGGGCGAACGTGGGTGACCGTGACGTCGCCGCCTGCCACTGCGGCGGCGCACAGGTAGGTGCCCGCTTCGATGCGGTCAGGCAAGATGCTGTAGGCCCGGGTGGCGGGGGTGAGCCGCGACACACCGTGCACCGTAATGGTGTCGGTGCCTTCGCCCTCGATCTTGGCGCCCAGAGACTTCAAGAAGCGTGCTAGATCCACGATTTCTGGCTCTCTAGCGGCGTTTCGGATGACTGAAGTGCCCTCGGCCAGGGTTGTGGCCATCAGGATGTTTTCGGTGCCAGTGACGGTGGGGAAGTCTAGCCGGATGTCCGCGCCTCGCAGGCCTTCGGTGCGTCCGTGGATGTAGCCGCCTTCGAGTACGAAACGGGCTCCCAGGGCTTCGAGGCCCTTGAGGTGCTGGTCGATCGGGCGGACGCCGATGGCGCAGCCTCCGGGGAGGGAGACCTTGCACTCCCCGTGGCGGGCGAGCAGTGGGCCCAGCACGAGCACTGAGGCCCGCATTTTGCGCACCACATCATAGGGGGCCTCCGAGAAGGCGATGCGGGTGGTGTCGACGCGGGTGCTGGACTCGCCGATGAGGCTCGGGCAGCCGATCCGACCGAGCAGGTCGAGGGTGGACGAGACGTCGAGCAGCAGGGGCAGGTTGGTCAGGCGGTGCTCACCCGGCGCCAGGAGTGTGGCGATCAGGATGGGGAGAGCTGCGTTCTTGGCACCGGAAACACGGATTTGGCCACTGAGGGTGTGGCCGCCGGAGACGACGATCTTGTCCATGGGAGGGACTCCGAAGGGGGCGGGACTGGGGGGCGGTCGGCTGGGGAGGTGCATGCACCGTGCCGAGGTCGGGGGGATGGGCCGTATCGTGCGAGGACGCTGGATGCAACGGTTTCATCGGCGATTCAGCGGGGGTGTGGACGGACCTGATGCAAAGGGCCAAGATCTTCGATTTGTGGATGGGCGCTCCACATTCCTGGCCACTTATGCGCTTGACACTGAGGGGCATGTCGGGTTGTCTGGCGCCCAGAGCAGGAGTGGTTGATGCGATTTTTCTGGGCCTTGGCTTTGGTGGCGTGCGCAGGCACTGAGCCCACCGACACTTCCCCCTTCGACACGGACACGGGCGATAGCGACACCGACGTCGAGCTCACCGTCCAGTGGAACGATCGCACCATCGAAACCAGCACCACGATTAATGCTGTTTATTCCGGCGGTACCGGCGCTTGGGTGGTCGGCGAGAACGGGGACACCTGGGTGATTGCGGGCAACAAGGCCACCCGGAAAGGCACCGGCGGAACCGATGATGTGACCGGCTTGTGGGGCACGGGAGACTCGGAACTCGTTGCGGTGGGCTTCTCCGGCACGGTTCTGTCCTTGCAAGCCGACGAGTGGGTTCGGTCTGCCGACCCGGCCCTAGGCACCACTAATTTCGAAGACCTAGACGGAACGCGCGGCTCGCTCACCGCCGTCAGCGCAACCGGGATCTACCGGTTTAATGGCGACGCCTGGGCTTTCGAGGACAACGGGTTCAACCGCGCCCTCCGCGCCATTTGGGTCCAGCCTGGCGGCGACGCCTGGGCGGTCGGTGACGATGGCACGGTCTTGCGCCGAGTGGCCGATGTCTGGGAGCAGGTTTCGGGCGTGCCGAGCGGCGTGGACCTGAGCGATGTGCACGGAAATGGCGACAATGTCTACATGGTGGGCAATCGCGGCACCATGCTTCGGTGGCTCGACGGCGCCTTTGTGGAGATCGAGACCGATACCACCATCAACCTGGCGGGTGTGTGGGTGGCGAGCACCGGCATGGCCTATGTTGTGGGTAGCAATGGCCTGGCGCTCAAGTACGATCCGAATCTCCCTGTGGAAGACGAAGACGACAGCGATGCGGTGCCCGGTGGCTTTGTCGAGCTGCCCACCGGCAGCGACGCCAACCTCTACGCCGTGTGGGGATCGGGCGAAGACAACGTCTGGGCCGTGGGCAACCGCGGCGCGGTGTTCCGTTACACGGGCCCTCGCTAGGGCTTCTTTCGGCTAGACGTCCAGTCCTCGCCCGGATGGTCGAGGGCCCACTGGAGGCGGCTCACCATGCCGCGGAGCGAGTCGGTGTCTCGCACGGTGAGGCCTGCGTTCTGCAGGGAACTCAGCGCAGTCTGGCGCACCCGCTCGACCGTTGTGCCACGGGTAAAGCCCACACGATCGAGCAGCTCCACCACGGCGTCTGCGGCGGGCTCGATGCGGCCCAGGTCTGCCCGCTCATCGCGTTCAGACGTGGTTTGAAGGGTGCTGGTGGACTTGAAGCCGCGCCGCCCCCCCAAGGAGCGTCCCGTGGCTTCCACGCCCCGCGATCGGCCTTCTTCGAACCAGGCATGGCAGATGAGAAGAACGGCCTGAGCGAGGTTTAAGCTGGCATGTTCCGGAGTAGGAATGCGGAGCACCTGGGCGCACCGGTCCACATCTTCTCTGGACAAGCCGAAGTCTTCGCGGCCGAAGAGCACGGCGGTGACTTGGTCGGTGTCGATCCCATCCCAGTGGTCTGCCGCGAGCTGGGCCGGGTCGATGACCGGCTGGTTGCCCTTGCGATGTCGTGCGGTCGTGGCGATAGCGCGGTGGCACCCTTCCAACGCCTCGGACACCGTATTGACGATGCGCATCTGCGCGATGACTTCATCGCATCCGGGAGCCATCCAACGAACCCGCATGGGGTCGAGGGCGGGGGGATCGACGACCACGAGGCGATGCAGCCCCATGTTTTTCATGGCGCGGGCAGCCGAGCCGATGTTGCCAGAGTGTTGAGGCTGGACCAACACGATGACGAACCGGTCCGCTGCGGTCTCTGCAGGCCCGTTCTGGGTGCTAACTGTCGCCACCGAAGAGCCAAGCCATCAAGCGCGACCACCAGCCGCCTTCGCTCTTGGCGACGGCGGTCGTGCCACCTTCGTTGGTGTCGGTCTTGGCGGATGACGCCGATGGGCTCGGATTCAGAGGAGCGACGGCTTGGCCGCGATCGTTGGTGATCGGGGTGTCGGAACCGACGGAGCCGGAGCCATCGGTGGCTTCGCGCTCGAAGTCTTCGGCGGGGTCCTTCTTGAGGAGCGAAGACGTGGGCATATTGAGCGGCGTAGGCGGCGCGATGGGCTTCGGAGCTGGCTTGTCCATGCTCTTCTTTTTGCGCTTGCCCTTCTTGGCCGGGTCCTTGCCGAGCTTGAGCTGCGACTCCACCAGCATGCCGGTCTCGAGGTCCCGCGCAGACAGGTTGAGGATGCCTTCGCTGTCGATGTCGAACGTCACCTCGATGGTGACACCGCCCTTGGGCTGCGGCCGGAGGCCGGAGAAGACGAACCGGCCGAGCAGCTCGTTCTTTTCGACGCGACGGGACTCGCCCTGGTAGATTTCGACCTGAATCGATGACTGATTATCACGGGAGGTCGTGAGCTTTCGGGTCTCGAAGTGCGGCAGCTGCTGGTTCTTGGGGAACAGCACGTGCATGTTGCCGTCGGGCTTTCCGATGCCGATGGCCATGGGGAGCACATCGAGCAGGGTCATCTCGGTGCTCGCGCCGCGAGCGACCAGGCTGTGGGCCATGATGGCTGCGCCGATGGCTACGGCCTCGTCGGGGTGCACCTTACGGCTGGGCGGACGGCCCAGGAAGTTCTGGACCTTCTGGCGAACCAGAGGCATGCGGGACTGGCCGCCGACCAAGAGGATCTCGTCGAGCTGGTCTCGATCGGTCTTAGCCTCTTGGAGGATGCGTTCGCAGGTGCGCACAGACCGGTCGACCAAGTCTTCGGTCAGGCGTTCGAGGTCCGCCCGGGAGATGGGCATGGACAGGTCCATCACGCCGTCTTCGTCGGGGTTGTCGCAGATGCCCTTAATGTCCAGGACTTCGGTGTCCGAGGTGGAGAGCTTGATCTTCAGCCGCTCTGCGGACTGGCGGACCATCGTGACCGCCCGGCGGTCATAGGACAGGTCGACACCGTGTTTGTCCAAGAAGTCGGACAGCACGTGCTGCATGAGGCGATCATCGAAGTCCACACCACCCAAGAAGGTGTCACCACCGGTGGCGATGACTTCGAAGATCTTGTCTTTGATGCGGATGATCGAGATGTCGAAGGTGCCGCCGCCGAGGTCGTAGATGGCGACGGTCTGGTCGAGTGTGCGCCCTAGGCCGTAGGCGAGCGCTGCGGCGGTCGGCTCGTTGAGGACGCGAAGTACCTTGAGCCCCGACAGTTTTCCTGCGGAGCGCACCGCTTGGCGTTGACGGTCGTTGAAGTAGGCCGGAACCGTGATGACCGCTTGGTCGACGGACTCTCCGATGGCCTCCTCGGCGTTGTCTTTGATTCTGCGCAGGATGGCGGCAGAGATCTGCTCAAGGGTGAATAGTTGACCCTGAACCTTGACCAGCACCTCGGAAGACTCAGACTCTTCGAGCTCATAGGTGAAGACCTGCTGCATCTTCTCCATGGCCTCGGAGCCGAAGCTACGACCGATGAGGCGCTTGGATGCGGCGACGGTGTTTTCCGGGTTGGCGGACGCTTGCTCAGCGGCTTCGTCACCGACCAGTCGCTTGCCGGACTTGTCGATTGCAAAGACCGATGGAATCGTCTTCTGCCCGTTTCTATACGTAATGACCTTGGGGGAACCGCCCTCGATGAGAGCGGCACACGAGTTCGTCGTGCCCAAGTCAATCCCGATGGCCCTGCCCATGTGCGGTCGTGTCCTTGGTGGGGAAGTGCGCCCGATAGCTAGCACAGCGCCCCGCTGTAGCCAAGCTCGGCACACTTGCGCTTCCCTTCAGGTAGGGTCTAGGCACGGACACACCAAGCACGAGAGGGCCCGAATGCACCCGAAGGTCGAGGAACTTGCGGCGCGAATGAAGAGCGTGCTGGACGATGTAGGCGCTGTACAGAGGGCGGCGGACGAGGCGTCGGACGCGCGGCGCGAAGCGCTTCGTCACGGCCGTCAGCAACTCCTGCAGGATCTTGCTGCATTCGCAAAAGCGGTCGGCCACCTGGGGGCGTCGTCGGGCGATGGACGGGTCACGTTGACGTGGCAAGACCGAAGCCTGACCTTTGTGGAGAGTGGCGAGGGGGGCGTGATTCGCGTGCTCATGCCTGGGTTTTCCGCCGATGCTGAAACGAGCCCGATTCGGCTCTTTCCACACTCGGGCCTTCCAGGCTCTGTCAGCGAAACCTACGTTGTAGGCGTATTTCACGATGGCGTCGAAGAGGTAGAGCCCCTGTTCGATGCCGGGTTGATCAACCTTCTAGCGGAAGGATTGGGTGTGCCGCGGCCTGCGCCCGCCCCTCGGGCCCCACAGCCCGGCTTGGATGCGTTGGTGTCCGAAGACTGAGTGTGGCGTGGGCCACTCTGAGCATCAGAACGACATGAACGCGCGGATCACTCTGGGTTCATCGCTGGTTTGCTCGGCCTGTGCGAAGTCTAGATTTTGACCTTGGTAGCCATCGATATCGATGGTGAAAGTCAGGTATTCGTCGGCGGTTGGAAAGTCGAAGTTGGCGAAGACCTCCACATCCGCTCTGTAGAGCGCGGCTGAGTCCGTCGTAATGGGCGCGGTGCCGGCGAATTGCACGGTCTCACCGCCATCGAAGGAGACCCGGGCGGTGATGGTGCCGGTTTGGTCGAAGATCCCGTCGTCACGACCGCCGGACACGGTGCCCGAGAGTTCGAAGCGGGTGAGCTTTTGGGGCAGGATGGCGCGGGGCGCGGTGTACTTGGCGGTCACACTCGCATCGACGCGCTCTTCGAATTCGGGGTGCGGGGCTTGGTCGAAGGTCAGCACCTCGCCTTCGAACTCGGTGCCGTCCACGGTGATGCTGAGCTGAACGTCATTGAGCGCTTCGACCTCACGAAACCGAAAACTCGCGGTGCCCAGACCTTGCCGGTCGGTCACCGCAGTTTGGCAGGTGGCTGCCACATTGGTGTCCTCGCCGAAGAGGGCCCCACCGCACATTTGATACTCCTGCTCCATGACCGGTGCGCCAACCTCATCGACCAGCAGCGTCTGTACCTCAACGTCGTAGTTCAGCGGCAGGGTGCATGCGGATAACACCAGCAGGCACATGGACAGAGCGGCTCGGAACATGGTGGGCCTCAACGTGGGGTTTGACGGCTTAACCCGGTGTACTGCCCGTCGGCCGCCCTTCACAATGCCTTACCAAACCGCGCTTGTCGCAGCCGCTGGACACAGGCTCTTAGTCTCGTCATACTGGGGCCCGTTGTTGGAGGTTGTATGCGGTGTGTGCTGATTCCAGCGCTGGTCCTCTTGGCGCTCGGTTGTCGGGGAAATCCTGATGATATCCCCGATGAGACGGCCGTCACCGGACCGGTTCCCGCCGAGGCTCCGCTCCGCCGCCTTTCGACGCAGGACTACCGGCGGGGGCTCGTAGTGCTGTTCGGCGAGGCGCCGGTCGATGAGATCCAGCCGCTGTTGGCCGGCGTGCCCGAAGACGTGGCCGAAGAGGAAGGGGAGTTTTCACGCAACGACTCGCGCCTTTCCCAGCGCCATATCGATCAGTACTACGCGATTTCAGATGCCTTGGCCGCGCAGACGGCCGCGTCCCCCGCGTTGCGGGCGCGGTTCAGCGCCTCGTGCGAGACCGTAGATGATGCGTGTCTAGACGACTTTATTCCTGCCTTTCTGAGGGCTGCTCTTCGCCGGCCGGCCACCACGGAAGAGGTGTCAGCGGCTCGCACGGTGCAGTCTGAGTTCGAAGGCGCGGATCGGGTGCATGCGGTCGTGTTCACCACGCTCATGAAGCCGGAAGCGCTCTACCACTTCGAAACCTCAGGCTCTGAGGCCAATGGTGTGGTCACCCTGACCGCCGATGAGCTGGCCAATCGCCTGTCGTTCCACTTCTGGGGAGAGCCGCCCGACGAAGCCCTGCGCGCCGCGGCGGGTGATGGTTCACTTTTGACGGATGAGGGCCTAAAAACCCAGGTTGAACGACTTTTTGCGGATGAGCGCACCGATGCCACCTTGGACGCCTTCTTCGATGAGTGGCTGCACCTGAGTCGGGGCTCGTATTCGGCGAGCCCCCGCCTGAGTGAGCTCGCCCGCGACATTCCGCTGGATGGACTCGCCGAGGAGATGCAGGACGAGGTGTTCGATCTGCTGCACAACGCCGTGCGCAGCCCCGAGACGACCTGGTTCGACGTGCAGACCACCGAGGAGTCCTTCGCCCGGACGGAACGGCTGGCGAACCTGTACGGGGTCACGCCCTGGGATGGCGTTGGCGAGCGGCCTCTCTTTCCGGCGGGCGAACGCGTCGGCCTCTTGACCCGCGCTGCGCTTTTGTCTTCGGGCGATGGTTCGACCAATCCGTTCCGCCGCGGCGCCTACGTCAAGCGGCTGATCTTGTGTGAGTTCCAGGCGGCGCCTCCGGCCGATCTTCCGCCAGATGCTCTGACGCCGCCACCGGTCGAGCCGGGGGCATCCACCCGCCAGTCCTTCGCGGCCAAGATCACAGATACCCAATGCGCGGGCTGCCATATCGGCTTCACCCCCCTTGGGTATGCGCTGGAGTCCTACGATGGGCTCGGGCGCTTCCGTACGACGGAGCGCCTAGTGAGTGACACCGGCGAGGATCTGGGCACCGCACCCATCGATGATGACGCCGTTGTGCGCTTGGCCGGGGAGTCCCAAGAGGTGAGCGACGGGGCGGACTTGGCGCTCAAGATCGCCCAAAGTGGATCAGCAGACGCTTGTTTGTCTCGGCAATATTTCCGATATGCGCACCGAAGGGTGGAGCGGGCAGCCGACCAACCCTTGCTCGATGCGTGGACCGCTGCGCTCGATGAGGGACGGCCCCTGGGAGGCTGGCTCAAGCAAGTGGCTCTAGACCCAACCTTTCGCCAACGCACCCTGGGAGGTGAGTGATGCTGTTCCGACCCTCCTCGCGTCGCATGTTTTTGACGGGCCTGGCTGGAAGCGTTGTTGCGATCCCGTTTTTGCCGAGCCTCTTGCCCCGCGCGCTCCGGTCCCAGGCCATGGCGGGCGAAGGGGACGTGCCTCGCCGTTTTGTGGCGGTCAAGGCATATAATGGCGCTCCGGTGCTGGACTTCTATCCGCGCACGGCGCCCAGTGGGTACAGCACTCGCGGTCGAGATGGCACGGTTGAACTGACGGATCGTCTGCCCGTCGCGACGGGAAATCACAGCAATGGCCAGCCCTACTACGGCAATAGCGCGCCGCTCTCGGACTTCCGAGACACCGGGCTGGGCAATATTTTTGGTACGGCGTTCAACCCCTACCTAGACGCCATGACCCTGTTTCGAGGCTTGGACTTTATGCCCAACCTCAACCACAACGATGGCGGGTTCTTGGGCAACCTAGGGCTCCGCACCAGCGGCGTCGGGGGCGCGCTCCCCGGCGCGATGATCAACGCCACTATCGATCATGTGATGGCGGCGTCGGCGGCCGTGTATCCGACGGCCCCCACCGGCCCTCGGGTCCTGCACTTGGGCACCCGGACCAACACCTGTTCCTTCGCACCCCGCGACCCCAACAATGTGTTGGCGACGGGCCTCGACTCAGTCGAGCAGGCGACGGCGATCACCGACCCCCGCATCGCCTTTGACGCGATTTTTGGTCGATATGAGCCCGGAGAGGGCACCTCCAGCCCGTCCACGCTGCTCGTGGACCGCGTCGTGGCAGACTACCGACGGGCCCGCGAGAGCCGCATGCTCTCGGCGGACGATCGTCAGGCTCTGGACCGGCACCTCACCTATCTTGAGGAGCTGGAGCAGAAGATTAACCAAGGGGGAGGCCGCGTTTGTGACCCGGGTGATTCTCCGGGGTCCCTGAACACCGGCGGTGAGTTCGATGTGGATGTCAACCAGGTCGAGGCCTTCTTCGACCAGATGGTGGACCTCATCGCCTTGGCCTTTTCCTGCGACATGACGCGCATTGTGACGCTGGACGTTCAGAAGATGGTCATCCCCGACGGGGGAGGTCGCTTTGGCATGGGAGATAGCCAAAACCCCTTCGCCGCTGGACGCGCCAACTGGCACTTGCAGGCCCATAATTGGGATGCGAATGCCAAGCGGTGGCTCGGGCTCGGCCAGCAATGGATCGCGCAGCATCTGCTGGTCCGCTTGCTGTCCCGATTGGACGCGGTGGTTGAGCCGGACGGCGAGAGCTTGCTGCATCACTCCATGGTGTTGTGGGGCAATGAGCTGTCGTTCAACCACCTCAATTATAGCGTGCCAACGGCGCTCTTTGGTCGGGGTGGCGGGGCCATCCGCGCAGGTCGCTACATGGACTACGTGGACTGGGACCGACCGGTTCGGTTCAGCCAGCACGATGGTGCGGTCATCGAAGGCGTGCAGTACAACCGCCTGCTGGTCACCATCATGCAGGCCATGGGGCTCACGCCCGAGGAGTACGAGACCGAGGGTGGCCGTGGGTTTGGTGAGTATCGAACTGTAGAAAAGGGCGATGGATTCGCCCGTGACTACGATGAGTCTACGGTGGCCTTGCCGCTACCGGACCTGCTCAACGCCTAGGGCGCTGCGGCCTAGGGGCCCACCATGCGCATCATGACGATCGCGCGATCGGTGGCCTCTTCGATGTGGAACGTCAGCTCGCCGACTTTGACCGTCTCGCCCTGCCGTGGGATCCGGCCGAGGGCCGAGAGCACGACGCCTGCGGCGGTCTCAAAGTCGCCTTCGGGCAGCTCTAGGCCGGTCTCCTCGGCGAGCTCATCGAGCTCGGTCCGGGCCGGCACGCGCCACTCTCGCTCAGACAACTTGACGAGTCGCGGCTCGTCTTCGTCACGTTCGTCGTGGATCTCGCCGATGACCTCTTCTAGAAGGTCCTCGATTGTGACGATTCCGACGCTTCCACCGTACTCATCCACGACAACAACCAAGGGGTCGCGACGGTGGCGCATCTCCGTGAGCAGGTCGTCCACGCGCTTGAGCTCCGGCACGAAGACCGCGGGTTCCATCAGGTCTTCCACCGCCGCATCGCCGTCGCTGGAGAAGAGCAGGGCTCGGACGTCCACCACGCCAACGATATTGTCGACCCGGTCCTGAAAGACGGGCAATCGGGAGTGACCGGAATCGACGGTGATGGCCGTGGCCTCCCGGACGGTGGCCGCTCGGGGGATGGCAGTCAGGTCCACGAGCGGGGTCATGACCTCGTTGACGGGCGTCTCGGACATGACGAAGATCTGCTGGATGAGCCTGCGTTCCTCAGCGTCGATCTCGGCAGAGGTGCCCTCACCGAGCAGATCCACGATCTCTTCACGGCGAACGGGCTCTCGCTCGCCGCGTCCGAGGAGCTGGTCGAGGGCGTTGGACCAGGCCGCGACAAAGAGCAGGGCTGGGGCGAAGAGCAGCTGCGCTGCCCGAAGCGGGGCGGCCACAACGGGGGCGATGCGATCGGCGTGGTGCTGGAAGACCGTCTTGGACAGGGTCTCGCCAAAGATGAGGGCGAACGGGGTGTAGACCAACGCAGCGGCGAAGGCGACCTCGATGCTCCACCACTGGAGCAAGGTGGCGACGAGTGTCGTGCCGGCCACGAGGGCCAAGTTGGTCCCGATGAGGCAGGTGCCCAAGAGCCGGTCTTCGCGTGCGAGCAGCTGCAATGTGAGGGCCGCGCCCCCTTGGCCTGATTCGGCCTTGGCCTGAAGCTTGAGGCGGTCTGCGCTGACCATCGCCATTTCGCTTCCGCTAAAAAAGGCTTGGAAGGCCAGGCATGCGAGCGCGCCGCTGACGCCGATGATCGTTGCGGGGATCATGAGGCCCCCTCGGTCGTGCCGGTGACGGGGGAGCCCGTACCCGATCGAACCGTGACTTCGGCGATGCGCCGGCCCTCCATGCGCTTGACCACGAAGCGGTTGCCAGCGTGGGTGAAGGCGTCGCCCCGGTGGGGCAGGCGGCCTAGGCAGTGGAAGACGAAGCCGCCGACGGTGTGATATTGGCCGCTTGGTAGCTCCATTCCCGTCTGCTCGTGGAAGTCTGTCAGGTCCAGAGATGCTTGCACGGTCCACATGCCCGGCGCGAGCCGCTGGACGCTGTCCTCGTC
>JBGCER010000184.1:0-7914 GCA_045106515.1 Myxococcota bacterium
AGCCTTGGAAAGCTAGGGTCAGAGCTGGACGGTCGAGCACGTCCGCCTCGACGATCTCGCAGCCCGCCGAGGCGAGGTCCACCGCCCGGCCCGGATTGCGGACGACGGCGCGAACGGACCGCTGATTGTGGTGGAGCGACGCCACGATGTGGGAGCCGAGGAACCCGGTGGCTCCTGTGACGGCGATGGGGGGTGGGGTCAGTGCAGCCTCCGCAGATACGTATGCGTGCTAGCGTCCCGGAGAATGGCCGGCAGACGACCCAACGATGATGTGACGTACAACGACCACACTCGCACGCTCACCCTCGAGCCAGCGATGTCGTTCAGTCTCGCAGATGCACGCCCGCCAGCGGGCCTAAATTTGCCGCCTAGATACTCGGATATGGGATTTCTGGGTTCCGGCGCCATGGGCGAGGTGCGCCGCGTTCGGGACAAGGTTCTGGGCGCGACGGTGGCGTTCAAGGTGCTCAGAACGGTGGCTGCTGACCTGCCCTCGGTCCGTGCCAGATTTGAGTCCGAGGCTCGAATCACCGCTCGGTTGCGCCATCCGAACATTATCGCGGTTCACGACACGGGTTTGCTCGACGACGGACGCCTGTGGTTCACCATGGAGGAGGTGGCGGGTCGGGTGCTCAATGATGTGATCATCGAGGTCCACGAGGCTCGCGGGCGTCATGTGTGGCGCCCGTCGGCCAATGGGTGGACCCTCAGGCGGCTCATTCGTGTGTTCAGCACGGTGTGCGAAGCCATGGCCTATGCCCACAACCAAGGGGTGGTGCACCGGGACCTCAAGCCGCACAACAACATGGTAGGGGGCCACGGTGAGGTGAAGGTGAGGGACCGAGGCATCGCGCGGGGGTACGGGCTGGAGCTGGGCAGCGTCGAAGGCTCTGTGGATATTCGCGCGAGCAACCACCGCACTGCGTTTGGCAAGGTGATCGGGACGCCTGCGTACATGTCGCCCGAGCAGGCGTGGGGCAAGCGAGACGAGGTCGGGCCGCCTTCGGACGTGTACTCGCTCGGGGCGGTGTTCTACGCAATTCTGACCGGGAAACCTCCTTATTATGGCGAGCATGACAGCGCGATTCAGCTGGTGCGCAGGCGATCCCCACGGGGGGTTGTGGATGTGCTCGGGGGGGATGCCCCTCCCGTCCCGCCGGGACTCGCGGACATCTGCGCCAAAGCCATGGCGCGGCTCCCCGAAGATCGGTACGCCACAGCTCAGCACTTGGCCGAGGCCCTGTCGACGTGGCTGACCGAGGACACACGCCGGGATGAGGCCTTGGAGCTGGTTCGTCGTGCCGAGGGACTTCTCAACGAAGCCGAGCGGATGGACCAAGGTGCCTCTGCACTAGAGTCGGCGTACAAGCTGCAATCCAAGTTTGTTCCACAGGACGCGCCCATCGTCGTGAAGTCGGTGACTTGGGAGCTACAACACCGGGCCACCCAGGACCGGGCGGCGTTGGCCAGGCTGCGCACCGAGATTGAAGAGCTGCTGTGGTCGGCGATGGTCCTCGTCCGAGATCTGCCGCAGGTTCGTACCCTGATGTCCCGGCTTCAGCGTGATCTCTTGCTGGAGGCCGAGGGGCGAGGGGATGCTCGGGATGCGTTGGAACGCGAAGCGTGGCTTCGACAGGTGCACGACGGGTCCTACGACGCCTTTCTCAAGGGCGATGGGGCGGTCACCCTGGTGACTGAGCCCGCGGGTGCGTCGGTGGTGCTCTGTCGCTGGGAGTCTCAGGACCGGGTGGATGTGGCGGTCCCTGTGCGTGAGCTTGGCGCGACGCCTCTACAGGCGGTGCCCCTTGAGAAAGGGAGCTGGGTCCTCGATGTACGGGCGGAAGGCTGCGAGCCGACTCGGGTGCCGATCTACATTGGGCGGCAAGAACACTGGGACGGTGTCGCGGAGGGCGAAAAAGAGCCGCGGCCGGTGCGTCTGCCGCGGGTTGGCGAGCTTGAGGCAGGGGACGTCTACGTACCCGGTGGGTGGTGCATTGTGGGAGGTCCGGAAGGCCCGCAAGCGCTTCCACGAGCGCGGGTTTGGTGCGACGCCTTCGTGATGAAGACCTTTCCGGTGACCTTTGGAGAGTGGCGGGACTTCCTGGTGGACTTGGTGTCGCGAGGAGAGCTGGAGGTGGCGATCGCGCGAGCCCGTCCCTCCGCACATATGGCCGAGCCGTTGCAACCTCAAAAGGGTGACCTGGGCTGGTCTGAGTTGGACGAGGTCACCGCGCGATGTCCCGTTCACCACGTGAGCTTTACTGACGCCCACGCGTACTTGAGTTGGATTCGAGACCGCACCGGGGTGAACTGGCGCTTGCCCTCCGAGTTGGAATGGGAGAAGGCCGCCCGAGGGGTGGATGGCCGCCGCTTTCCATGGGGACATCGAGCGGATCCGGCGCTCGCACACATCGGTGGGTCCATGCCCAGTCCGGGGCGGTTGCCGGTTGGGCGCTTCGAGGCGGACGCTTCCCCGTATGGTGTCCGTGATTTGGGGGGTGGAATGTTGGATATGACGGCATCCCGTTGGGACGGGAAGGGGGCCGCAGATCCGGGTCGGCCGGTGGACGTGGTCGCAAAAGGTGGGAGCTCGTGGTCGCTTGGGCCTTGGGTCATGTGTGAGACACGGCACTGCATACCGGCACGTCGGCGGGTCATGTTCGTCGGGTTTCGGCTCTGTCGCGACATGGGGGGTCAGTCGTGAGCGACGACGCCGTTGGGATCCCCGAGCGCTACGTCTTTCGGCGAACGGTCGGAGCGGGCTACAATGGCGTGGTGCACTGCGTTCACGACACGGTGCTCCGGCTTGACGTAGCCATCAAGGTCATGTTGGCGTCCCTCATCGATGATGTGGAAGCCGTGGCAGGTTTCGACCGAGAAGCCTGCTTAACCGCACAACTTCGGCATCCGGCCATCGTGCCGGTGCACGACCGTGGGACGCTCGACGATGGTCGCTGCTGGTTCACGATGGAGTTATTAGAGGGTCATCGTAGTGTTCGGGCGGTCTTGGGACAGCATGACGGTGCACCCGAGATTCGTCGAGATGTGGTGCGGACGTTGTGGGAGGTGGCGGGGGCGGTGGCCTTTGTGCACGGTCGCGGCGTCGCTCATCGACGGATCGACTTGGACCGGATCTGGATTGGGCCGTTTGGCGAGGCACGCTTGGTGCACTGGGCCGATGCATGGCTCCAGGTGGAGGGAGACCGAGATCCGGAGGGAGATACCCTGTCCGTGGCCCAGGCTGAAGACGTACGAGCGCTCGGTCGCTGTTTGGCCGAGGTCGTAGAGGCCGGTGGCGGAAATCAGGAGTTGAACAGCCTGGCGACGAAGGTCACGCGCCCCAGCGCCGGCATGACCGCCGCTGAAGTTAGGGAGCGTTTGGGGGCTTGGCTGGATCATCAGCGCCTCCGGGATCAGGCGCTAGAAAGTTATGAAAGGGGCATTACTGCTGGGCGTGCTGTGCAGGCGGTGCGGTTGAGGATCGCCTCGATCGAAGATCAGCTCGCCGAGTCGGAGCGCCAGATTTCGACCTTTGCCGGTGTGGAGACGCGGAGGGCGATCTGGGCCCTTCAAGATCAGCTCGACGCGGCGACCGCCGAAGCGCACCGGCTGGAGCTGTCGCAGGTGCAACAGCTCCGGGCGTCGCTCTCGTCGGGTGTGCCGCTGCCTGAGGCCCGACAGGCGCTGGCTCAAATCTACCGAAAGCGGGCGGAGCGCGCTCAGAAAGGCCAGGACTCGGTCGCGCTCTCGACCGCCCTCGCGCAGCTGTCTTCGGTGGACGATGGCGCCCATGGGGAGTGGCTCGCGGGCTTGGCCTGGTTGACGCTGGAGACCGAGCCTTCCGGTGTGCCGGTGTTCGCACGCAAGATTGAGGCTGGGCCCTGGGCTCGGCGCCCGGTGGGCACAGAAAAGGGCCTGGGCATGACGCCGCTTGACCGCGTCGAGCTGGGTGCCGGTAGCTGGCAGCTCACGCTGCGCCGTCCCGGTGGGTACCCCGTGGTGCTGCCTGTTCATCTGGAACGGTTGCAACACCTTGAGGTGCGGCGTCCGGGGAACCCAGGCTTGCATCCGATCTGGCTCCCACCCGCCGAATCTGTGACGGCGGAGGAAGCCTATGTGCCTGCTGGTTGGTTCCGGGCCGGCGGCACGATTGGCACAGAGCCATGGTCGCCGTGCGAGCTGTGGGTCGACGCCTTTGTCATGCGTCGGCGCCTGGTGACGGTCCAGGAGTGGTGCGATTTCTTGGAGGATCTGCGCATTCGAGGCTCTTTTATCGACGAGGTGGCGCGCCCCGAGGCGGTGGTGAGCTTCGAGGGTAGACGGCCAAAACCTGCGGTGAACCCAGAGAGCCCATTCTGTGGGGTCTCGTTGGTTTGGGCGGCCCGATACACGGCATGGCTAGCCGACCGAGATGGCCAACCCTGGCGGCTGCCCCACGAAGCAGAGTGGGAGAAGGCGTCTCGTGGTGTGGACGGTCGGCTCTACCCATGGGGCGACCGATGGGACGTGACGTTGGCCGCGAATCTGGGTTCGGGCGCGGACTGGCTCGATCCGCTGGGGCGGTATGAGCATGATGAGTCCGTCTATGGCGTGCAGGGCATGACCGGCCATCTGCACGAGTTCTGTGGCAATGAGTGGCAGCGGCAGCCACCTGACCCGTCGAAGGCCATCCACGGAGCGAGGTTCGAACAGGCCGATCGTCACTTCGCGGTTCGAGGGGCGGACGTCTTGCTCGGCCCGCCCCAAAACTTGGCCTCCTCCCGCTTCGCCACGCTGCCGGAGCGGGTCTTTAAGTTGGGCATCCGTCCGGTGCGATCGGTGCCCTGAGGCGCTCGGGTGGCTCGCTGCTAGGCCCGACTATTGCGAACGTGAAACCACGTAGATCCGCCCCATGTGGCGGGAAGGGACTTTTCGGTGAGCGTGATGGTTCCGCCCGGCGCGGGCAGGAATGGGACGCCGGCCGCCGTCGTGTACCAGTCCATGTGCTGGGTGTCGGCCTTTCCATTTCGGGCGATCACCCAGACTTGTCCCGGCATACCCCAGCTCGCGGTCACTTCGTAGACCCGGTCCGACCCGTCCACGTTCGGCACCGCGTTGCTACCGGTGGCTGCGAAACCATTGTTTGTGAACCGCAGTGTGTTGTTCGTCGGAGGGGTTGGAGGAGCGCCCGGCATCGCGCTGCTGACCATCTGGCCAGGTGGCATGGCAGGAAAAGAGTCGACGACGAAGTATTCGAACGTTCCGGGGCCGCCGGCAGCGAACCCATCCGGACCGGTGAAGTGGGTGGGCATGAACTGAAACGCCGCGTCCACACCGCGCCACGGCACGTGGGCGGCGGTCGGACGCAAGAGGGGTCCTAGATCGCGGTCCATGTCGGTGGCGGGCACCACGACGGGCACCTGCTCGATGGACATGAGGGTAGACAGGGCGCGTTGCAGGGCGCCAAAGCTCCATTCTTGTCCGGGCGTCACGGTGCGCAGCGCTGCGCGGAAGGCCCAAGAGAGCCGACCCATGGTGTGGCCATCGGCGGTGATCTCGATCGCCGGTCGGTCCAGGCCCGCAGCCAGGACGGTCGGGTTTCTGGGCGTGAACGGGAGGGGCGCCAGGCTCTCGGCGGCGGAGCGGGAGGACGCGGGATCTCCGGCGAAGCCTACATCGATCGTGAACACGACCGAGCGTACCGGGTGGTCGTTGAACGGCGCTTGTAGGTCGCGAACGCTGAGCGTGCCGTCCGTCGTGAGCACGGCGGGGCCGTCGGGGCTGTGCAGGCCGCGCGACGACACGTGCACCAGCGTGGTGCCATCGGGGTCGGCCAGGGCAGCCGTCCGGGCTAACTGGTGGCGTACTTCCTCGGTTGTTGCCTCGAATCGTAGAACACCGGGAAGGCAGCTCTCCGGCAGCGGGGGGTGGGTGACGAGGGTGATTTGCTCGGCGCCAAAGCCCGCGTGGAGCAGCGCTTGGGCGAGCGCGATCACATCGTAGCGTGCGCCGGACAATGGAGAAGCACCCTGGAATTCGTCGATTCCGATAAGCAGTGCACGTCGGTCGGTCATGTAGCCTCCTTGGCAGGCTGCAAGGACGTGCGTGAATCGCCGTCCCCCGCAGTGCTATGAAGCTACAGATCCGAAGACTCTGGACGCTTTCGTACCTCTCGCGTACTGGCCAAGACTGCGGAACATCACAGGACGAATGGGATCAGTACCCACCCGATGGTGGGGCGCAGTTTTGTTTCAGGTCCGACAGCGTTGGCCCAGGCCGCCGGGCTATCCGAGGCCACGGGTTCAATCCGTTGGAGTTTCCGTACTTTTCCGGGGCTTCGCGCGCTCGTTGACCCAGGACTTGTTCTCCAGGGTTCGCACGCGGCGGAGCTGCTCATCTCCATTTTCGTCGAGCACCCAAAACTTGAGGCCCCGCTGAAGGGCGGTCTGGGTGGCGTAGAACTCCGCAAAGGCTCGCTGGAGGGCCTCTTGCGCGGTTGTCACCTGGGCAGACGCCAACAACGCCATCGCAATTTCCCAGATTCGTTCTTGATCTTTGGGCTCTACGACGGTCCACTCTTGCATCGATGATCTCCGGGCTTAGCGGCCTATGGGTCTTCGTAGCCGAACCACTCCGGGGCCGCTTGTCGGCTGCCAGTGGAGGTCTTCGACAAAGCCCATGGCTCGATAGAGGCAGACGGCGCCGGCGTTACTGTCGACGACCTCGACCATCACGGCGTCGAGCCGCAAGCTCCGGGCGGTCGAAGTGGCGTCGATCAGCAGGACGCGAGCCAGCCCACGGCGCCGATGGCTTGGCGCGACGCCAATGCTCGATACATACCAGTCGCAGTCCCGAAGAGGGGGTCTGGCCTTGGTTTGTAGGCCTAGCCGGGCACCCATCGCTGCGAGGGCGTGGGGGGAGGCCAAGCCGGCGGACGGGACGGAGACCCGCGCCTCGGCGCGCTTCCACCGAGTGGTGTGGTCGGCCGTAATGGCGGCGACGATCCGGCCTTCATGCTCGATGACGCGGGTATTCTTGGGCCCCAGAGGATGGCCCCCGGAGTGCCAACATCGATGGAGCAGCGCCGTAGAGAGTTCGACCCCGCCCTCGCCGACGGACCACCGCAGCAGATCGCCTCCGGCCTCCACCAGCAGCGGAATGCACGACGGGCCATCTTCGATCTGGGCGGGTCTAGGTCGGGGGAGCCACATACTCCGGGCTATACCTCGGTGAGTCGCGCCCTGAACCGGAGAGCCCCATGTCGGTGATGTACTTCGACCACCACAGCACCACGCCGTGTGCTGAACCTGTGCTCCAGGCGATGTGGCCGTACTTTTCTGAACACTTCGGCAACGCGGGGTCTCGGACCCACCGGATCGGACTGCACGCCCGAGACGCGGTTGAGCATGCTCGGGCGCAGGTTTCGGGCCTGATCGGCGCCTCGCCCAAAGAGATCGTATGGACATCGGGGGCCACAGAAGCCAACAATTTGGCGGTTCTTGGAGTGGCGATGGCAGCGGGCTCGGGACACATCATCGTGTCCGCCATCGAGCACAAAGCGGTCTTGGACCCGGCGACGCACCTACAGGGGTTTGGCTTTGACGTGACGGTCGTGCCTGTGGGATCAGACGGCGTCATCGACCCCAGCGATGTGCGCGCTGCCATGCGGCCCGACACACGGCTCGTCAGCATCATGCTCGCCAACAATGAGGTGGGCACGATTCAGCCCATCGCGGAGGTCGGCGCCATCACCCGCGAGCGCGGCATCCCCTTCCATGTGGATGCGGTCCAGGGCGCTGGAAACGTGCCCATCGACGTGGTGGCCATGAATGTCGATCTGATGTCGATCACGGCGCACAAGATGTATGGCCCCAAGGGTATCGGCTGTCTCTTCGTCCGGCGTGGGCGTCCAAAGATTAAGTTAGAGCCTCTATT
>JBGCER010000185.1:0-6606 GCA_045106515.1 Myxococcota bacterium
AGCGCATTCTCTGCCTGCAACGCCTTATTGTATTGAGTGGCGAAACGATAGATCACCCGCTGAGTCACCCACAAGGCAGACACGGTCGACACCCCCGCCACCACCAGCTGCCCCAAACCTCCCCCGCCCACGGCCACCCCCCCGACGGTGGCGGCCACCACAGCAAGCCCCCACAGCGGCACGCTGCGATTGACGAAAACGGCAGGAAGGGCCAACGCGTGGATCAAGCCGATGGTCCAGCCCAGCCCTCCAGCGCCCGACCCAGCGGCAAAGGCGAAGCTCGATAGGCCCGCGACGAACCCCCACAACTCATCGTGAAAGCGGTACTTCCGCCCGTGGGTGGGCAACTGGCGGTAGAAGGCGGTAGCGAGGCCCAAGTGCGCCGCCAAGCAGAGGCCTCCGGCGACGCCGGCATTGAGCGGGTACTCCGCGAGTGCGGTGGCAGCCACGACCACGCCCACGGCAGGCACCGGCATCGCCCGCATGACGGCCGCCATGACCTGGGCCTCCAGCTCCGGCGAAAACGCCACGCCCTGCGCGGGAACGGCTGCCGCTGCGGTTGGCTCTGGCTCGGTCATGGACGTGCGATCACCAAGGAGGCGTTGGTCCCGCCAAATCCAAAGCTGTTCGACATGGCCAAGCCTCCGTCAATCGCGGTGAGCGACACCAAGCAAGGATAGTCCGCCAAGGCCGGGTCTGTGGGTTCGGCATTCACGCAGCCGGGCGCAAGCCCCTGGGCCAGGAATCGGCTGGTGAGGATGGCCTCTACCGCCCCAGCGGCAGAGACCATATGGCCCGTGTAGCCTTTGGTAGAGCTGTAATTTACCTTCCTACCGAAGACTTCGCGGAGCGCCCTCACCTCTTCCACATCTCCTGCAGGGGTCGAGGTGGCGTGGGTGTTGATGTAGGCGACCTCGTCGGCGGACCGTCCGGCGTTTCGCAGCGCGGCCCGCATCGCGCGTACGGGACCATCGGCGCACGGCTGCACCATCTCACGATTTCCGTCGGACGAAAGCCCCCATCCGCAAAGCTCCGCCACAATGTTCGCCCCGCGAGCTTCCGCCTGATCCCGGCGCTCCAAGATGACCATGCCGGCCCCCTCGCCGAAGATGAACCCGGCTCGATCCGCCGCGTAGGGCCGGGAGCCATTGGACGGCGTGCTATCCGCGTCCGCGCAGTAGGCACGCATGCGGTCAAAGCCAGCATGAAAGTGAATATCTACGCACTCAGTACCCCCTGCCAGCGCCGCGTTACACAACCCATCTCGGACCATCATCGCCGCCACTGCGATGTTCCACGCCCCTCCAGCACACGCGGCAGCGACCGAGGCGGACGGCCCTTGGGTGCCCAAGGTGTGGACCAAATTCGCCGACACGGTCGAGGCCATCAGGCGAGGCACCACCGTCGGCTTGACCCGGCGAGCCCCACCAAGGAGGCGTTCGTGGGTCTCGATATGAGCCGCCGTATCGCCAGCCCCACTGCCCACGAGAACGGCCAGGTCGGGATTATCGCCCCACTGGGCGCTCACCAGAGCATCGCGGGCTGCAGCCAGGGCCATTCGGGACGCAGGCCCCAAGAAGCGGCCCTCCTTCCGCGTCACGCCCAGCGCAGAATCTGAGAGTCGATCCTCGGGAATCAAGCCCACGCGCGTGCACCGGCATCCGGCGTCAACCGCAGGTTGATAGGTTGGAATTGGCCGAGACTTCCCCTCGCGAACCACCGCCAAGGTCTGGGCTTCTCCGCCCAAATGAGTGAGCATTCCCGTGCCTGTGATCACCACATCATCGCCGCGCTGCACAAATCCTCCGTGACGGCGCACGCTACCACCGTGGACCCGCCCGCACCCAACCGATATCCAAACGGCGTGGAGGCACTCTGGTCGAGGCCATCTGGAGCATTGCCTGGCCCGCCCTATTGGCGGGAACCGTCGCCATTGCCGTCACGCTCGCCATCGAGCGCTTCGGCGGTCGCATCGGCGGGCTCATCGGCACGCTCCCCACCACCATCGTGCCCGCGGCGCTGGGTTTGTGGGGCGATGACCCGGTGGTCTTTGGAGAGACGATGGGCGCGGTGCCGGCAGGCATGCTGCTCAATGCGGGCTTTCTGTGGCTGTGGCGGGTTGTCCCGCCTCGCTTGCCACAGAAGGCCGGCCTAGGTGCTCGACTCGCCATGATGACCCTCGCCTCACTGACATCGTGGACCGCCGCCGCCATCGGGCTGGTGCTCGCCCTGGGATGGACGCGCCACATGGGCATCGCCACACTATGGCTCGGTCTGGGCACCCTCATCGTGCTCGCCATCGCCGGATTGGCTGCCACCCGCACCGCCCGCCCCGCACCGGCCGGTAAACGGCGCGTCCGGTGGCCCACCTTGCTCATGCGCGGCGCCCTCGCGGGTGGCGCGATTGCGGCGGCGATTGTGCTCAAGGACGTCGGCGGTCCCGTTGCAAGCGGCGTTGCATCTGTGTTTCCGGCAATCTTCCTCACCGCCATGGTCGGGCTCTGGATCAGCCAGGGAGAGGCCGTACCCTCGGGCGCTGTGGGCCCCATGATGCTGGGCTCCACCGCCGTGGGCGGGTTCGCCCTTCTGGCCGCGTTCACCTTCCCTGCCTTTGGCCGCTGGGGCGGAACCGCCATCGCGTGGCCCATCGCTGTCTTGCTCACCACCCTCCCCGCCTATGCTTGGCTTCGAAGGAACCCTCCGCCATAGACACAAACGGTGCGCACCCAGGAGCCCACTTGCTGCTACTCGGACTGATCACAGCATTCAGCCTGGCGACCGAGCCCGATGACGAGGTGCAAACCGCCGGACCACGCCTGGTAGCCGACGTCGGCATCTCCGCGCAGCTAAGCCTCCCAGGCGAAATCGCCGAGGTGCCCATCGGCGTTGAGGCCGGGTGGCAGAGTCGGTCCCGGGTGGTGGCCTTGGGGGTGCGCGCCGAGCTCTCCCGCGCCCTGACTCAGCGCCGCAACCGCGGGGTGTTCTGCGCCGGCTCCGGACGCTCGGGCCCCCAGGAGTGCATCGGCATCCGAGGCCAAGTCGAAGGCCGCTCGCTTCTAATGGGGCGATTCAACGGCAATTTGGGTGAAAACTGGGCCGCACACGCGGAGGTGGGCGCGGGCGTGTTGATCTTCAGCGATAACGTGGACTACCCAGACGGAAGGCAAGTGGACCGACGCTGGGTTCACCCCGCCTACCAACTCGTCGTCGGCCTCAACAAGCCGCTTTCGGAGAACGTCGACTACGTCTTCAGCGTTGTCTTAAACGGTGGCTTCGCCAGCCAGATCGACTTCGAGACCGAGACCGAGCGATCCCGGGTGGAAGCTCCCACCTACCTGGGACTGCGGCTTGGGGCGGCGTGGTCGCCTCGGCGTCAGTCCAAGACCGCCGCCGCCACCGCCTCTCCCAGCGCGACGGCGTCTTCGACCGGACCCTGAACGTCGGACGTTCGAGCCGGACCTTCGTCGGGGGCAAAGAGGCCACGCACTCGGATCGTGGTCTCGGTGACCTGGGCAAAGCACGCGGCCGGCACCGAGCACCCGCCAGAGATCGCGCGCAAAAAGGCGCGCTCCGCCGAAATCTCAGCGGCGGATGCGGCGTGGTGCACCGCAGCGAGCGCCTGCAAAACCTGGGAGCGATCGAGCCTGACTTGCAGCGCCAGGGCACCTTGGCCCACCGCGGGCAGCATCTGCTCGGGAGACAGGTACTCATCGACCACATCGGACAAGGACAAGCGTTGCAGGCCGGCGGCGGCGAGCACAATGGCGTCGTATTGTCCCTCTTGTTGCTTGCGGATCCGGGAGTCCACGTTTCCACGAATCCCCCGGATCTGAAGATCGGGTCGACGCTGTTTGAGCTGCCGCCCGCGACGAAGAGACCCCGTGCCCACCACCGCACCCGGAGCCAGGTCCGCGAGACGAGCCCCGACCAGGGCGTCGCGAGGATCGACCCGCTTTGGCACCGCGGCGAAGCCCAGGCCATCGGGCTGGTCCGTCGGCATGTCTTTCATGGAATGCACCGCGAACTCCACCCGCCCTTCCAACAGAGCTTGTTCGAGTTCCAAGGTAAACAAACCCTTGCCCCCCACTTCCGCAAGCGGACGGTCTTGAACCCGGTCGCCGCGGGTCTGGATGATCACGAGCTCCACGGGTAATCCCGTGGCCAGGGTCACGGCGTCGGCCACCTGCTGGCTCTGGGCCACAGCCAGCTGGCTCCCGCGAGTGGCGAGTCGCAAGCGGTTCATTCGTCATCCTTCCAAGCGCTCAATAGGTGTTCGAGCAGCTCCGTATTCCCGGCCTGAGCCGCTTCGTGGATCTTTCGCAAGGGCTCGTGCAAGATCTTCTTGGCCAGCGCACGAGTGAGCGTGTCGAGTTGTTCGAGCTGGCCAGGCTCCAGGGTGTCTAGGAACTTCTGGCTCCGCGCGAGCTCGCGCACCCGAACCTGTTCGACCTGCCGGGTCACCGCACCGATCCGCGGCCCGATCTCGACCCGCGCCAGCGAGGTGAGGAACCGCCCGGCCTCATCATCGACCACCTGTTCCGCCTGCTGGCGCGCCGATTCCCGCGCCGCCAGGCCCTGTTCGAGCACCTGTTTCAGGTCATCGACGTTGAACAAATAGGCGCCGTCAAGGCCATCAATCGCGGGATCAATATTCCGTGGCACGGCCAAATCCACCAAGAGCAGCGACCGATAACGTCGCTTTCGAAGTGCCTTTTTCACCATCGAGGCGGTGAGGATCGCGCTCTGTGCACCGGTCGCAGCCACCACGACATCAACCCGCGGCAGATACTCTTCAAACCGATCCCAAGCGATGGGCGTTGCGCCGAAGCGTTGGGCGGTTTGCACGGCACTTTCGAACGTGCGATTCGCCACGACCAGCTCTTCGATCCCCGCCGTCTGAAGCGCGTGGCTCACCTGCTGGCCCATCTCCCCGGTTCCCAGCAGCATGGCCCGATGTCCAGAGAGATCTCCAAAGATCTGAGTCGCGAGATCCACGCCGGCGTTGCCAACGCCCACGCGGTAGCGCCCAATGTCCGTCTCTGTCCGAACCCGCTTGGCGACCTTGAGCGTGCGGCGGGTCAGCGCAGACAGCACCCGCCCCAGCGACTGCTGCTCCTCGGCGACGCGCACCGCCTCTTTCACCTGACCCAGGATCTGTGGTTCTCCGACGACCAAGCTGTCGAGCGAGCTGGCGACCCGGAAGAGATGGGTGACGGCATCCATGCCGTGATGCTGGAACAGGTAGCGTTCCATGTCTCCGCCATCCGGTCCTCGGAAGGCTCGAAACCAGCCTCGAAGGCCAGACGGCCCTTGCTCGCCTGGCACGGCGTACAGCTCCACCCGATTGCAGGTGGACACGATGAACGCCTCGCGAGCCACGCCCTGCTCTCGAAGCAGAGAGAGCTGACGCACCACGCCCGCCTCGTCGAGTGCGAGCCGCTCGCGCACCTCTACCGGGGCGGTGTGGTGGTTGAGGCCGAGGGCGTAGATGAGCGGATCAGGGGACATAGCCATGCCATCCCTGAACTAAAAAATTGAACCCAATGAGCGAGAATACAAGGCCTGAAAAGCCAATAATCGAGAAGAGCGCGGACCAGCGGCCACGCCAGCCGGCGACCAGGCGGACCTGCAGCGCGACGCCGTACCAGACCCAGATGAGCACCGTGAACAGCACCTTGGGGTCCAGGGACCACGACTCGCTAAAGCTGGCGGCCGCCCACGCGCCACCGGCGGCGATGCCGAGCGTGAGAAACACGAAGCCAAATAGCGTGGCGCGAAACTGAATGCGATCGAGCACTTCCAAGCTAGGGAGCCGATTAAGGCCCGCAAGCTTCTTGGCCTTCAGCCGGCCTCGCACCACCAGGTAGAGGATCCCGACCGCAAAAGACAGCGAAAAGCCGCCGATACCCGCGAAGATTAGGCCCAGATGAAGGGGGAGCCACGCCGAGGTGCCGGTCTGGGCCAAGGCGGCCACCGTGCGGTGAGGCACGACCATAGCGGTGCCCAACAAGACCGTAGAAAGGGGGGCCAAGAGCAGCCCCAACGCCCGAAGGCGCGCCGAGCCGCCGACCATGGTGTAGGCCACCATCATGCCTAGCGCCGCTGCCGACAGGGCCTCTCCGAAGCCGGGTGTACCGCCCTGGTAGACGGAGCTGACCACGAGCGTGAGCAGGTGGACCACCGTCGCGATGATGGCAATCCATCGACCTCGTGCACGAACCCATCCGCCGAGAGCCTTGGGGATCAGGTGATCCAAGGCCAACACGGCGTAGCAGACAATGGGTACGAGGTAGGGGAGGCGCTCCATGAGCGGGTGAGGCTAACGCCTACCCAAGCCGGTGCCCCTCACGCTGCGAACCGCAATCGCGGTGCAGATGCCGCTAGAGCGACCCACGGGGCCGCCTCGACGGTGTACTACAGGTGCGGGGAAACCAGCTTCTGAAGCGCGTTCAGGCCACCACCGGCGCCCACCTTGCGGCCGACTTCTTTGCCGCCCTTCACCACCACGAGCGTGGGGATGTTGGTGACGCCAAAATGCGCGGCGGTCTTGCGGTGGCTGGACACATCGACCTTCACCACTTTGAGCTTGCCATCATTGTCATTCGC
>JBGCER010000186.1:0-3553 GCA_045106515.1 Myxococcota bacterium
CCCGCCCGCGGACGGCGGACGGGGAGTATGCAGCGAGCCACGTGGTTTGCGCCGAGTGCCACACGGCGACCGACCAGGCCGTCGCGCTCAAGGATGCATCGGGGCGTTCGGTTGGGCCTGCGGACCTCTGGCCCGGCTCGATGATGGCTCACGCCGCGAGGGACCCCATCTTTCGAGCTTCCGTGGCTATCGAAGCCCAGGCTGCCGGCGCCGACGCCGACGCCGTGGAAGCCGAGTGCCTGCGCTGCCACGCGCCGGCCGCCTGGGCCGAGCACACACTGGCGGGTGTGGACCCGCCCTCCTTGTCCACCTTGTCCGATTCAGGCGTGTTTTCGGATCTGGCCAGAGATGGAGCGAACTGCATGGGGTGCCATCTGCAGCGAGCCGAGGACCTGGGCAGCGAGGCCTCCTTCTCGGGCCAGCTGAACGTCAACGACCAGCGCCTGCTCTTCGGACCGCATCGGTTGCCCCTCGTCGGGCCGATGCGGAACGTGGCGAGGTTCACGCCCACCGAGTCCAGCCATGTTCAACGCGGTGAGCTGTGTGCGAGCTGTCACACCCTCCAGACCCATGCGGTCGATGGGTCGGGCGCGCTCACAGGCGATGTTGTGACGGAGCAGGGCACTTTCTTAGAGTGGCGTTCTAGCGCCTATAATCCCGAGTTTGGTCAGGAGTCCGCCGCCACCTGTCAGGCGTGTCATATGCCCGTTGTCGACCCCGACGGGGTGAGCATCCGCGCCCGCATTGCGCGGGACCCGAACGGCGCCGACTTCACCCGGACGTACGCGCGCGAGCCTGTGGCTCGGCACCTGTTGTACGGGGGCAACACCTTTGTCTTGTCGCTGATCCGCGACCATCGAGACCTCTTGGGCTCTCCCGCATCCGATGCCCAGCTCCAGGCGTCCATCGAGGGAACGCGCGCCTTCCTGAACACCGCTGCGACCGTCGATGTGGGTGCCGGAATGTGGGTGGGTGACCGGGTGCACGTGCCTATTCGGGTGAACAATCACACCGGACACAAGCTGCCCACCGGCTACCCGTCTCGCAGGGTTTGGCTGGCGGTAGAGATTGTAGATGGATTGGGGAAAACCGTGTTTTCGTCCGGTGCGACCGATGCCCGTGGCCAGATCGTTGACGGCCAAGGTCAGCCTCTGGCGTCTGAGCGCGATGGCGGTCCAGTGGAGGCCCACCGAGATCGGGTGGGCGAGGACTCTGGGCCGATCATCTGGCAGTCGTGGCTCGAAGATAGCGATGGCATGCCCACCGAGCTGCTTAGAAGGGGCGCGCGCTACGCCAAGGACAACCGGATCTTGCCGACCGGCTGGGCGCCCTCGGACGGGGACGCGGCGAAGCTGGCGCCGGTGGGAGTCGCTGAGGATCCCACCTTCATCGCGGGCTCGGACACGGTGACGTTAGACGTGGGTCTGGCCGACGAGGGTCCGTACATCTTGCACGTAGAGCTGCTCTATCAGTCGTTTTCGCCGCGGTTCCTGGGCAAGGTCACGGCCTCCGAGCTGCCTGAAGCGCGAGCGGTCAGCGCGATGATTCAGGCTCGATCTCCCACGGTCGAGGTGCTGCACCAGACCTCCATCACGCTGCCCGCTCGGTAGGCTCGGCCCGCACACCCCACCTGGATCTGAGTGTCGCGAATCGTCATCGACTCCGACGCGCCCACCAGAACCGATTGCGTCAGCAACAGCATAGTCATGGTTGGCACGGCCTATGCAGAGCGGTGGGTGAACACGGCTTTTGTGCCCCTTGGAGGTCCTATGCGCATCGCTCTTCCCACCTTGGCCGCGCTGGCTGGCATCGCTCTTGGCGGATGCAACACGATTCAGGAGCTGCCCGATCCCGGTGACTCCGCGCTGCTTCGCTTGTCGAGCTGCGGCGAGCTTCGCGACTACGCCAGCGACGTGATGCTCGAGGCCGTCTTGGACAGTCGATATGGATATTGGGGCGGTCGTGCGACCGATGACCTAGACGCGTCTGTGGAGGACTCCGGTTCCGACGCACCCAGCGACTTCACCACCACCAATGTGCAGGAAGAAGGCGTTGATGAGCTCGACATCGTCAAGACCGATGGCACGCATATCTACGTCGCCCAGGACCGCGCCCTGCACATTGTGAAGTCCTGGCCGGTCGAAGACTCCGAGAAGCTCGCCACCGTGGAGCTCGACGGGTGGATTCGTGGCTTGTTCCTAAAAGACGACAAGGTGGTCGTGTTCCATTCGGTCGAGGACGCCACCGGCAGTGACCTGGGCTGGGGCCTTCGGGCGTCCATCTTCGATGTGTCCGATCGCACCGCACCCGTGCTCACTCGCGAGGTGGACGTCGAAGGCTGGCTCGCCGATGGACGGATGATCGATGGCGATATCTACCTGGTGGTCAACCACTACCTCAGCATCCCCGAAGCGGCGTGGGACGTGGCCAATGACGCCAACTTACCCGAAGTAAACTGGCGGGCCTGGGACACGGAGCAGACCTTCCAGAACCGGCTTGAACGGGCCAAGATCGATGCGCGCGTGCTGATCCGTGACGAGATCGACCGCGTCGCCCAGACCATGGAGCTGTCCGACTGGCTGCCGTCTTGGCGGGTCGATGGCGGCGACGCCGAGTTGATGCACGACTGCGCCGATCTGTACCGCCCGTCGGGCGTGGGACAGCAAGGCGCCATGTCGGTGCTGAACCTGGACTTGGACGAGGGCACGGTGAACGCCACCGGCCTGCTCTCCAATGGTTGGCAACTCTACGCATCCAAGGACAACCTCTACGTGGCTCAGGGCAGCAACTGGTGGTGGTGGGGTAACTGGGACCGCGAGCTAGAGACGCACATCCACAAGTTCAACCTTGGGAACGGTGGAGAGCCCGAGTACGTCGCCTCCGGTGAGGTTCGCGGTTGGGCTTACGACCAGTTCGCCTTCAGCGAGCACGAGGGCAAGCTTCGGGTGGCCACGACCGACTCCGATTGGTGGGGACGATGGGATTCCGACGGCGAAGACGCCGGTGGGAACAACCTATTCGTCCTCGAAGATAATGGAGCTGGCGGGCTAGATATCATCGGAGAGATCGACGGCATCGCGCCCGGCGAGCGCATCTTCGCCACACGCTTCTTTAAGGAGCGGGCCTTCATGGTGACGTTCCGCCAGGTGGACCCCCTGTTCGCCATCGACCTGACCGATCCCGAAGCGCCGAAGGTTCGGGGCGAGTTGAAGATCCCCGGGTACTCCGCCTACTTACACCCGATGGGGCCTGATCATCTTCTGGCCGTCGGCATGGACGGCGACGACGAGGGCGTGCTCTCCGGGCTCGCGTTCAACATCTTCGATGTCAGCGACCTGGACGATCCCAAGCTGGCGCATCAGTACACCCTCGAAGGCAGCGACTGGGGTTGGTCCGAGGCCCTGTGGGATCACCACGCCTTCACCTACCACCGCGATGTGCTCACCGTTCCCATGTTCGAGTACTTCGACAATGGAAGCTGGGATGAGAACAGCTACTTCTCGGGGTCCATCAGCTTGAATGCCACCCCTGAAGATGGGTTCGACCTGGTCGG
>JBGCER010000187.1:0-3397 GCA_045106515.1 Myxococcota bacterium
GAGCTGACCGAGAGCTTTGTGCGCGCCTCTGGCCCCGGTGGTCAGAACGTCAACAAGGTAGAGACGAAGGTTCTGCTGCGCTTCGACGTCCGGGGGAGCCGCTGCTTGAACGGTTGGCAACGTCGGCGACTGCTCGAGGCCCTCGGCCCGCGACTGACCAAGGACGGGGTGTTGCTCGTGCATGCCGATGGACAGCGGGAACGGGGACGCAACCTGACCGAAGGTCTAGAGCGTCTGGCCTCGATCCTGCGAGCGGGCTTGCACCGTGATCCGCCGCGCAAGGCGACGCGCCCGACCCGTGGCTCGGTCAAGCGCCGCTTGCAGGACAAGAAAAAGCGCGGTGACATCAAGAAGCAGCGTCGGCGTGGTTCGGGGGATCACGACTGAGAGAGTGAGCAAGAATTGCTCACGAACGAGCCGCAACCCCGTCAGGGGTTGCGCCAAGGACAATGCACAGCCCGCAAAATCGATTCTTGCTCAGGCTGTGACAGCCTGAGCAGAAATCGGCGCTGCGCGCCGGTTCGGTTTCTTCAGAGTGCTCTCAGATTGTTTGATGGCCGATCTTCTGACGAAGATCGGCGCACAGCGTGGCTGTTTCCCACGTTGTGAGCCGTTGCCTGCAAAGTCGCAGAGGGCGAAAGCGCGCATACTGGAAGAACTGCGCGCAATACCGCTCCAGCCCAGCATCTATGCGCGCAAGAAGGCTCCAATCGCCGCCCTCAAGGCCTTTCCTTGAAGAGAAAAGGCAGATTCCAGGGCGGCCTTCGCATCCAAGGCCGATGGAACCCCCGTCATTCGACCGCGCAAACCGCAGCCAGCACCTACAGCAACTTGGATCTTAACCGCTCCAACTGCTCGACCTCGCGAAGGCCATCATTAGGATGCTGCGCTCTCGAGACCCCATCCCCAATCTCTGCATGTCAAACTCTTCGGAGTACTATTCTCATGAGAAAGCTCGTTTGCAGCGCCCTTGCGCTGTCCGCGGCGATCACCCCGGCTGTTGCGTCTGAGGGTGACTGGCTAAGCCTTGACCAAGAGCTCGAGGCTTTCCCCACGCTCCTTGATAACCACGAGGGGCCCCACATCAGCGGCTTCATCCTCGCCACGTACCGTTACACGGACGGGATGAGGGATTCTGAAGGCCCTGATGAAACCAGCGACTTCGCCGTCGAAAGGGCTCGTGTTTACTTGGATGGTGATATCGGCAACAGCGGATACACCTACAACCTGCAACTCGAGGCCGCCGAAACAGACGACCTCATCATCCTGGACGCCTACGTCACCTTCCCCGTCGCGGGTGGTGTCAAGGGTCAGTTCGGCAACCAGCGCGTGCCTTTCTTGCGCAGCGCTCTTCTAGACCGTGGACGCCTGTTCTTCCTGAACCGCACCGCCAATGGCGAGGCCTTCCGGGATCGACAGGAAAGCTTCCAGGTGATGGGCGAGGCCGACGCACTGCGTTGGTACGCGTCGATCGCCGACGGTAAGGACGGCGGTGGTACGGACCACCAGTTCACCGCTCGCGTCGAGTTCGACGCCATGGGTGAGCCCCTGCACGACCACGAAGGGTCCCAGGGCGGTTCTGACGATCCCAGCCTGATGATCGCCGCGGCGTTCTCCTCCGACGGCGGAGCCGCCGTGGTCAACGGTCAAACCGTTGTCGGCGGCCAGGCCTTCGCGCTGGAAGCCAACGTGGTCACGAACGTGTACTCGTTCGGTGCCGAGATCATCAACTACAGCGAAAACGACAACGGTGTTGCTTCGATCTCCGGCGTCAACGTCGGCGACTCGAGCACCCCCTTCGCCCTGCAAGGCACCTTCGTGCTGAGCCCGGGCAACGATGACGGTTCGGATTCTTGGGAAGCCGGCCTTCGCTTCGAGGACTTTGACGACGCCGCCGAGACCACTCGGATCACGGCTGCCGTCAACAACTACCTGCTGCCCAACCACAAGCTGAAGTGGCAGATCCAGTACTCGAGCACCATGGTTGACCGTGGTGGCGGAGACGACGTCGACGAACTCGCCGTCGGTCTGATCGCCTCCTTCTGATCGCCCCCATCATCGAACGCCCCGGCTGACGCGCGCGTCGCTCCAGCCGGCCAGCCCACAAAGGCCTCGCTCGCGTAGCGAGGTCTTTTCATTTAACAGTCTCGTCAGCCCAGCGGAGAAGTCAGCAAGAGCTTGAAACTCCCACCGCAGCCCTGCGAGACTGCAGCTTCTGAAGGGCAATCTCTTCTCCCCCATCGAGCCCCCCCCGATGCGCGCCTCCAACTCTGCTTTCTTGCTTCTCACCGTTCTGACTGCGCCCGCCCTGGGTCAGCAGGACGACTCCGCCTCCACGGGCACCGACTGGTCCACGGGCACCGATTGGGTCGCTCTCGATGATGATCTAGACGCGGTCGCCTTGCCCGTGGACAGCCATGACTCCATGCCGGAGATCTACGGCTTCCTGCGTGCCGATGCGCGCTACACCACCCGCGACCGCGACAGCTCCGAACTCGGCGACCTGCGCCTCTGGAACGCCAACATCTTTGTCGCCGGCACCGTGGGCGACAGCGACGTGTCCTACCGCTTCAACTACGAAGCCGGCAGCGCCCGCCCGGGACAGCTCGAGGACGGCTTCCTGCGCTTCTCCCTTCCCGGCGAACTGAAGGCCACCCTCGGTCAGTTCAAGGCCCCCGTGCTGCGCTCGGGCCTGGTGGAAGATGACCGCACCCTGTTCTTCGACCACAGCTTCCTCGGACGCATCTTCGAGGCCCGGGATCAAGGCATCATGCTAGAGCGCCGCTGGGACTACCTGCGTGGCGCCATCGCCATCCAAGACGGCATCGATGGCTCGGAGACCGACGCCGCCTTCATCGGCCGCCTGGCCTTCGACGTAGCCGGCGAGGGCGTCCCCCTCGTGGAAGGCGCCTATGGCGCCCCCCAAGAGCTGAGCGCCACCATCGCCGCCTCCGTGGTGGACGACGAGAGCATCTCCGACGGTGTGCTGGTCGCCTTCGAGGCCGCCTTCACCTACGACCGCTTCGCTGGCTCCGTGGAGCTGGTCACCGCCGACGAGGGCTTCGATGACGACCTCGTCTTCCAAGCCCAAGACCCGCGCCGCTTGATCGGCGAGGCCACGCCCTGGGCCTTGACCTTCAGCTACCTGCTGACGCCTGAGTTCGAAGCTGGTTACCGCGTCGATTTCCTCGACACGCCCAACGACAACCACATTCAGACCATCGGCGGTAACTACTACCTGGATGGCCACGACCTGAAGTGGCAAGGCGCCTTCAGCGTCTTCGAGCGTGACGGTCGCGACGACCACACCCTCTCCGTCGGACTCAGCGTCAACTTCTAAGCGCGAAGTACGGGGCCCACGAAGTACGGAGCCAGGCACGGACGAACAGAATCGGCG
>JBGCER010000188.1:0-3464 GCA_045106515.1 Myxococcota bacterium
CTCGTCCGCTCCGAAGAGCCGGTGCGCAATGAGGTCGAGCCCTTCCTGACGCCGGTGAGCCTCACTCTTGGCCCAGAGCCCGCGGACCTTCACACGGCGCCGGGGATTTTCGCCAAGGGCGGCCTCGACGAGGGCTCTGCGCTGCTGCTTAAGGCGCTTGAGTCCCACACCCACCCCGTGACCACCGCCCTCGACTTTGGCTGTGGCATCGGAGTGCTGGCCGCCGGGGTTCAGTCCAAGTGGCCCGATGCGCAAATCACCGCCCTCGATGCCGATGCGCTTGCGATCAAGGCCTTTCAAAAGAGCTTCCCCAACATGCAGAGCGCTGTGGGCGATGGGTGGCAAGCGTTCACAAGGCTGTCGAAGCCCAAGGCTGGCTACGACCTCATCGTGTCCAACCCTCCGCTACACCGGGCGACCAACACCTTCGATCCCTCGGTCATGGACGCCCTGATCGCGCGTAGTCCAGACTACCTGGCAACCGGTGGGCATCTGATCTTCGTGACCCAGCGGCAGCGGGCTGTCACCCGCGCCCTCGAGAGCGCCCTGGGCCCCGCGAACCTCATCGCCGAGAGTGGTCGTTTTCGCGTTTGGTCCGTCCGCAAGACGGAATAAGTGGGATGCGCGCAGACGTTGACGCCGAGAGACGCCCGGCTCAGATGGGCGACTTGAGGGATGAAGCCCGAGCGAGCACACTCGGAATTTGAACGTTTCGAACCAGCTACCGAGTTTGTCGGATCGGCTCGATGTCGGTATCCGCCGTGATACACGCCCAAGGCAACGGGGCGCACTAAGCCGCCAATATCAGTACTGACACTATAGTGATTATCATCGCTTTATAGGCCCACCACGTGCTTCTGCTACTCACCCTACTCACCAGCAACCCCGCTCTCGCACAGAGTGTGCCGCCGCCGGCGCCGGCGCCCACGACCGGAGCTCGGCCGACCCAGCTCGAGGCCTTGATTGGCGATATGGACCATTCCCTCCCTGGAAATCGGTCTTATGCGGTTCGGGAGCTGTTGCGACGGGTGCGGATGACCCAGCGGATCATGAAACGCGGGTCTTCGGACACGATGCGGGTCATCGAAGCCCGCGTGGACCGGGCCGATCACCTCGCGCAGGTCGGCCCTGCCGCCGCTGCATGCGTTCGCAACTATCCAGAGCAAGCCGCCGGGTGCGCCAAGCTGCTCGGCGCCCTAGGCGACCCGCAATGGGTCAAGACCTTGGAGACCGCCCGCCCCGTCACCTCACCGCGAACGCAGAAGCAGATCGACCAAGCCCTGGCCCGGCTCACTGTGGACCGGCCATGAGAGTGCTGGGTCTCACCGGAGGGATCGCCACGGGCAAGAGCTCGGTCGCGCACCTTTTGCGACTGCGCGGTGTTCCCGTCATCGACGCCGACTTAGCGGCCAGGGCTGTCGTGGAGCCGGGCACGCCAACCCTCGCGGCCATCGTGGACGCGCTGGGCCCCAATGTGCTCAACCAAGACGGCGCCCTCGACCGTCCCGCGCTTCGAGCCCGCATCGCCAAAGAACCCAATACGCGAGCCACCTTGGAGCGACTCACCCATCCGGCGATCGCCCAATGGATCCAAGACCAGCTCGCCGAGCTGGAGCGAGATGGCCACGACATCGCCATCGTCGACGCAGCGCTGATGATTGAGACCGGTTCCTATGCGCAGTATGAGGCGCTCATTGTGGTGAGCTCCTCTCCAGAGGCACAACTGGCGAGGGCCCTAGCCCGAGATGGCAGCGACGAAGACACCATTCGCGGCATCATCGACGCCCAGCTCCCCCTGCAACGCAAGGAGGCGCTGGCCGACATCATCATCCGGAATGACGGCTCCATGCGAGATCTCGCCGAGGCCGTCTCCGTTGCGTGGTCTCAAGTCTCCCAAGCCCCTTCGTAGATGCCATGGAGTGCCTTGACAGAGAGTGCTGCTGAAATAAAAGCTAAATGAAAATGACTTTCATTATCAGGGGTCTTTATGCAGCTCGCTCGTCTATCAGTATTGACCCTAGCTTTTGCGGCCTGCACTGGGTCAGACGATGATGACACGCCTACAGACATCCCCGTTGAGCTGAACCGCTATGCGTTCGATGGACGCACCGGGGAATCGAGCGTCGCCTATTCAGGGCAGGTCATGCGCCAGCTGCTCATCGACGACCTTCAGGCCTTCGTGACCGAGCTGGGACCCCGCATTGACGCGGGATTCGCCCCAGCCCCAGGGAGCACCGTCGCAGATATGGAGTTCTACCTCTCCTTCGACGGTGAGACGTCCGGCGCGATCCCCCACAGCTTGGTCACCGACCCTGCCCCCCTACAGCTCACCTATGGTGAGGTGTCGGACAAAAACTTATGGGGCAAGCTCGCCGGCAATGACGAGGTCGGCCAGCACAAAGACTGGTCTACAGACTTCGTCGGCTGGGGCGATCACAGCCCCGAGAGCTTGGTCCGCCAGTGGATGCAAGAGATCGACGACGCGGCCGCAGCGCGCGCCAATGGCGTCATTCCGACCGGCGCCGATGGCGCCCCCATCGCCTCGGTGGCCCTGAGCGCCGATGGCGTGGACCGAGCCCAACTGCTGGGCAAGTTTCTACGCAATGGCATCGCCTATTCCCAAGGTGCCGACGACTACCTAGACGACGACACGCCCGGCAAGGGCCTGCTCGCGGATCACACGGAGCTCAGCTCCGGGTCGCCGTACACCGAGCTCGAACACGCGTGGGACGAGGGCTTCGGCTACTACGGAGCCACCCGGAACGGAGGCACCCTCAGCGCCGAACAAGTGGCGGACACCGCCTTCTTTGATGACGATGACGATGGCAAGATCGACCTGACGGCCGAGGTCGCGTGGGGGCACTCGCGAAATGCCGCAAAACGCGACACGGGTGCCGAGGCGAGCACATCCTTCTACAACGATGCTTGGGCCGGCTTTGTCCAGGGCCGCGACCTCTTGGACCAGACCGATGCAGCCCTCACCGACGCCGAGCTGGCCGAGCTACAAGGCTACCGCGATCAGGCGCTAGAGGGCTGGGAGGCCGCCATCGCCTCGACCGCGGTGCACTACATTAATGATGTGCTGCAAGACATGAGCACCTTCGACTCACAAGAGTACGACTTCGCCAGCCACGCCAAACACTGGTCGGAGCTGAAGGGCTTCTCGCTCGGTCTGCAGTTCAACCCGCGCTCCCGGATGAGCGACTCACAGTTCGCTGAACTTCAGACCCGAATCGGCGAGCGCCCCACCCTGCCCAGCGCCACGTCCCCCGAGCGCGACGCCTATGTGCAAGACCTTCTCGCAGCGCGAGAGATCTTGGGTCAGGCCTATGGATTCGACGCTGCCAACCTTGGAGATGACAATGGCCTCAACGGCTGGTAAATCTCGGCTTTCCTGGCTGGTGATCGCAGGGCTCGGCCTCGCCGCCGCCCTTCAGCCCATGGCGTGCACTCAGCCGCAAGAC
>JBGCER010000189.1:0-2911 GCA_045106515.1 Myxococcota bacterium
TCATCGCCGTCTTCGTCGCAGTCCACCTGCACAATATCAGTTTCGTCCGTAGGTTCGGCGCCGGGGCAGCCGGCCACGAGGATCGCGCACCACCAAAAACGCATCGGCGCTACCGACCCTTCTTGATGTCGCGAAGGGCTTGGAGCACGGCCGAAGGCCCGGTGGCGTCGGGGCCGGGATCGGGTCGCTTCACCATGCCGGTGCCGCCTTGGGGCGGCTGGGCTTGCCTGGCCGCTGCGGGGCGACGTTCAGACGCCTTGGGGGCGCTGGTGCCTTGGCCTGCTAGCGGGTCGTAGCCACCGGTGGTGCGCCACTCGTCGCTGCTGCTGCCGAAGCCGGCGACGAGGTCGTCCATCGCGGCCTCGGGTGCGTCGGCATCGGCGAGGTGTGCGGCGACTCCGAAGAGGCTCTTGATGTTGAGCTGTCCCTTGCATCCGGGGCAGCGGGCTGCACCTTCGCTGACTTGGATGGACTCGGGGTCGAACTGGGCCCCGCAGGAGGGGCACTTGGCGTGGTCGAAGTACATGGTCGCTCCAAGAGGGGTTCAGCGTAACGCACGAGCGGCGGGGTGGGCCCAACTCGGAAGCGGCACGGGGTCGGTGGCACAGCCGGGCCCTCGCAGCCCGAGGTGGTGCAGGTGAAAGGGGACCTCTTCGGAAATGGGTGGACCACCTCCGTAACGGGGGTCTCCCCGAAGGGGCAGGCCGACGAAGGCAGCGTGCGCGCGGATTTGGTGGGTCACGCCCGTGATGATGACCGCCTCCCAGAATCGACCCTGCAGACGCCGTAGTTGGGTGTTGGCCGGGTACCACTTGCCGCGATGCTCCGTGTTTTTGCCCCGCTGAACCACCATTTTCGTGCGGTTTCGCTTGTGGTGTGCCAGCGCGAGTTCCACGGAGTTCTCGTCCCAAGGCACGTCCTTGCACGCCTCGAACACGTAGCGCTTCGATAAGGCTCCAGCGGCAAACCAGCGGCGCATCTGCGCGAGCTCCTCGAAGTCGTGTGCCACCCACAAGGCACCGGAGGTGGGCACATCCAGCCGATGCGCGATCCCGCCGGCAAACCCGGCCGGCCATTCGACCGACGCCCGATGGGGTTGCGCACGGAGCAGCCGGGACAACTCGCAGGGACCCGAAGGATCCCGATGGGGCGGGAATACCGGTGTTCCCGCTGCTTTGCACCATGTGGACGGCACCGATGCTCCTGGGCTCGGGGTACTGAACGGCTCGATGTTCCGCCGTTAGTCGTGCTTGGAGTACCATGCACCATCACCTGTGCGCCGACTCGGCGCAGACTGGAGGCGCGAGTGCGGATCTCAATGTGGATTGCGGTAGCTGTCTTGACGGGCGGCATGGTTGCTTGTGGTCCTTCGGCCGCCGAGCTCAAGGCCGAGAATGACGCCGCACAGCTCCGAAAGGACTGTGGCCGCACTTTCTCGTCGTCTGAGAAGGTGCTGAAAGACATGCTTTACAAGCGAAAAGTCGCGGATGTGAAGTTTGTCGAGCGCACCAAGTACATCGACAAGTGCGTCGAGCTCGCTCTGGGCAAGGCGGAGCTGAAATGCGTGGATCCCAACTTGGCCGAAGGTTCGGAGTGTAAAGCACTTCCAAAGGACCAAATGGAGAAAGTTAAGAAGCTCCAGGCGTACATGGTTTCGCCCATGACCGGTAAGGATGGAGACACCAAGACCGCGGATAAGCCGGCGGACAAGCCGGCAGAAGGCGAAGCTGGTGGCGCAGCGGCCGGCGGCGAAGCTCCCGCGACCGCTCCAAAGTAGGGCGTCTCTTGGATGTGCTCGTCACCGGTGCCTCTCGGGGCATCGGTCGCGCTATTGCCGATGCGTTTGCGGGGCCGGGCAACCGAGTCCTGGTCGGTTTCCTGCGCGATGAAGCGGGTGCGACCCACACGTGCGAGGCTCTGCGCGCTGCGGGGGGCGACGCCTGGCCTGTGCAGGGTGATGTGCGCAGCCCCGAGGCCCTCAAACGCATGGTGGCCACCGTAGACGAACGCCTTGGTGGCCTCGATGTGCTCGTGCACAACGCCGCCGTTGGTGCGCTCAAGCCTGCGGCGAGCCTACGAACATCCCACTGGGATCTCACCTTGGAGTCCTCGCTGCGGCCTTTCTGGCTGCTCACCAAGCTGGCGCTCCCGCTCATGCGCAGCGGCGGTTCTGTCATCGGCCTCTCCAGTCTGGGTTCCGTGCGTCATACTCCGGGATATGCTGCGATGGGGGCCGCTAAAGCAGGGATGGAGGCCCTCACGCGCCAGCTGGCGGTGGAGCTCGCGCCCGAGATTCGGGTGAACACGGTGAGAGGGGGCCTGGTGAGGACCGATGCCCTGCGTGCCTTTGCGGACCACGAGGCCTTCGCGGCGGAAGTGGAGGTGGGAACGCCTCTGGGCCGGCTGGCTCGCCCGGAAGATCTGGCCCACGCTGTGGCGTTCTTGGCGTCGCCGGCGGCCGCGGCCATCACAGGCCAAGTGCTCGTCGTGGATGGGGGCTTTTCGGCTCGGTAGGCGCGGTTAAACTTCCTGGGGAGGCGCGCTTGAGCGACCACAATACCGACGAGCCTGGCCAACAGAGCGATGCCGAGGGCAAGGGGCCGTTCAATGGCTTCCGACTCGAGGTGGACCCAGAAGCCATCGAGGAGACCCTGCGTGAGCTGCGTCAGCGGGTGTCGGACAGCTTTCAAGCGAGTCGGTATACCAAGGTCCGACTATCTTTTCGGGGAAACCAGATCGGCCCCGATCTGCCGCTCGCGATCTTCTTGGCGGGGGAGGGCGTTGCCTTTTGGTTGCTGAGCCCCCTGCCTGCGCTGCTCATCAATCTAGGACCTCGAGCGCTGCTGGATGTGGAATTTGTCCACGCAGCCGCCGAGCTCGTGCAGAAGTGCTTGCAGCACTACCTGGACGG
>JBGCER010000190.1:0-7008 GCA_045106515.1 Myxococcota bacterium
CCACCACCTTGGCTGGTGCAGTACCGGGCGCGAAAGTGCTCATACGTCAGGCAGTCCCATCGCTCTTCGCTGCGGGCTTCTTCGCCGCAGTCGTCTTCTTCGCTGCGGGCTTCTTCGCCGCAGTCGTCTTCTTCGCTGCGGTCGTCTTCTTCGCTGCGGGCTTCTTCGCCGCAGTCGTCTTCTTCGCCGCAGTCGTCTTCTTCGCCGCAGTCGTCTTCTTCGCCGCAGTCGTCTTCTTCGCCGCGGGCTTCTTGGTCGCAGTCGTCTTCTTCGCTGCGGTCGTCTTCTTCGCTGCGGGCTTCTTCTTCGCTGCGGTCGTCTTCTTCGCCGCGGGCTTCTTCTTCGCTGCGGGCTTCTTCTTCGCGCCCGCGCGCGGTTCCCGTGGAGGGAACTCAAACCCGTGTTTACCCGTCGGCTTTCGGAACAGCAGACCCTTAAACGGGCGTCCACGGCGGCTGATGAAGCCTTCGAGGATCGGCGTCTTTCCTTCGGCGGAGAAGAAGAGCTTCGCTTCGTCGACAGACATCTCGCGGTGGCAAACCACCTTGGGCAAGACCGGAGCTTTACTCACCTTATTACTTAATAATCGCTCTGACACATAGCGATGATTGGTCTCGACGATCCAGAACTCGGGGTCGTCGGGGTCCGGCATGAGCTTGGCCTGAACGACCTCGGGCTCCAAGTCTCCCGTATTGCCCTCGCCGTACTCGACACGAAGGTTCCAGTACTTCTTCTCATCGTCCTCGGCGGGAGGCTCCAAGAAGATCGTGCCTTCCCCTTCTCGCCCAGCGCGGTCAAAGAAGCCGCCCACCGGTCCGACCTTGCGGTGTTCCACCATCTCGGCCGCCATGGCCCGATCGATGTACTTTCCGCCGCGATCCTTCCAGATGATAAAGCGGCACTCGGCCTCTTTGCCATCGTTCAGGCTGCAGGGGTAGCCCCAGGCGTTTTCGACCACAGGGCCCTTGCCACAAGAAGGACAGGTGCCGAGGCCGGGCTCGTCTTTGTACAGCTCCTCGTGGCTGAAGCCGGTGAGCTTGTCGGTGATGGACCGGGTGAGCTCTTCGAGATCACTGAGCACTTGCTTGCGTTCGAGGGTGCCTTCTTGCACTTGACCGAGCTTGTGCTCCAGTTCACCGGTGAGCTGCGCCCGCGCGATTTCATCGACTGCGAGGCGGCCGATGATGTCCATCAGGCGCATGGCCTTGCTGGTCGGGCCGATCTTGCCGCTGGTGCGGCGGGCGTACTGCTTGCGGACCAAGCCCTCGATGGTGTCGGCGCGCGTGGCCGGCGTTCCCAAACCCTTGCCGCGCATGACCTCGGCCAGCTCATCATCGTCGATGAGTTGGCCCGCCGTCTCCATCAGACGCAGGATCTGAGCTTCAGACAGCCGGGGCGGCGGACGGGTCTCCTTCTCTTCTTCTTCGGCGTCCGCAACCTCGACCTGCACATCGTCGGCCTGCTTCTGCCCCTCGACGAGCGGTGGAAGGCGTGCTGGGGCATCTTCGTCGTCTTCGCCCTTGTCGAAGGCCGCCCGGAATCCGGGGATCTCCAAGGACCGCTCACGGGTGCGGAACTGCTCGGTGCGCTCATCCACGGGCACGGCGACAAACCGCTCGACGACGGCCCAAGTCGCCGGCCCCATGAGCGAGGCCAGGAACTGGCGAACCACCAGGTCGTAGATGCGCTGGTCATCAGGGGACATGGTGCGATCGCTCTCGTTGCCCGTGGGCACGATGGCGAAGTGATCGCTGACCTTGGTGCCGTCCAAGATCCGGTCCATGTTCAGCGGACCCTGTTCCACAACCACGTCTGCGACTTTGGCAAAGTCCGCATCTTCTTGAAGGGCACCCAAGACTTCGTCCACAGTGGGGCCGTAGTCGTCGGGCAGGTGCCGAGAGTCCGTACGGGGATACGTGAGCAGCTTGTGCCCTTCATACAGCCGTTGTGCAGCGTCCAACGTCCGCTTTGCAGAGAAACTAAACTTCCGGTTGGCCTCGCGCTGCAACGACGTCAGGTCGAACGGAAGTGGCGGCTTTTCCGTGCTCTTTTTCCGCGTCTCGCGGGCCACGCCATCGGGTCCGGTGAGCAGGACTTCGACGATTCGCTTGGCGCGAGCCCCGTCAAAGAGCCGAGTCGGACGCACATCGCGGTCCGGGTGGCCCTGCAGATCCTTGTCGAACCAAGTGCCCTGCCAGACTTGAGTTCCTTTGGCGAAGTTCGCTCGCACTTCCCAGTAGGCGCGAGGAACGTGAGCCATGATCTCGCGCTCTCGGTCCACCAGGAGGCTCAACGTGGGGGTTTGCACGCGGCCAGCCGACCACGCGCCGCGCTCACCACGGCTCTTCAGGCGCTGGGTCAGCGCTCGGGTCGCGTTCATGCCGATCAACCAGTCACCGACAGCTCGGAGCCATGCGGCGTCGGCCAGCGGCTGAAGCTCATCTCCGGGACGCAGCTTTTCGAAGGCTTCGAGAATGGCGCCCTTGGTCATGGACTGCAGCCACAATCGTTGAGCGGGCTTGTCGTCTAGGCCGGTGTACTCGACCATCCGCCGGTAGATCAGCTCGCCCTCACGGCCGGCGTCACACGCGTTGATGATGCCGTCGACATCCTTGCGCTTGCCCAGCTTCTGAATCTGCTTGATCCGAGTCTTCTGACCATCGCGAGGCTTGATGGTGTACGTCTCCGGAATGATCGGAAGATTCTTGATGGACCACGAGCGAAACGCCTTGTCGTAGTCCTTCGGCTCAGACAGCTCGAGCAGGTGACCGACCGCCCACGTCAGGACGTAAGTGTCGCTCTCCATGTACTCATCATGATCCTCAAAGCCGCCGAGAGCCTTCGCAATGTCGCGAGCGACACTCGGTTTCTCCGTAATCACCAGACGCTTACCCACGTGTTCCTCTCGTCGCATCACAAATTGCCTGCGGAACGCCAGCGCGACCGCCGCCCCGCGGTGCTAATGCACTGGCGATGCATCCGCCCGACGTTCCCGCCGAGACCGCGCTACGGCGCACCATGGTCGACCTCTGCCACCGCTTGCACGCCCAGGGGCTCCTGGTCGCGCTCGACGGCAACCTGTCGGCCCGGCTGCCTAGCGGCCATATCCTGTGCACCAAAGCCGGAACGCACAAGGCCTTTGTCCAAGACACGGACCTCGTGGTCACCGACGCCGAAGGCCAGTGGCTCCGAGGTTTGGGCAAACCTACCTCCGAACTCGCCTTGCATCTGGCTTGCTACAAGAGCCGCCCGGACATCAACGCCATCATTCACGCCCATCCCCCGAGCGCCATCGCGTGCACGCTCGCCGGCGTAGACCTGGACCGGCCCCTGCTTCCCGAGGTCGTGCTGACGCTGGGCACCGTTCCCACGGTCCCGTACGCCACCACCGGGAGCAAAGCGCTCGCGCTCGCCACAGCCGCCGTCGCCGTCCACAGAGATGGCATCTTGCTCGACAAACACGGCGCCGTGGCCCTGGGAACCACACTGATCGATGCCTTTTGTCACCTCGAGACCATCGAGCAGCTCGCGCGCATCACCCTCGATGCGTCTGCGCTAGGTCCTGTGCCGAGCCTCCCGCACTCCGAGGCGGTCCGGCTTCGCAGCGCGGGCCTGAAGCGGTACGGTGGGCCCCCTGCAAGTGTTGTTTTGGCGGACCAGCCCAACGCCGACCTTCGCCCCTCTTCCGATGGATCATCGTGAACCCCTTCGCTCTCGCCTACCACCACGCCTCCGAACACGGAATCATCGCGGCCGTACACCTGCCGGATTCGTCCGACCCGGTGGCCGAGGATGTGCTGCTGCGGCTCCATCCCGGCGAAGCCACCTACGCTTCGACCCTCAAGGGGTTTCGGCAGGTCTCTTTCGTCGGCGGCAGGCTCGCCTTGAGACTCGCAGCCCAGCAACTCGGCCAACAGCCCGCTGCGGTCCTCCCCGATCCGCGCGGCACCCCGCAGCTCCCCGATGAGCTCATCGGAAGCATTAGTCACAAGCGGACTCTCGCAGTGGCCATGGTCGCCAAAAACCACGGATGGTCCATCGGCATGGACCTAGAGGACTATGGGCCCCCAAGGCCCGGCATCGCCAAAAAGGTGCTGACGCCCCGTGAGCTGCAGCAGATCTCAGCGCTTCCAGAGCCGCGTCAGTGGCTTGCCACACTGGTGCGATTCAGTATCAAGGAAAGCATTTATAAGGCCCTCGATCCTTGGGTTCGCCGGTATGTAGCCTTCCAGGAAGCCGAAGTGATTCCGGACAACGACGGAGGCGCGGAAGTGCAGCTCGACCTCACTGGAGGCGAAGGGCCATTCGTCGTTCGTGCCCGCTACGCCTGGCTTCACGGCCGGTTGCTCACCTCGGTGCAAATCAAGCCATCCTCAGAGGTTCCCTCCCAGGTACCGACACCCTCACTCCCCCACCCCGGTTGAACGCGCCCCGCACCGGCGCTAGCATCCGCCCCACGGAGGCACCTACATGTCCCAGAGTGAGAGCCGCACAACTCGAGAGCTGTTCAAGGAGTGGCGCTCCGGCGACGCCCAAGCCGGTCAGCTCATGGCTCAGCAAGTGGCGGATTGGTACTACGCGATCTCCACGTCTCGTCTCGGTGAGTCCCGCGGACGGGGCCCTTGTGACGAAGCGTGCGCGCATTTCGGCCAGGGCGTGGTTGAGATCACCGAGTCCCGCCAGCTGATCCCGTGGGCCCACAGCCTCATCGCTGAGCAAGTCAAAAACGTAGGCACCCGGGCGACCGATGGCGATGAGCCCTCCGCTTACTCGGGCCAGCGACGCCCCAAGTCGCTGCTGAGCTCCGCCCGCCGCGCCCTGCCCAACGAAGTCGAGCTGCTCTTGGCTGTCTACGGCTCGGACGCGGACCGCTCGCAGATCGACATCCTGGCCACACCCCTGGGCGGCAATCCGCTCGGGATCCTCGAAGCCCGCTACCGAGTGAAGCGGTACCTCCGGGACAAGAAGGGCGTCCCCTTCGAGGTCGCTCCTGAAAAGCCAGTTTTGGACCGTGCCCCCTTGCCTCTCTATGAGGCGGATCGCATGGCCAACTCCCAAGAGGAAGCCCAGTTTGAGCAGTGGATGCTCACGGACTTGGAGCTGTGCAAAGACATCGCTGAGTTCGCGCACTTCTCCATCGCGCTTCGTGGCGGCCTGCCCGCAGCCTCGACGGGCCCCGACACGGCTGGCACGGATAACGGCCCCTCCGTACCGATGAAGCCGCCTCCCGAGGCCCCCGCACCCACTGGAAAGGGCGGCGTTCCCACTGTGGTTATCGGCGTTGTGGTCCTCGTCTTGCTGCTGGCCATTCTCGGAAGCTTGATCCTGGCCGCGTACATCGTGCTCACGTAGGTCTAGCGAACGCGATAAGTGCCTCGAATGGACGATGTCATTTCCCAGGGCTGGACCCTGGACCCAGAAACCGCTCGCGCCCTACGCCTCGATCACGTTCGCAAGCTCGTCGAGCGAATGTCGTGGGATGACGCGGCACTTGAGGCCGAAGAGTTGTTGGACGAAGCGCCAGAGCACGTCGAGGCTCTGGAGTTGCTCGCCCACGCCCAAGCCGGGATGATGGACGCCGAAGGTGCGGTGCAAACCTGGGAACAGCTCCTGCGCCTCGACCCCACCCCTCGCGCCGATCGACTCGCGGCTCTCTCCCTTGCCCGCCTTGACAGCTGCGACCTCGTGGGCTCGGTCGAGGCGGCCCGCGAGTCCATCCGGCTCGACCCGGCTCTTGCAGATGCCCACTTTGTCATGGGCTTTGCCTTGGATCGGCTCCCCGGAAACGCCACGGAGTCGGCCCGAGCGCTCATCGCCGCAAACCGCCTTGACCCCTTGGCCTACCCGTTCCCCCTACGCCTGGACGCCGAATCCTGGGAACAAGCGCTCACCACCGCCATGATGCACGTGGCCCCCGAGGTCCGCTCCTTGTGGGAGGGCGTGCCAGTGCGGCTTCCACAAGCTCCCGACCTAGAGATGCTGCGCGCCAATGATCCGCCCCTCAGCCCACGGATCCCTGGCCTCTTCTTGGGTGAGCCCCCAGAAGACGGAGACCCCTGGTTGCAGCCCCCTGAGGGTCTGCTCTTGTTCACGCAGAACCTGGCGCGGGTTCAGAGCCTCGAAGAGCTCATCGAGCGCCTCGCAGATGTACTCGAGCAAGAGGCGCTGGTCTGGCTAGGCCAGGACCCGTGGGACGGCGACGACATCCAGCTCGAGGAGCTGTGAGCCCGAGCGGAGCCCTCCAGTTCCGCGTACTCGGCGCCGGAACGGCAAAGGCCCATCCCGACCGAGGGCCCGCAGGGTTCGTCGTCACGCACCGCGGACGAGATTTCCTGGTGGACGGAGGCTCAGGCACCCTCCAGCGCCTTGCAAAAGCAGGCATAGAACCCAATGAACTCGCTGGCGGAGTCTACTCCCATCGCCACATCGACCACACGGGCGACTTCGTGCCACTGCTCTTCAGCTTCTGTGTGCCGCCCAAGAGAGCCGCTGCATACCCCGTGTGGGCCGGAACCGGGTTCTCTGCCTTCTACGCACAGCTACAAGAGATCTACGGGCGATGGATACAGCCGGCCGGCGGCATCCACATTCACGAGCACAGCTTGAGCACCACAACCCGCTCGGACCTGGGGCAGGGCCTCACACTGGTGACCGCCCCCGCCAACCACTCCGCCGGTGCCCTACATCTACGATTTGAGACCTCGGAGTGCGCGGTCGTCTTCAGCGGAGACACCGGGCCTTCGGACGCCCTGGCCCAGCTCGCGACGGGCGCAGACTTACTGGTGACCGAGTGCGCGGGCTCGGATGCGCAGCCCATCCCTGGCCATCTGACGCCGTCTTCGGTCCTAGACCTGCTGGAGCGCAGCCAACCGAAACAGGCGTGGGTCACCCACCTGTACGGCCACGTGGACCGGGCTCAGGCGCTCGCGACCCTGCGGCGCGCTGGCGTTCCGGTCCGCTTGGCCTCCGACGGCGATCTGTGGGCTACTCCCACTCGATAGTGCCGGG
>JBGCER010000191.1:0-12978 GCA_045106515.1 Myxococcota bacterium
GAGGGCGCGGCTTCTGGCGTTTCCGGCCCGACTGATACGGCGGCTGCCCAAGCGGGCGCGCTCGCCCGCATGTCGGTGCGAGCGGAGCCCAGCACCGTGGCGGCGGGCGGCAAGGTCTCGCTGATGATCGACGCCAAGGACGCCCAAGGCTTGGGCGTTGCTGGACTCTCCTTCGACGTGGTGGCGAGCCAAGGCGAAGCGGGTGCCGTGACGGATCAAGGAGGGGGAACCTACAAGGTCGATGTCCTCGTTCCTCCGACGGCGGTGGGTGAGGTCAAGGTGTCGGTGGGCTCCGGCGATGTAGCTAGCTTCAGTCGCATCCCCATCAGCGGCGTGGCCGACAACCCCGAAGCGTGGGGAACCGGCACGGCCGTTGCAGATCCGGTGACGGGCGGCGGCGGTGTCATCGGCACCCCTGTGGACCCCACGCCCGACGGGCGCGATTTGACGGGGTACAGCCTGCGATTGGCCTTCCTCACCAGCGGCTACACCTATGAGCAGTCGGTGCTGCCCGACAATGGCCCGCTGCTCGACGCCACCATCGCCGTCGGCGGAGACAAGGGCGGCTCCGCCGCGACTCCCCAGGGCGGAGAAGTGGCGATCGAAGGCTGGTTTCACAAGTATGTGGGCTTCGATGCTCAGTTCCAAGCTTCGTATTGGGCGATGACCGCGGACCTGTTCAGCGGCTACGTGGTGCGGGACGGACTGGTTCAGGTGAACGGCGATCTGCGCGTTCGCTACCCCTTCCAGTCCGGCGACAACACCTTCTGGGTGGGTGCCCGCGCCGGCTACCACGGCGGCGACGTGCTCTACTTCACGGGGCGTGTGAGCGAGAGCCAGGCACAGTTCCAGTCTCTGTACGTGCAAGGTCTCGGAGTTGGCGGTGAGATCGGCGCCGAGGTCGGAAAGGTCTACGTTCAGGGCGACATTAGCGCCCGACTCCTCGGCGTGAACAAGTTCCTGGGTATCGGGGCCAACGGCCACGCTGGGTACAACGTCACCGACGAGCTCTTCGTCGATGTTGGGCTCGCGGTGCAGACTCGCGACGTCATCGTCGTCGGCGAGACCTCCGGCAGCGAACTCGGTCAGCTGAACGATAGCCTCGTCAGCGGCCGGTTCGGAGTGGGTATCCGCTTCTAGCGAGCGGCTAGAGCTTGACCTTCCAGCTCAAACCGTCCGCCGTGTCCATCACCACGATGCCCATTCCGTCGAGCTCGTCGCGGAGGGCGTCTGCGCGCGTCCAGTCCTTGTCGGCCCGCGCCTGCAGGCGTTGGTCGAGCAGGGCTTGAACCGCCGACTCCGGCACGCCCATGGCGGCGAGGCGCTTGACGCGAACCTCGGCCTGGAACTCCGCCGAGCTCATCGACAGCAATCCGAGGGCCTCGGACAACGTGCCAAATGCCTTCAAGGCCGGCGCGACGATAGGTCCGGCGCGCTTAGCGACCTTCTTGTGGTTGCCCAAGCGATTGATGGCTCGGGCCAACTCGAACGCCAGACCGAGGGCCTTGGCGGTGTTGAAGTCGTGGTCCAACGAGTTGTGGAGCGCCTCCTCGAAAGCGCGACCCAGCGACAGCACGGTCATGGCGTCGGAACCGATGGACCGAGCCACGTCGTCGGGCTTCTCTTCGCCGCGCCATCCTTCGGCTTGTTCGCGCGCTTCATAGAGGCGTGCGAGCATGGACAGCGACTCCATCAGGGCGTCGTCATTCCACGGTAGGGGACTGCGGTAGTGCGTCTGTAGGTAGTAGAGGCGGATGGTCTCTGCGGGGACCAGCTGCAAGGCATTGCGGATCACAAAGGCGTTGCCCTTGCTCTTGCCCATCTTGGTGTCGACCTGTTCTGCGTCTTCATCGGACGCTTCGCGAGCCGCCCGATCGGCTCGTCCGCCGGCCTTTGTGCCGGTGTCTACCGTCAGCATGCCATTGTGCATCCACAGGTTGACGAAGGTGCTGCCATGGGCGCACTCGGACTGTGCGATCTCGTTTTCGTGGTGAGGAAAGACCAGGTCCAAGCCACCACCGTGGATGTCGATGGTGTTTCCAAGAGCCGCTTCGGCCATGGCCGAGCATTCGATGTGCCAGCCGGGTCGGCCAGCGCCCCATGGGCTGGGCCACGACACGTCTCCGGGCCTCGCGGCCTTCCAGAGGGCGAAGTCCGCGCCGAATCGCTTGCCGCCTTCCGGGTCTTCACTGCGCAGCTCATCGACTTTCTGACCCGACAACTTGCCGTAGGCTTCGTAGGAGCGAACGTCGAACCACACCGTGCCGTCGGCTGCGTACGCATGGCCTCGTTCGATCAAAGCCCCGATCATGCCGCGGATCTCGTCGAGGGTCTGGCTGACGCGAGGCTCGAAGTCCGGCTCTACGTTGCCCAGGGCGGCCATATCATCGTGAAAAGACTGGATGTACCGGTCTGCGATGGTCTGGACGTCGGTGCCCTCGGCGGCAGCCTTGGCCAAGATCTTGTCGTCAATATCGGTGATGTTCCGCGCAAAGCGCACGTCCCAGCCACGATATCGTAGGTATCGCACGAGGGCGTCGTACACGAGCATGGCTCGCGCGTGGCCCACGTGACAGTGGTCGTACACCGTCATGCCGCAGACGTAGAGTCGGAGCGTGCCGGGTTCGATCGGTTGCACAGTCTCAATCTTGCGAGACTGCGTATTGTAGAGACGAAGAGGGGGGACGGTCATCTAGATCGGCACCGGATTAGTTGGCGAAGATCTTCTCGATCTCTTTCTTGATCTTGGACTCATCGACGTCTTTGGCCACAGCCACTTCTTGAACGATGAGGCCGTGGGCTTGGTCGTACATCTTGCGCTCGCCGAAGGACAAAGTCTTCTCCTTCTTGAGCAGCGCCAGGTCCCGGAGGACGGCCGCGACCTCGAGGGGGTCGCCGGTCTTGATCTTGTTGAGGTACTCGCGGTACCTGCGGTTCCAAGTCTGCTTGTCAGCGGGCTTTTTGCGGTCCCGCAGCACTTCGTAGACCTTCTCAACGGCGGACTTGGGAATGATCTCCCGCATGCCGATGGCGTCTGCGTTGTTCGTGGGAACGCGGATGGTCATGCCGTTGTCGAGGATCTTCAGCACGTAGAGCTCGTACTTCATACCGTCGATCTCGGTGGTCGCCGTATCTTTGAACAAGAACACTCCATGAGCGGGGTAAACTGCCTTTTCGCCAATCTCAAACGGCATATGTAAGATCTCCCGGGTGCGTAAGCCGGCCACTTTTCCCGGCGGAGGGACCCGCGAACGCGGGGGGCCAGACAGACCCCTCGGAGTAGCCGGGCGGGTGTCTGCGGGCAAACGGCCCCGGTCCTGGGCGCTGCGAAGTCGGGTCGTCGTGGCACCTTCTTTCCTTTCCATGGCTCCTTGACTTGTGAGGTTGTGGCGCCCGTTGGTACTCTGCCGGCTCTGCACCCCAAGGAGCCTCTATGCGTTCGTCCCTCACCGCTGTCCTGGCGCTCACCGCCGCATTCGCCGTTTCTGGATGCGACGAAGGCCGGAAGATCACTGCAGGAGGGGGTGTACAGGAGTGCTCGATCACCAACCAGTCCCTCAACGACACCCAGTGGGTGATGTGGGAGGCCATGCCCGAAGGCCCGAACCGTGCCAATCCCCTGGCGCGGATGAAGTTCTTCAAGGAAGACGGCAAGCTTAAAGTCGACTATTCCGTTGGTTCTCCCTACGAGATGCACAGCTACGACTGCTTCGTCGGCGAGCGCGAAGTCAACTGCATGGAAGAGCCCAAGTTGTTTGACTGGTGCCTGTCCCTGGAGGTCTACGAGCCCGGCTCGTGCAATACGCAGAAGCTTCAAGAGCTGGCGGGCGACCTTCAGCTCGAGGGTGCAGACATCGCCAAGGCCCAAGAAGAAGTCAAGGCGGAAATTGCACTTGCCACCGAACGATTCAAAGAGAACCCTGCCATGATGGCCCAGTACAAGCGGTCCAAGAACTTCTTGGGCAACAAGCTTCAGGGCTTGCTGGACGTCAACGTCAACGAGAAGAAGTGCCAGCTTCGCGTGACCGACCAGTACATGACCATCTTCAATGGCAAGAAGCTGGTGGACTCCAACCCGGTGGGCACCAACCCTTTCGTCCAAGACAAGGACAACACCTACCTGTATGAAAACTGCATGGAAGGCAACAAGTTCTTGGCGTTGTCTCAAGAGAAAGCGCCGACCGACGAAGAGCTCAAGGCCATCGATCCCAAGCGCCAGTTCGGCAGCTCGGACACGATTCACTACCACTACATCGGCCTCAAGAACGTCGAAGCGGTGGAAGGCTGCTCCTACTCGGCAGACTCCTGGGTGCAGTGGAAGCCGGGCGCGAAAGACATGAAAATGGAGGTCGTGGACTGCGACTACTCCGTGCCTGATGAGGCGGATCCCAAGAAGGTGCGCAAGATCAGCAAGTGCGTCGTTTGGACCGGAGCCCACTCTTGGGCGGCCAACGTCGACGCCCTCAAGTTTGTCGGTGAAGAGCCCAGCTCTCCTCGCGCATTCTACGGGTTGACCCGGTACAAGACGTGTGCAGATGGCAAGAAGGAAGAGCTCGACACCATCTGTGCATCTGCGCGAGTGATGGAAGAGTAGCGACCACCGCGCCTGACGTGAGTGGGCTGGCCCAGGCACTACCTGAACGTTAGTTCAGTGTATGGCCTGGGCCGAGCTATGTTGTCAATCTGCATATTCCCTTTTGCACGGGGCTTCTCTACCAGCAGACCTGGTGGAGACGGCCTCTGCATTGGGCATCGATCATCTCGCCATCACCGACCGTGACGGGGTGTATGGGCTGCCACGGGCCCACAAGGCCGCCAAAGACGCGGGCCTGCACCTGATTTGCGGTGCTTCTTTGACGGTCGAAGATCATCCAGGCGTGGTGGTTCTGGCCCAAGATCTGCGGGGTTGGGGGCGGCTGTGTCGGTGGCTGACAGATGCGCATCATCGGCGTGCAAAGGGGCGCGCAAGCCTGCTCGCATCCGACCTGCTCACCCAAACCGAGGGTCTGCTCGTATTGCTGCGTCCGGGGTGGACTGCAGCGCGCGCAGACCCGCTGCGGCAGGCGTTCGGAGATCGGCTCGGTGTTCTGGTCTTTCAGTCGCTCTCGCCCGGGGATGCGCGAGTCACTCACGGGGCGGTTCAGCTGGGAAATCAGCTAGATGCCCCCTTAATCGCCAGCAATGATGTGCTCTATCACGAGCCGCACCGCCGCCGAGTCGCCGATGTGCTGACCTGCATCCGGCGTGGGTGCACCTTGGCCGAAGCAGGCCGGGTCCTCGGGGCCAATGCCGAGCGACACCTGCTGTCAGAGGTCGAGGTTCGCCGCAGGTTTATGCACATCCCTGGGGCGGTGGACGCGGCGGTGGCATTCGCGGAGCGGTGTGCCTTTTCGCTGAGCGAGCTGGCCTATTCGTACCCTCGCGAGGTGGTTCCCGATGGACACACAGCCATGTCGTGGCTGCGCGAGCTCACCCATGAAGGGCTCGGGGAGCGCTACCCTGATGGTGCCGCGGAGTCTGTGCTCGCTCAGGTCCAGTATGAGCTGAATCTGGTCGAAAAAATGAACTTTCCAAGCTATTTTCTGACGGTGAACGACATCGTTCGATTCGCCAGGAGCCGGGGCATTCTGTGCCAAGGGCGCGGCTCGGCCGCCAATTCCGCCGTCTGCTACGCCTTGGGAATTACGGCGGTAGATCCTTCGCGCACGACGCTGCTCTTTGAGCGCTTCATCTCTGAAGAGCGAGGGGAGCCGCCTGATATCGATGTGGACTTTGAGCACGAGCGCCGCGAGGAAGTGCTGCAATACGTCTACGAGCGGTATGGGCGCGAGCGGGCCGCGCTCGTCAATGAGGTCATCGCCTACCGCGGCCGCTCTGCGATCCGCGAAGTGGGGAAGGTGATGGGCCTGTCGCTGGACCAGGTGGGCCGGTTGGCCCGTGCCAATGACCGATGGAGTGCCGGCGCCGACGCCGCTGTAGAGGACCTCGTCGCAGAAGCGGGGCTGGACTACGCGGACCCCGGCGTGCAGAGAACGCTGGAGCTGGCCGAAGAGATCACGGGTTTGCCACGGCATTTATCGATTCACGTGGGTGGGTTCGTAATCGCGGCGGGCAGTCTGGTCGATCTGGTGCCTGTGGAGCCCGCGTCCATGGCCGATCGCACCGTTGTTCAATGGGACAAGTACGACATCGAAGCCCTTCGCTTCGTCAAAGTGGACTGCCTGGCCTTGGGCATGCTCACCGCCATTCGCAAGTCCTTCGATTTCATTGCGCTGCATTGGGATCGTCCGCTGACCTTGGCCACGGTCCCCGCCGAAGATCCCGCGGTCTACGATATGTTTTGTGCGGCAGACACGGTGGGGGTGTTCCAGATCGAGTCCCGGGCACAACAGTCGATGCTGCCCCGCTTAAGACCACGTTGTTTCTATGATTTGGTCATCGAGGTGGCCATCGTCCGACCGGGACCCATCCAGGGCGGCATGGTGCACCCCTACCTTCGCCGCAGGCGTGGTGAGGAGCCCATTACCTATGCCCATCCCGCACTTCGACCTGTATTGGAGCGGACCCTCGGGGTGCCCCTCTTTCAAGAGCAAGTGATGAAGATGGCGGTGGAGGTCGGCGGTTTCAGCCCTGGCGAGGCCGATGGATTGCGGCGTGCGATGGCCGCTTGGCGGAAGAAGGGCAACCTCGATGGCCTGGGCCGCAAGCTCGTCGTCGGCATGAAAGAGCGAGGGATCAACGAGGAGTTTGCCGAGCAGATCTTTAGTCAAATCCAGGGTTTTGGTGAATATGGTTTCCCTGAGTCTCACGCTGCCAGCTTCGCGCTGCTGGTCTACGTTTCTGGTTGGCTAAAGCGCTGGTACCCCGAAGCGTTTACCGCCTCGCTCATCAATAGCCATCCCATGGGATTCTACAGCCCCCGAGCGCTGCTGGCCGACGCCCAGCGGCACGGAGTCGAGGTTCGTCCCGTCTGTGTGGTGCGGAGCGAGTGGGACTGCACCCTGGAGCCGGTGGAAGGGGACTCTGGCGTGCCGGGACCGGGGCGCGAACTGGCCATCCGCTGTGGCTTTCGCCTGGTGAAGGGATTGGGTGAAGAACAGGGGCGTGCGGTGGTAAAGGCAAGAATGGAACATGGATTTCTAGACGTGCCTGACCTTGCGCGCCGAACCCTTTTGGACCGGGGCTCACTAGAGGCCTTGGCCGAAGCCGACGCCTTCATGGCGCTGGGCGTGGGCCGCCGAAAGGCCGCTTGGATCCTACAGGGACTCTGGACGGATCTCCCGCTCTTTGCCGGGTTGGCCCGCCACGAGCCCGAGCCCAACCTGCCCAACGAGACCGCTGTGGAGAAGATCGAGGCTGCCTACAAACGCGTCGGGCTCTCAGTCGACACCCACCCCATGCAGCTGTTGCGTCCGCAACTCGACGGCATCGAGGCGCTCGACACGCTCGTCATGGTGCCCAATGGGCGCCGGGTGAGCATCGCTGGGTTGGTGGCCAACCGGCAGCGGCCAGGCACCGCGAAGGGCGTCGTGTTCATGACCCTCGAAGACGAAACAGCACTGGTAAACTTGGTTATCTGGCCCAAGGTGTGGGCCGAGTATCGAAAGGTCGCTCGCAACGCCACGCTCTTGGGGGTCGATGGCAGGCTGCAACGACAAGATGAAGCCATGAGTGTGTTGGTAGAACGATTTTGGGCGATCCCCGACGATGCTCTCGCGATCCGGTCGGTCTCTCGTGACTTTCACTAGGGCTCGTGGACCTCGTGGGATGCGGTATGCTTGGGCGTGGAGGCGATGTGCGCGTTTTGCTTTGGGTCTGCATGGCGGGGTGTGCTGCTGAGCCGGCTGTAGAGATCCGGACCGAACCCCTCCGTGACGGCGGAACGCCGCCGACGGTCTCGATGTCTTTTGTGCGACCTGGCGTGTTCGTCACACCTGGCACGTTGCGCGCGGTTGTCGAAGACGCCGATCAAGCGGCTTCCACGGTGGCCTTGCGCGTGGACGGCCTCGATGCGGACGGCCTCGGGGTGTTTGAGGGCAATGCGGATGGGGATGGCGTGTGGGAGTGGACAGGAGAACTGCCGCTCGGTGACCACGAGCTCGACGTGGAGCTGGAAGATCGCAGCAGCGGCCCCGTCGGGTTTTCGATCCCGGTTTTCGTCCGCACGAACGAGCAGCCTCGATGTGAGATCGTCGCTCCTCTCGATGGGACGAGCGTAATCGAACGAACAGATATTCAGTTTGAAGCGGTAGTATCTGATGGGGATGCAGACCCTCTCGCTGTACTCTGGCGGTCGGACGTCGATGGCGCCCTGGTGGACGGCACTTCCTTCGTGCGGCGCTTGGTCACGCCTGGAACGCACGTCATCAGCATCGAGGTCTCGGACGCGCTCGGGCCGGCGTGTACGGACCGCATCCGTGTGCAGGTCCAGTCACGATAGGGGCGATGGACGGATCGATCGGCTATACTGGCGGGCCCGTGGGTGTTGAGCATTCGCCATGACGTCATAGACGGGTTCGTAGAGGAGTTCTCATGTTTCGCACTGCCCTGGTTGTTGCCTGTCTGCTCGGAATGACCGCGTGCAATAGCGACGGTGTTGATTCGGCGTCCTCGTCGACCGACCCCACCTCGGAGTTTGAGATCACCCAGCCCGAAGTCGACACGGATTGGCCGCTGGAAACGGACACGGACACGGATACCGACACCGACACGGACACCGACACGGATACGGACACGGACACGGACACGGATACGGACACGGACACCGACACGGATACGGACACCGACACGGACACCGACACCGACGGATAGTCGTTGGCATAGCGCCCGACCCAAGGGCACAACGGTTTATCCCCAGCGCTGTGGAACAGCGCTTTTTTTTTGATCCCGTATGGGGGGGTCCCGTAGGGTGATCGCACAAGATCGTCCGGATCGCGATCCGCATACAAACTTCATAATACTGGTACTGGCTGATGTTGTCCCCAGCCATTGGTTCTGTGTTGGTGGGGATCGTCGTGAGAACTACGTTGTTGACGCTGTGATCGGCGAGCGGTAGACCTGGGTCGTCAGCAACCCCCGCTGACACCTTCCCCCTCCAGCTTCGGCTGGAATCCGCTGGGCACGCGCACCCCCGCGCAGGTTCAGCACCCGCCAGTGTCACGTCATCCGGGCCTTCGGTCCGCACCCCACCCGCCGTGCTCTCCCAGCGCGGCACATCGCTCGCAATCCCCCCCTCTTCTTGGGCGATGCATGCGAAAATCGGTGGCCCGGGTGACGTGCTGGGGAGTCCATGGCTCCGAGAACCCGATGGATTGTGCTCGGTGTGCTCGGCTGTGGCGTCGTTGGCCTGGTGTCGTGGGCGGTTTGGACGTACGGACAGCACCTGTGGTGGACCTACGCATCGCAGCAGGGGCTTTCCGCGGAAGAGCTCGCGCAGGTCGAGGCATGTGAGGCGCCGCCCTGGACGGCGATGCTCAAGGTGCTCGAACAAGACCTCGAGGTGGACTGCCCGCCCACATGGTTCGGCGATGCGGGCCGCGAGCGGGTGAAGAAGCGACATCGGCGCCGGGCCAATTGGCTACGGGAGGTTGTTGAGAGGGAGGTCGCGTCTCCCCGGCAGCGTTTTCGGGCGGGCAGCGCGCTGCTGATGGCAGACCGGGATGAGCCGACGGACTTGATGGTGTGGGCGGACCTGGCGGGGGTGCCTCGGGCTGACCTTGTGGACGCGTTGCAGGATGAGGCCTGGCCGCTGGTTTGGGCCGACCCTGACCTCCGCGATGACGTGCGGCGGACAGATGCGAGCTTCGATGAGCCGGAGTCGGTCCAAGCGCTGCTGCGCCGGCTGTCCGGTCTGGCCTCCATGCCCGCAGCGCTTCGCCCAGAGGGCGCGCTTGCCGAGCTCAATGCCCAGGCACAGTCGGTGCTGGGGCTCGAGCCCGACGCGTGGGATCGACAGGTGACGCGAAGAGAGAGCGGGCTGACCGTATCGCCCATGCCGGTCTACCTGCACCAACTCGTGCAGCGATCGGGCTCGATGTGCCGCGGCGCGGAAGGCCGTGGGACGGTCGAGTGCGCGCACCGCCTGACGGATGCCCTGCGCCAGCAGATGGCCGCCATGGGGTTGGAGTCTCAAGGCACAGAGTTGCCCCTGCAGCCCTCTGGGGCGCGTCGGGCCCTGCTCGCCTACCTCGCTGCGGGTGACGCGCTCGGAGCGCCTACGGCGGAGGCCCAGGCGGAAGATCTGGCGACGTGGGGGCGGTGGGTGTCGGAAGCGCCTGAGCCGGACCGGGCCCGTCGCTTGATGTCCGTAGTGTCGGGCGACCCCGCCGGGTCCTTGGAGCCGCCCTCGCATCCCCAAGCGGTTGTGCGACACCACACGGGGCGACCTTGGACGGTCGCGGCGACGGCGATGGCTTTGGGGGATGTGGCAGGTGTGACCGTGGACGTAGGGTGGACGGTCGATGGCGTGGGGATGCAGGCAGGGGAGGAGCGCCGCGTGCTCGGTCCGTGTGGGCGGTGGATTGCGGTGCAGCCGTCGGAGGTTCAAGAGGCGCCGTGGCCGGGCCGCGCGGTCTGGGCCCAGGCCGTGGCGGAGGCGGTGTCCGGGGCGCTGGCCCGACAAGATGTAGAGGCGGCGCGCAGGTTGGCCCGTCTGGCGCATCTCCTCGATCCCATCGGCGCGGACGGGTTTGTGGACGCGGTCGAGCAGGCGCTGCCCGCGGCTTCGACGCTCTCAGTCGCGAACCTGCTCGCTCCGCCCCCGATGGACCCAGCGCCTTCGGCAGACGCAGCTGGGGAGGACCGGAGAGCTGTGGCGGCGCTTCTAAAACAAGGTTGGACACCCAGTCCTAGATGTGATCGTGAGGGGCCACAGTGATCGCTCCGACCGAGGCACGCCCGGCGCTATCGGGGCGCGAGGCACACCTGCACCAAGTGTTGGGGGTAGCCAGTGGACTTCTGCACGGCCTCAAAGTCGACGGTGTAGGTGTACAAGTCGGCGTTCTCCATCGCCCAACGACCGGCTTCGCTATCGGAGCCTGGGATGGAGATTTCGGCGCCGGAGCTGTCCAACTCGAAGGTGCGACACACCAGCTTGTACGGCGTGATGCCGGCGTCGGCGGTGGTGGTGAGTGGGTCGTCCGCCCAGGCGGTGCCCGACATCCACTGGGCGCCGATCCATCCCGCTTGCAGCGCACAAATCACAGCGAGCACGGTGACGATTGTCTGGGGGCGGCTCATGAAGTCCTCCTTCGAAGTCGGCTGGAGCGCCGCTATAAGAGCATGAACCGGGTGGTCGATGGCTGACTTGAAGAACGAGTTCTCATGGTCTTGGAGTCGGCATCGCGCCTTCGAGTCCTGCTTACGTCGCTACTATCTGCAGCACTACGCGTTTTGGGGGGGATGGGACCCGTCGTCGCCTGCGCGTGAGATCTACATCCAGAAGCGCCTGAACAGTCGTCCACAATGGATCGGTCTCACCGTGCACGAGGCCGCAGAGTGGCTGCTCAAGCAGGTGCGCCGTGGAGAGTTCCCCACTCGGGAGCGGGCAGTCGAGCGCTTCATGCGCCAGGCGCGTCGACGAATTGAAGAGTCTGAACGCGGACTATATCGTCAGCGTCCCAAGAAGTCCCCAGGCTTTGTGGACCACTACTATGACTTGGGTACGGCGCCGGATGTGTGGGAGGCCGACCTGGCGGAGATCGAGCGGCAGGTCGACGGCTTGTTCGACAATGACGTGTTTCTTCGCTTGTCTCGTGTGCCAGAACGGATCGTGGAGATCGAAGAGCTTCAGCAAATGCGAGTCGGGGATGTGCCGGTGTGGGTGTCTCTGGACGTGCTCGTCGGCGATGGCGAGGGCGGCTTTGTGGTCATCGACTGGAAGACCGGCCGGGAGCACAACCCGGAGACCGTGGCCAAGCAGCTCGGCGTCTATGGGGCCTATGTGTTGGACCGCTACTTTGGTCAGGCGCCGGGTGACCCCGGTGAGTTGGCGCTGAATCGCGTGCGGGCGATGTACGTCAACACTCGTGAAAACAGCTATGAAACACGAGATCTCACGAAAGAGATGTTGGATTCCACGGTCGCGACCGTCCGAGACAGCGCAGCGCTCATGAGGACGAAGCTGGTCGATGTTTCCCAAAATGTGGCGCAAGAAGGTGACTTTCCCATGGTTGAAGAGGACTCGGCCGAGTGCCGGCGCTGCCACTTCCGGAGGCAATGCGGACGGGAATAGCCCAAACGGACAGAATATGTCCGTATAGCCAAAAAAGTGCTTGCCGCTCGAACGGGTGTTCAGTAGGTTGTGGGTGTACCAACGAGGTGCCCCATGACTCCGCCTAGAATTGTTGAGCTGAAACGAGCCTTGTTCGACGACCCCGCGTTGTTCGACGGCATCGAAAACATGCCGAACCTAGATGCCGACTCGGAAGCCTTCGCGGTGGTGCAGTCCGGCACCTTTGCCGGTCGATGGTTCGAGCGCGGAGAAGTCGTGGTGTGCGAGCCCGATGCCCGGGTCGGTCAAGCGGTGGTTCTGGTGGCCCGAACCCAAGGGCACCCAAGGTTGGGCCATCGGCGAGGCACCGGTTTCCTGGGGGATCGCGGGGAACCCTGCAGCGCAAGCCGGTGGATGGCTGCGGGCCGAGTCTCTTGCGTCTGGCGGCGTGGTGGGCTCGGCTCGTGGCAGGCGCAGCCAATGCAGTTGGCAGCGGCGTGGAGCTCTCCAGCTCCGGTGGTTCCGGTCATCGAGGTGGGGGCCTCGTGGCGGAACCGGCGGTGGGCGACCCACGGAGGGGTGAGTCGTCCATCGCAATGCCAGCTCTCGCTGTTCTCGGAAGCCGCATGAGGCTCAGCGACCAACCCGCGGGCTGGACGCTGCCCCTACATCAGCGCAAACGCCCCGATCGACACCAAAATGAACACCGGCAGCAGGAAGACGGCGGCGTAGCCAATGTATCCGAAGAAGCTCGGCATCTTGTAGGG
>JBGCER010000192.1:0-5650 GCA_045106515.1 Myxococcota bacterium
GGTGCGGCAAGACGTCGTCCTCGGCCTCCAGGGCAGCGACGCCGTAGAGATCCAAGAGGGCATCACCGCCGACGACGTCATCTTGGGCATGGATGCCAAGGTTCAGGCCGGCGACCCCGTTCGACTCAAGCGGGTCGTGCCCGCCGTGCTCGAAGGACAAGACTGATGCTGCCCCTGCAGCTCGCCTGGCGCTTCATGACCGAAGGCCGAACGCAAACCATGCTGATCCTCGCAGGCGTCACCATCGGCGTGGCAGCCTACGTATTCATCACCGCCACCATGGCCGGGGTGCAACAGAACCTGCTGGACAAGACGCTCGGCGCCCAAGCTCACCTGAGTGTGCTCAACGAAGATGCGCCTCCGGAGCCCATCTTTTCGTCGGATTCAGATCGCCTCATCCTGCGTCAGGTCGTGTTGCCAGAGCCCCGTCGGCGCCCCTTCGATCAGTGGCAGCTGGCCCTCACCCGAATGGAGGCCACCCCCGGCGTCACCGCCGCGTGCCCCACCCTCGCCGGCGCAGGCTTGGCCGTGCGAGGCGGCTCGGAGCTTGCGATTGAGATCGTTGGCGCCGACCCGACTCGTCTGGCGACCATCATCGACCTCCCCGGGAATATGGTCGCAGGCGACTACCGACCGGGTTCTGAACAAGTGGTGATCGGCCAGGGTTTGGCCAACGATCTGGGCATCGGAGTGGGCAGCCCGCTGCGCTTGCGCACCCAAACCACAGACGCCCAAGTTCGGGTCGTGGGGCTGTTCAACCTGGGCTCCGACGCGGTCGACAGCCGCTGGGTCGTCATGTCCCTCCGAGGCGCCCAGAGCATTCTTGGTCAACCCGGCGACATCTCCCGGATCGACGGTACCGTCGAGCAGATCTTCTCCGTCGATGACGTCGCAGCCCGGGTCCGCAAGAGCACAGGCCGAGACGTGGAAAGCTGGATCGACCGGAACGGGTCGCTGCTCACCGCCCTGTCCGCTCAAGACCAGTCCACCCTACTGATTCGAGCCTTCACCTTGCTCGCGGTCGCCATGGGGATCGCCAGCGTCTTGGGCGTGAGCGTCGTGCAGCGTCGAGGCCAGATCGGCATCTTGCGAGCCATGGGCGTGCGCGCCCGAGTGGTGTTGATGGTCTTCTTGTGGCAAGGCGCTTTACTCGGCATTGGCGGAGCCATTTTGGGCACCGGAGTCGGCGCACTGGTCGGTTTCGGACTCGCCCAAGTGGTGCCGTTCAACATCGTCGTCGACCTACAGACCGCCATCACCGCAACGCTCATCAGCTTGGCAACGGGCCTGCTCGCCGCACTCTGGCCTGCTCGCACCGCCGCTCTCATGGACCCCGCCGCGGCCATTCGGGGTGATGGATGAGCCCTGTACCTCTGGTCGAGCTCCGCGGTGTGCGCAAGTCCTTTGGCACCACCCCAGAAACCAAGGTCCAGGTACTTCACGGCATCGACCTGGTCGTGCAGCCCGGCGAGCTGATCAGCTTGATTGGACCCTCGGGATCGGGCAAGAGCACGCTTCTCAACCTGCTGGGCCTGCTCGACCGCCCCACGTCAGGATCTCTGAAGATCCGCGGACAAGAGGTAGCGGAGCTCTCCGATGGGGCCCTGACCCGGCTTCGCGGGGAGACCCTCGGGTTCGTTTTCCAATTTCACCACTTGCTTCCAGGACTTAGCGTCGTCGAAAATGTCATGCTGCCCGCGGCGGCCCTGAGCGGCAGCCTCAACCGCAGCCAACGGCCGCGAGCCGAGTCCCTGTTGGAGTCCATGGGCCTCTTTGGCCAGGCCGATCGGCTCGCCAAGACGCTGTCTGGCGGCATGCAGCAGCGCGTGGCCATCGCCCGAGCGCTCATGAATCAACCCGCTCTGGTCTTTGCAGACGAACCCACGGGAAACCTGGACACCGAGACCACCGAGCAAGTGATGACCCTGCTCAAGCAGCAGAATCGCGAGCAAAACACCGCCTTCGTCATCGTGACCCACGACCCCGCACTCGCGCGCCAGTGCGAGCGAATCGTGCGCCTGGTCGACGGGCGCGTGGTCTACGACGGACCGCCCGATGATGGCTCGCCAACGTAGCCGGCATCCCTCTTGACGGACTCCACAGCACCTGCGGCCATGAGGGATGGGGGCTAGCGCTTGGGCCGCTTGTTCCAGATTGCGTCGAGGGATTCCACAGTCAATCGCTTGGACTCCCACCAACGCTCTGGGACCAGAACGAGCGCATCGAAGCTTGGCGACCAATACATGTCATGACTCTTCAGGTTGACCTTCCCTTTGGGTAGCACCGACACCTGGACTCGGTCCATCGTGACCCGGCCTGCGTACCGAAGCTGCGCATGCAAGGTCGCATGGTCGCCGTCCTTTGCAGGATCGACCACAAACTCCAGCGTATACGGCCTTCCGGGAACAGGAATCGAGTCTAAGAGGCCCTTGCCACGGAGCGAGCCCACAGGTTGAACGGGTTCGGACTGCAAGGTCACGCCATTGGCTTTCAGCTGCTTCGCGACGCCAGGCCATCGCGAACGTCGCACGTCGTCCGGTCGCGTGTCACCGGGTCGCACGACCGGGAACTCGCGAGAGTCCGGCGCGAGAGTTACGAGCTTCAATAGGCATAATTCAGAGCCTCCGATCGGATGGCCCGACTGCTCGATCCGCACGAGGGGACCGCCCTTGGCTCCCCATCCGACGATGCGCCAGCTCGAATACCCATGACACTCCGTGCGGGGCGCCGTCACCGCGCGAAGGACCGAGGTGCCGTAGACCATGCGGTGAGCCGCATTGATTCCATCTGCGGTGATCACGATGTTGTCGGTCACCGGGTGGTGCCACACCGCCGATCGGCTGGGGTCCGCATAATGCTGCGGCAGATACCCCACTTCCGTCACAAATTGGGTACCTGCATCGTTGTTAACCACGAGGTCCGCACGGTAGAGCCCGTTTTCGGGGTCATCCGGATCCAACGGGGCCATCGGAATGTGGCGGGTCTCGACTGTGGTCCCATCAGACAAGGTAAACGGCGTCGCTGTCGGCTTCTTGGTCGGCTCAAAGACCACCCCAATAGCCAACAACTCCGCCTCGGCCTTCTTCCAGCGGGCACCTCGAATATTGGGGTCTTGGTTGTCCGCCTCCGTCAGGATGTCCCAATGACGCTCTGGGCCCGGTCCGATCAGGTCCAGCTCTAAGGCGTGCAGCCCGTCATCATTATTGTGTTGGGTGCGGACGACCGCATGGCCTTTGGGCGACCAGCCCACGACCGCCACTTCGACGTGGCCGCCACACGCGAGCGCCACCGAGGGCAGGCACACAGCCATCACAGTCAAGATCAAGAGTCTCATCGCCGCTCCCCGCACTGGTCTGCGAGGACCTTAGGCGATCACAGGGCGCCACGCGCCTACCCGCTCCCGACCGTCTGGAACGATGCGCCCTGAAGCCACTTTCGCATCATGGAATCGTCGAACAGCTTTCCTACAACGCGGTAGTTGCTCTCCATCGCCGGGCTGGTCTGCGCATCCTCACAAAGCACCTTGGCCGTACCCAAGTACGAGCTGTGGCACATCTGCACCGTCTGGCCATCGCTGATCAGAAAGGCCGCGTGAACATCCAAGCCCAGCACGAAGGTCCCCGCACCCATCTGCCGGACCGAGGCCACAACCTCCTCCGAGGATTTACCAGAGAACCTGCGTATATCCTTTGGTTTCGAGAAGGTCTTGATAATGTTCTCGCTCGCCTGTCGGCCCAGCTTCAGCCGCTGCACGTCAAAGCCCGCGTGGTCGAGCACCACAGACACATAGTGCCCACACGCGATCTCCCCGTCGTTGGGGGTCTGGGTGGTGCCATAGAAATCCCACGTCGTTCCGGCCCAGGCGGGAAAGAGATCGTCTCGCAAGGCCCGGTTCGCTTCGTCGCGGGCCTCTTCTAGCACCCGCGCCCGAGAGCCCGCATCCGTCGCCGTCTTGTACCGCTCGGCGATCTCCACCCGACGCGCCTCTAGATCGCTCCGGATCTGGGCATAGGTCCGGCCGGGCGCGGCCTCGACCTCAGGTTGAACCGGCACTTCAGGCACGGCCTTCCCATCTCCGGGAAGGGCCGATGCACAGCTCGCCAACAAGACCCAATACATACGCATGGCCGCTACCGACCACGTGGGTCGCTAGCGGTTCCACACCCAATGGGCGATCAGCAGGGAGGGTCGTTGTAGGTCGCTTCGTTATTGGCCTCGTCGCACTCCACATGAGGCCCCGTACCGGAGCCGTCATCATCGACACGGATCAGGAATCCATCGGTCCCCACCTGGTCTTTCCTGAAGTTCACTTCGATGGACTCCAGGGCCCGACCCGAAGGCACCGGCTCGGCCAGCGTCTGCGTCCCGATCAGCGTATAAACACCGCCGCTATTGCCATAGATGCTGACCGGCACTCCCGCCGGAACATCGACGCCACCGGTATTGAGCACCTGAACGGCCACCTGCACCAGGTTGTCATCCTCGCAGCCGACGTAGCAGACGTCGGTGATGCGCACTTGCAGGTCGGTGGCTGCGCTGTCGACGGCCGGGCGCGCCCGGTAGACGTTGTAGGTCTGCCACCACGGCTCCGGACGGGCGGGAACCGAGCCGTCGGCCAAGATGTTGGTCACCGCATAGTCATGGGTGTGCCAGGTGTTCCCGCTCTTCATCCACCCGTCGCCATTGTGACCGAACACCGTGACGCCACTCCAACCACCCAGGTAGTAGTTGTTGCTGGTGATGACGATCTCCGCGGACCCGTCATTGTCTAGGTCCGCCACCGAGGGGTACTCCCAGAGGGTTCCGCTGGCGTGGCCGCCCTGGCTATAGAGCAGCACCCCGGTGGTGCCGTCGAAGATGTGGAAGGTGTTCTGATCGGCAAAGAGCACTTCGTACGCGCCGTCTCCGTCGATATCATAGCCGGAACAACTGGCCAGACCCGATGAATCATCGACCGAGGCGCCCCACCGTTGGCGACCATCGGTCTCGTACATATTTAGCGTCGATGACGAGCCCCACGCGATCTCCGCCTGCCCATCCCCATCGAAGTCCGCCACGCAGGGGGCGCCAGGTTGCGTTCCGCCAGCGGAGGTCAGCACCTTTTGAGTCCCGTCGTGGTCGTGGATGGCGAGTTGGCCACCGCCAACCATCGCGACCTCGGCTTGCGGATCTCCATCCGTGTCGAGCACCGCAGCCCAGTGGCCGTATGAACCGCGCACGGGACTGGTCCACATGAGCTGACCCGTCGATGAGAAGACCGAGTTTCCAAGAATGATCTCTTGGGTTCCGTTCTGGTCCAGGTCCGCCACGGCCGGCAACCGGTAGGGAATCGACGCGTTGATGGGCAAGGTGAAGAGGAGCGCGCCCGTGGAACCGTTCAAGACCTGGGTGTCCGCGATGACCTCGGGGTTGCCGTCCCCGTCGAGGTCAGCGACGGTCGCTTGAGGGTAGGTCGTGGTCACCCGTCCTCCGCTCCAGAGCACCCGGCCCGTCGCGTCGACCGCCCGGACCGTTCCATCGGCGCCAAAGCCGACAATGTCGGTGATCCCATCGCCGTCTACGTCCGCCATGGCGATGCCACCGCCGCCGTTCCACCCTGGCGAGCTCCACACCTCGGACCCGCCGTCTCCCCGGAGCACGACCAGGGTGC
>JBGCER010000193.1:0-17531 GCA_045106515.1 Myxococcota bacterium
CACTGCTTGCGGACTATCCAGAGGTTCCCAGAGATAAGATGGGCTTCGTCACGAACTGGAAGACCACCTCTCTGTGGGGCTTGGGTGATTGACCTTGCCGTGGGCGCCACAACAGCCGTGAGACACACGCCACCGAGTGAGACACACGCGAGACACAAACCCCGTGTCTCCACCCTCCCCGACCGGTCTCCACCCGACGAAAACCGGCGTTTGCGCCGACCGCCTCATGCCCGCGGACCCCACTCCAGTTTCCGGTTCAACGTCTAGTCACCCCCGCCCCCCTACTCCGGACACTCCACGATCGAGGACCCGCCCACCGCAATCTCGAACACCGACGGGTCGTCGAGCTGTCGGCAGATCCGAGACGTGGGGAAACGCCGGCATCGATTGCGTTTCTTGCCCTGGATCTCGATGACGTCGACCGTCGTGCAGGTCCCCTTCACGATCGGGTTGCCCGCCACGTCAAACTCGCGCTGCCCAGCCCAGACATCGATGGTGCTGGTGTTGGGTGGGCCCGCTTTGCAGGACGCCACAATCACCTCAGGCGCCTTCTTACGCCCCAAACTTCCCACCTTATCGGCCAGCCGAAACAAGGTGCTGCCCGAGGTCCCAGGCTCGGGCGCGTGCACCCGGTTGAAGTAGTCGGCCCAGAGCTGGCCACAGTTCTCGGTCGTGGTCTCGTCGGCCGTGGCCGGGCTCGCGAGCGTCGCCATTGCGAGCACCATCAGGGTCCATCTCATCACGCCTCCAGCATCCAGATTCGGAACGACGCTCGATGACTTGAGCGGCCGACCGGGAGGGGAATAGTGATGCGCGCGCGATCTGCTAGGCCGTGGGACGGGCTGGGACAGCTTGGGGCAGCGCACCCATCGACCGCCTGCGCTCCGCCCCGGGCACCCGTCCCGAGCGGCACAACGACATCGGGCCTGGATGGCGGCGCTAGGTTAGAGGCGACCGTAGCCGCATATACGGCGATCTCGGATCATCAGAGCCCGCGCGCGGCGTACCCATGGAATTCCACGATGAGCTGGTATGACCGATTCTCCCTCATGTATGACGCCAGCCTGGAAAAGACCTACCGCGAGAGCCGGTCGGCCGCCGTGGCGGCGCTGTGCCTCAACCCCGGCGACACGGTCGTCGATCTGGCCTGTGGAACGGGGCAGAGCTTTTCGCCGCTGCGCGACGCGGTGGGCGAAGAGGGCCGCATCGTCGGCGTAGACCTCTCACCAGGCATGCTGTCCCAATCAAAAAAGCGCATCGAACGCGAGGGTTGGACCAACGTTACGGTCCACGAGGGCCGCGCTGAGACGGCTCCGGTGACCCAGGCCGATGCCCTCTTTTGCGCCCTGGGCTTTACGACCTTCCCCGATTGGGAGCAGGTCTTCCAAACGCTCTGGGAGCAACTGCAACCGGGGACCACGGTTGGAATCTTCGATGTGATCGGAGAGCCCTGGACCCCCCAGAAGCCCATCGTCGAGTGGATGGCCCAGGCCGACCTGGACCGTCGCGTCTACGAGCCCCTCGAACGCATGGGCACGAACTACCGATACACCACGCTGCCGGGCTCGCCGTGGGTCTTCGGCGGCACCCTCTTCGTCGGCGTCGCGACGCGCTGAACCCGGCTCGCATTTGGCGGGCTCCAGCGCCCCCAAGAGCCCTACAGGTACACCCCTCCCCGCACCCGAGAGCCCCCATGTCCACCACCCGCGTGACCTTCCCAGGCAGCGCCGGCCACGAGCTCGCTGGCCGACTTCACCGTCCTTTGGGCCGCACCCGCGCCTGGGCGCTGTTCGCCCACTGCTTCACGTGCTCCAAAGACCTGCGCGCAGCCCGAGTCATGGCCGATGCCCTCTCCGCTCGCGGCGTGGGCGTGCTGCGATTCGACTTCACGGGCCTTGGGGAGAGCGGCGGGGAGTTCGCCGACACCCACTTCTCCAGCAATGTGCAGGACCTGCTCGCGGCGGCGGAGTGGATGGGCAAAACCTATGGTTTACCGGACATTCTCCTTGGGCACAGCCTGGGTGGAGCCGCCGTGTTGGCCGCCGCGGGCGACCTGCCTTCGTGCCGGGCCGTGGTGACGATCGGCGCACCGAGCGATCCCGGCCATGTGGCCCACCTCTTCGCCGAGGCTCGCCCAGAGATCGAAGCCAAAGGCGAAGCCGTCGTGCAGCTCGCCGGCCGCCCGTTCAAGGTCCGGAAAGCCTTCTTGGACGACATCCACGAGCGTCGCTTGTTGCCCAAGGTCGAAGCCCTCGACCGAGCGCTCTTGGTGCTGCACTCCCCCCAGGACACGACCGTTGGCGTCGAACACGCGGCCAAGATCTACACCGCCGCCCGACACCCCAAGAGCTTCGTCTCCCTGGATGGGGCCGACCACCTGCTGTCTCGGCCCGCCGACGCCCGGTACGTGGGCCAGGTCGTGTCCGCGTGGGTCGATCGCTACCTGCCCGAGGTCACCGCCGACGATGCCCACAGCAACGATGTCGAAGCCTTCACGGGCGCTGCGGGATTCGGCACGGACTTGGTCGTGCGCAACACCCACCACCTGCGCGCCGACGAGCCGGCGAAGGTGGGCGGCGAAGACACAGGACCCAGCCCCTACGAGCTGCTCACCAGCGGCTTAGGGGCGTGCACCAGCATGACACTGCGCATGTACGCGGACCGCAAAAAGTGGCCCTTGGAAGGGGTATTGGTGCATCTAGAGCACAACAAAGAACACGTGGCGGACTGCGCGGACTGCCCCGAGACCGACGCCGCCCGGATCGACGTTATCGAGCGGCGCGTCGAGCTCTTCGGGCCACTGGATGACACCCAGCGGGCCCGGCTGCTGGAGATCGCCGACCGCTGCCCCGTTCACCGGAGCCTGCACGCCGGCGTACACGTGCGCACGACCTTGGTCGTCGACAGCACCGCCGTGGACTGAGGCGGAACCCAGAGCCGTGGGTCCATCGGATCGACTACATCCCCACCATGCACTTCGACCCCCAGTCCCTGACCCCCGGCGAGCGCTACAACCTGCTCACCGGCGCGATCCTGCCGCGACCCATCGCCTTCGTGTCGACGGTGTCGCCTGAAGGGCGGCATAACCTAGCACCATACTCCTTCTTCACCGGAGCCGGCGCCGACCCTATGGCGCTGATGTTCTGCCCCACCACCCGCAGTGATGGGTCGGACAAGGACACCCTTCGCAATGTACTGCCGCCGGACCAAGGCGGAGTCGGCGAGTTCGTGGTCAACGTCGGCGTGGTGGATCACGCCCGCGAGATCAACGCCGCCTCCGCGGACCTACCCGCGGACGAGAGCGAGTTCGAGCTCACAGGCCTCACCCCGGTGGCCTCGGAACGGGTCAAGGCGCCTCGGGTCAAAGAGGCCCCGGTGAGCTTCGAGTGCCGCACCCTGCACGTCATCCGCCTGGCCCCTGGGGTGCCTACAAGCGGCATTGTGGTCATCGGCGAGGTCGTCGGGGTGTGGGTCGACTCGGAGTTGGTCAACGCGCGAAAGCACATCGACGTCGCCAAGCTCGCGCCGCTTTCAAGACTATCGGGCGGCCTCTACGCGACCGTCGATCGCACGTTCTCGATGCCGCGCGGCGCGTCTGCCATGGACGCTGAGCTTCCGTTTGAGATCCGACCCCGAGGCCCGAAGTCAGAGTGAGTCATCCGCCCCAGGGCCCACACGTCGCGCCGTGTTCTAGCGCCCCGACACCCACTCGATCCCACCTCGCAAGTGCCCTTGAAACAGCGGCTCTGAGTAGGTGCCCGAGGTGTGTCCAAGCCCGGTGTAAAAGGCCCGACCGGAGTCGATTCGGTGCTGCCAGGCGATGGGGTGGTCCTCGCCCATCTCGCCGCCTCGGTACGACGCCTCATCGAGGGTCAGCAACACTTGAACCTGGTCCCGCGGGTTGGTGCGGAAGTCGTACCACTCATCCGTACGTTCCCAAGGATTGGGCAGCTCTTTCGTGGCTGGCGCCGAGTCGTCTTCGACCTGGATCCGGGCAGACTGCACGCTCGGGTGTCGCTTGAACCACGCGCCCACCAGCTCGCCGTAGAAGGGCCAGTCGTATTCGCAGTCCGCCGCAGCGTGCACGCCCACCCAGCCGCCACCCCCGCGAACGAAGGCCTCCAACGCGTCTTGCTCAGAGCCGTTGAGCACGTCGCCCGTCGGGCTCAGAAACACCACTACATCGGTATTGGGCAGGGCAGCGGCCAAGTCGCCGCCATCTTCAGTCGCGGTCAGGGTCCATCCCTGCTCGCTCGACAGGTCTTCGATGAGCGTCAGCCCATCTTTGATGCTGCCGTGCCGAAAGCCCTCGGTCTTGGAGAACACCACCACACGCAACGGCGCGGGGGGATCAGTGTCCACATCTGTGTCCGTGTCCACGTCCGTGTCGGTGTCCACGTCCGTGTCGGTGTCCGGATCGGTGTCATCGCTCACCTCGGTGTCGCCGCCCACCTCGGTGTCTTCGCTGTCCGTCGGTTGCGAATCGGCGGTGCAGGCGGCGGCAACGCCCAGCACAGCCATCAAAATAACCTTGGATAATACACCATTTCGGCACACCGGACTCGGCTGCACAACACGCAACAGATTCATAGGGACCTCCAACGCGATCCCCTAACCCTACAGCGGCATCACCCCGCCGTAGGCCACACCGGACAGATGGGCCATGTCGCGCTTGAACGTGGTGAGGTCATCCAGGCAGAAGTCTTGGAGGTGGGTGTGGCCGGTCGCCCGGGCCAGCACTTGCATCAGCTCCACCGTCGACTCAAACCAGTTTGCGAGCCGCCTGGCAGACAGGGCGATCTCAAAGCGAGCCCGCAGGTGGTCCTTCTGGGTCGCGATACCCACCGGGCAATTATTGCTTTGGCAGGCCCGCATTCCCAGGCAGCCAATGGCCTGAAGCGCGCTGTTCGACACCGCGACGCCTTGAGCGCCCAGAGCCAGGGCTTTGGCAAAGTCGGCTTCGGTCCGCAGTCCCCCCGTCGCAATCAGGGTGACGTCCCGCCGACCACGCGCGTCCAAGTGACGCCGCGCACGGGCGACGGCCGCGATGGTAGGCACCGAGATGTGATCACGGAAAATGTTGGGTGCAGCACCGGTACCGCCTCCACGCCCATCCATAATGATGTACTCGCAGCCCACAGACAGGGCGAAGTCGATGTCCAGCTCGATGTGCTGGGCCGACAACTTGAACCCGATGGGGATCCCGCCAGAACGGTCCCTGACTTGGTCGGCCACACGCCGATAGTCCGACGCATCATTCAGGTCGGGGAAGCGTGGTGGAGACACGGCCGGCTCGCCCGGTGTCAATCCACGAACCTCGGCGATGCGGCCTTGAACCTTCTCTCCAGGAAGGTGTCCCCCGGTGCCGGTCTTTGCGCCTTGGCCCGCCTTGAAGTGAAAGGCCTGGACCTTTTCGACCTTGTCCAGAGACCACCCAAACCGACCCGAGGCGAGCTCGTAGAAGTACCGCTCATTCGCAGCCTGCTCCTCGGGCAGCATGCCGCCTTCACCCGAACAAATCCCCGTTCCCGCAAGCTGAGCGCCCATGGCCAGCGCCGTCTTCGCCTCGGCGGAGAGCGCACCGAAGCTCATATCGCTGACGAACAGCGGGATCTTGAGCGTCAGCGGCCGCTTCGCCTCAGGACCGATCACCAGATCGGTGCCAACCTCCACGTCTTCCATCAACGGCAAGCGATGCAGTTGCGCCGTCACAAACTGGATGTCATCCCAGCTCGGCAGCTGGGTTCGGCTGACCCCCATGGCGCTGACGGGCCCATGGTGCCCCATTTTGGACAGACCCTCGCGAGCCAAGCGCTGGATATGGGCGTTGTGAGGCTCATCTTCGGTGCCGTGCACGTCTTGGTAGAGCCCTAGGTAGTCGTCTCGCTTGTAGGGTTGGGGGTGACTCTGCCGCCACGCGTCGATCTCTTCGGCATCGACGTAGACCTGGCCCTCCTCGACCCAGCACGCGAAGCGCTCCAGCGCCTCTTCATTGTTGTACGCGCTGACGCCGGTGTCGATCCGGTAGTCCCAACCGTGCAAACCGCAGATCAGATCGTTCCCCTCAACCCGGCCGTCCGACATGAGCGCGCCCCGGTGCAGACAGCGTCCGTACAACGCCGAAACCGCGTCATCGTGGCGGATGAGCACAAGGTCGACCCCCTCCACTAGTGCGTACTGTGGCTGTCGGTCGGCGAGGTCGGCCCAGAGGGCGACGGGATGGGAACGCATGAGCATTCCTCCAATTCGGATGGGGGTTTAGGAGCCCGAGGCCGCAACGTAGCACTGGCCACTCGAACGCACGCTCCATCGCAACAGAGGGCCGGTCGGTCCAGCCCCGCACGAGGAGCCCCACGCGGTATCGTGAGCCACAACCCCCACCATCACCCGAGTCTGCATGTCGGCTGTGCTCCCGCTCATGATCCTCGACAACATCGCAGATCCGGTCTTCGCCAAAGACAAGAATCACCGGTGGATCTACGTGAATCAGGCCTTTTGCGACCTGATGGGACGCACGCGGGAAGAGCTTCTGGGCCGGTCGGACTTCGACTTCTTGGACCACGCAGAAGCCAGCATCTTTTGGGCCAAAGACGAGGAGGTTTTGCGCAGTCGCACGACCAACGTCAACCAAGAACTGTTGACCGATCAATCGGGGAAAACTCGAACCATCATTACCAAAAAAGCGCTATTCGACCGCCCAGATAACCCCGACGGCCCTGCTCTGGTCGGCATCATCCGCGATGTGACGGAAGCCACAGAAGCGAACCGAGCGCTTCAAGCCATTCGGGACACCCTGGAGCTTCGGGTCGAGGAGCGCACGCGCGAAGTCCAAGACGCCGAGAAGAAGCTTCATCAATCCGATCGCCTGTCGACCCTGGGCTCGCTGACGGGCGGGATCGCCCACGATTTCAACAATTTGCTCTCGGTGATCCTGCTGACCAACGAGGAGCTCGCCCATCGGCACGACATTCCCAAGGACGCGCTGGCCCTCGTACAAAACTCGACGAGAGCCGTCCTTCAAGCGGGAAAATTGACCCGCTCCCTGCTGGCATATGCCCGCCGCCAACCCTTGCAGCCCGTGCCCACGGACGTCGCGGACCTCCTGGAGCGGAACGTCTCCATGCTGGGGCGCACGCTTGGCCCCGGCATTCAGATGAACGTGCATCGCCAAGGGGGTCCGTGGGTCTGCAAGATCGACGCCGGCCAGCTGGAGAGCGCCATCGTCAATTTGTGCGTGAACGCGCGGGATGCCATGCCGTCTGGCGGCGCGATCACGCTGACGATCTCCTCGGACGCCGAGCGGGTCACCCTGAGCGTCCAGGACACGGGAAGCGGCATTCATCCTGACGATTTACCGAGGGTCTTCGACCCCTTCTTCACGACTAAGGGGTCACACCACGGCACGGGGCTCGGCCTGAGCACCGTGCACGGGTTCGTGCACCAGTCGGGCGGGACCATCTCTGCGCACTCCGAGGTCGGCATCGGCACCACGTTCACCCTCCATCTACCCGCGTGTGCGGAGACCCCAGCATCCAACATCGTGGCCGAAGTCCAGGTCGAGAGCCTGCGCGTGCTCGTCCTCGACGACCAAGACGCCGTGTTGCAAAGCACGACCCGAGTCTTGGAGCGGCTCGGGCATCAACCCACGGGCGGGTGCAACCGGTCTGAGATTCAAGCAGCCCTGGTCGAGCCCTTCGACCTGCTCGTCGCCGACGTGATGCTCGAAGATGGCCCCACGGGGCCCGATGTGGCTGCATTGGTTCGCCACGCCAACCCGAGGTGCGGGGTGATCTTCATGTCGGGGTACGAACATGAAGCCCTCGCCAAAGAATGGGCAGGGGGAAGCTACGTCTTCCTCGCCAAGCCCTTCTCCCGCGCGGATCTCAAGGCAGCGATCGCTGCCGCCGTCGACACCCACGCCTCAGATGCGGACAAAAACTGAGCCAAACACCCTATCGAACCTCGATAATCTCTACATCAAGCGAGTGCCCAGCCCGGACCACCTCGGCGCCATCCCCCTCTTCGAGCCCGACCAGCGGCGCGACCAGCGGCGACCTCAGCGACACGACCTCCACTTGGTCGACGCGCGCGCCATCGCCGCCCGGCAACACCGCCAAACGCCGCACCGTCCCGTCTTCGAGCTCCACAGTCACGACCGCGCCTACGCTCACCCGAGTCCGCGGCCCTTCATCGACCAGGCTGAGTTGCCGAAGCGCCTCTTCGACCTCGGCCGCTCTCAGACCCAGGCCGTGCGCCAAATAGCCTTGGGACGTCACCGCCGCGCGTTCGCCTCGGTTCGACGGGCGATGGGTGCCATCGACACGGGTGCCGGACCGGGCCGATCCCGACGCCGCCTTCAAGTCGGCCAGCCGCTGTTGCAGCGCGTGGCGATGCCGTTCAAATAGGGCGCTCTTGTCCATCGCCGCGGGCTAACACCCTGGCGAACCTCACCCGGAGTCAACGTGTCCGATCTCAAGAACGAAGCCAGCTACTGTTTGGGCCTGTCCATTGGCTCCAGCCTTCAGTCCCAGAACCTGCAAGGTCTCAACATGGAGGAGTTTGTTCGCGGTGTTCAGACTGTCTTCTCGGGCACGCCAGCCGGCTTCACCGCCGAGGAAGCCAACGCCAAGATCAGCGCCTTTATGGAAGCCCAACAAGCCGCCGCATACGGCAAGAACAAAGAGGCCGGCGAGGCCTTCTTGGCCGAAAACGGCAAGCGCGACGGCGTGGTGACCTTGCCCTCAGGCTTGCAATACGAAGTCGTCACCGCGGGCACCGGCGCCAAGCCCACCGCCACCACGCAGGTGACCGTGCACTACCATGGCACCCTGACCGACGGCACCGTCTTCGACAGCAGCGTGCAGCGCGGCAGCCCCGCCACCTTCGGTGTCAACCAGGTGATCGCCGGATGGACCGAGGCGCTACAGCTCATGCCCGAAGGTTCCACCTGGAAGCTGTTCATCCCTCAAGACTTGGCCTACGGCGCCAGCCCTCGCCCAGGGGGCCCCATCCAGCCCTTCATGGCCCTGGTCTTCGAGGTCCAGCTCCTGTCCATGAGCTAGCCGATCCGCGGCGAGCGCATCTGGCGACCTACGGGGCTTTCAACTCACCCGCATCCACGAGCTGCTGGAAGAACTCACCCAGGGTGTCTTCCAGCGGCCGGTAGGTCATCCCGAGCTCACGGATGCTCTTGCTATTGTCCCCTTTCCAGGGCCAACCAATGTTTCGGCTCACATAGGTGCGGGTCAATGTGCTGTTGAGCATGGGTCCAAAGAGCCAGACCACAAACTTGGGCAACGTACGCTTCGGCAGGGGGTACGCCGAGAAGCGCGCTCGAAGAGCATCGGCCATCTTCGGCAGGCTGGTGTTGTGGCCCGCCGTGATGTACCGACCCGAAGCGCTCTCTCGGAATGCAGCTTGGAAGTGCGCTTCAGCTACATCACGCACATCAACGACCCCCACACCCAGATCGGGCGCGCCGGACTTGAAGCTGCCGTCGCCCATCTGCTTCATCAGGCTGAAGCTCTCGGAGGTGGAGTGGATCCGCACCCCTGGACCCATGACCAGGCACGGGTTGATGGTCACCAGGGACCACGCCGACTGAGAATCATGGATCTTCCACCCCTCTCGCTCCGCCAGGGTCTTGGAGTAGGAGTAGGCGTTGTGGGTCAGCGATGAGCTGGTGTTCCAGATCTCTTCCGTGAACACGCCACCCGGCAGGTCTTTGGCATCTGAATTGTCGCCGTAGATCGCGGCACAGCTACTGGTGAGCACCACCCGCTTCACCGAAGGCGTGGCATTGGCCTGCTCCAGGACGTTCCGGGTCCCACCCACCGCAGGTTCGACAAGCGTTTTCTGCGGGTCGGCCGCCCCCGAGATGAACGGAGACGCCACGTGAAACACCACGCTGCAGCCCTGCATAGCCTCGGCAAAACTGCCTTCTTGGGTGAGGTCGGCGGCGAAGAACACGATCGATCCAGGGGACGCATCGGCCAGGTCATTCAGGTAGGCCAGACGCTCGGTCTTGGACGGATCTCGCACCGTGGCGTGCACGGTGAGCCCATCCGTCAACAAGCGCTCGACCAAGCGGCCTGCCACATATCCAGTGGCGCCGGTGACCAGGACGGGTGCGGAAGTCTCGATCGTCGGTGTGGGCATAGGGCTCCTTGGACCCTCCCCTTAGCGCAGGCGGTCAAACCCCGCCCCACCGCGAGGGCACCGATCCGAGGGACTAGTCCCCTAAAGCGTCGATGGTCTCCGGATTGTACTCGCCGGTCACCTCCAGCCCTTGCTCACGTTGAAACTCCCTTAACGCTCGTCGAATCTCACGGCGGTCATAGTGATAGCCGCCCTGCAGTTGTAGCTGCATCAACTGATTCATGGGCCGGCCGGTCCGGGCTGCCAAGACCGAGGTCCGACTCTCTTCATTCCAGACCGGGCCCGCAGACGCCGGCCCGGCACCGTGGTCGACAACTGGGGAGCTCACCGCCTCGGGTTGGGGGGCTTCGGCCTGTTCGGCCTCGCGAGCCCCACGACGGGAATGCTGCCCCTCCGCCCGTGCCCGGCGAGCTTCTAGCCTTCGCTCATTGGCCATGCGCTGGGCCACCTCGCGGTCTCGGGTCCCAATGGACTCGGTGGTGGCGTCGAAGCTGAACGGCCCGACATCCATGCCGAATCCATACTCGGTGCGCCCGTCGTGGTCTCGATCGGCCCAATGACCCCGCACTTCCAGGCCCAAGCCCTCAGAGAAGCCGACCCTCCCATCCAAGATGTCTTCTTCATCAGGGTCCCGATTATGTAGATCAAAGCTGACATCACCGGCGCTCGCCTGGGCGCCCACCGCCACCCCATCGTCGCCCACGGAACAGTTCGCCACCGCCGATGGGCCCGTCGCTTGTACGTGGTACAGATCCATACTCCCTACACTCGCGGATGCCTCTGCCCCCATCCGCACCCGTCCCGACTCCTCATCTCGCCAAGCGCCACCGCGCCCAGAGACCTGCGGGCCCGTGAAACCGCCCCCCTCTCGACGCGACGCCTCCCCGAGGGCGCCGTCGAAGCCCACAGCGGTGTCTGTGTGCAGCAATCGGGCCCGCGCCCACTCATTGCTTTCGTCTGTCGTCGCACTTCGGGGACCGGCCGCCGCGCCGGTGGGCGAAGGGCTGTGGTGACGACGACGGCTGTCTTGGGCTCGACTACGAGATGGGCACATCATGACCTCCACCCGCAACCTATGGTTCTACCTACCTCATTGGGCTCATCAAAAGCTCACCGCAGGCTTGGGACACGACAGGCCATCCACACCCGATCCGACCGACCAGCGGTTCCCGCCACGGCTGACATCGGTTGAAATCGGGCCTGAAACCATCAGTACCGATGTTGAGTCATTCGGGCGATCCCCCACCGGGTGTGCGGGCGGAGCGGCAGCACGATCACAGCGTGCAGACGCGGTCTCTCGTCGGATCGCACACGAATGCGCACAGAGCGTACCACCGGAAAACCATGCTACACCGATGATTTCACCTGCTTTCAGTTCCATGTCATCCCCTCAAGTCCTCGGTATGTGGCACCCGAACTTGAGGGATGTATTTATGGCTCGCCTCGCTCTCCCCGTGTCGGTCACCCAACCCGACGCCCTGCCCATCGGACCCGGCGCCGTCTTAGACGGTCGCTACCAGGTCCTTCAGCGGCACAAAGCTGGTCCACACGGACTCAACGTGGTGGCGCTCGATCGGGAACGCAGCCGTCGGGTCGTGATCAAGATCCTCGTGCCTCTGGCATCGGGCCGCCCATCGGACCCCTTTGGTCTGATTCGTCTCACCGACGCGCTGGACAAAACCCGCGCCCTGCAACACCGCGGATCGGCCCGCATCCTGCACAGCTTCACGGCCTCAGTCGCAAACGCGCCGAGCCTGTGCTTGGTGACCGAGCGCCAGAGCCGCCCGAACCTGTCCGCGCTGCTCAACGATGTCGGCGCCTTTGACGCCTACCGAGCCTGCGCCATCTTCGACGCCGTGGCCGATGTCATCGAGTCCGCCCATCGCGAGGGCCTGCTGCACCTGGGACTCAAGCCCAACAACATCTTCTTGGACCGCGTCGCAGGCACCAGCACCGCCGCCTCGGTCCTGGTCGCTGACCTGGGCCTGGTCGACGCTATCCGCCAAGCCGCGCCGGCGTGGCCCCTTCACCTCAACCAGCGATTCACCGCACCCGAAGTCATCGACGGCGGGCCGGTCGATGTGCGCGCCGACGTCTACAGCCTGGGCGCTGTGCTCTCCGCGCTGCTGGGTGGCGACTCCCACGAGGCCGCTCCGCTTCGCCTGATGGAAGTCGCTCGAAGGTCGATGTCGAACCACCCGAAGAACCGATTCGAAAGCGTAAGCATGCTCCGCGAGCATGTGCACGACGCGCTGGTCGCGACCGTCTCCGGACCCGCGGCCCAGCCTGAGGTCCAGGAGGACACCTTGCTTCCCGATGAGGCGAGCCGCATTCACACCCCAGCCCCCGCACCTCCTCCGCAGAATGAGCGGCTTCCCAAGAAGGGAAACCGGCGTCTGATGTGGAGCGCAGTTGCGCTCGCCGCAGTGGCTGTCGGCATCGTCGGCACCATGGTGCTCGGCCCGCCTTGGGTTCGCGAGTACCGCTCGTGGGCGGGAAGCATTGGCGTCGAGAAGCTGGTCGGTGACACCGGCCCTGTTCGGCTCGCCGACGAGCTCGCCCCGCCGCCCCAGGTCCGGCCTGTGGCCCCGCAAGGCGAGGTGACCATCGCTCCCGTGCCTACGAAGGATGCCGCCGCCAAGACCCCGTCTTCGACTCGGAACAAGAGCCGCCAGAAGAGCCGGGCCCGCGCCAGCGAGGGCTCCACCACTCGCCAGAAGCGCGCGCCCAAGGCGGACGCAAAGGCCGAAGCCTCATCCGCACCTCGCGCCGTCACGTCCCGCGTCAAGGTCATCTCTGACCCCGTCGACGCCGTCGTCTTCGAAGACGGCAAGATCCTAGGAAACACCCCACTCACCGTCGAACTCACCAATCGGCAAGCGCGGGTCGTCACCGTCTGGCTGCCCGGACGCCCGACCCAACAGTTGACCATCAACGGAAGCACCAAAGAGCTTCGGGTCGCCCTCGACAAGGCGCCACCCGCAGTCGTCTCCGCTGACCACGCCCAGGCCATTCCCTAGCGCCCGTCCTCCGCCTCCTGCGCCCCTTCGGAGCTCGGCTCCGCATGGTGACGCACGTCTACAGGTCTGTCTGATGAACGCGACAAAGTCTCCAAAATTACCAAAGAACGCCGCTTCCCCAAAGGGCTCCATGTTCCGAAGCTGGATCCAGGTGGGCGCTCTCGCCCTCGCCATGGCGGCGATCACGGTCTACGCCGTGGCCGTCCTGCCGCTGCAGGTTCACGTCATGCTGTCCCTGGTGTTGGTGGCTGCGGCCCTGGCCCTTCACCAACTCGGGCCCAAATACCGCCTCATCTTGGTGGGCATGAGCCTGGCGGTGGCGCTGCGCTACCTGTGGTGGCGCGCCTTCGAGAGCCTCAACTGGTACGGCTCTACCCTGGACATCATCACCTCTCTGTCCCTGTTCGGGGCCGAGATCTACGCCGTGGTCATCCTAGTGACCGGGCAGTTCCAGACCGCGATTCTCAAGCGCCGCAAGTCCATCCCCTTGAGCGAGTACGAAGGCGAGCTGCCCACCGTCGACGTCTTCATCCCCACCTACAATGAGGACGTAGACATCGTGCGGCGCACGGCCCTTGGCGCGCTGGGCATGACCTACCCACACAAGAAGATCTACCTGCTCGACGACGGACGCCGGCCCGCCATGGCCGCCCTCGCCAAAGAGGTGGGCTGCGGCTACCTTACTCGTGACGATAACAAAGGTGCAAAGGCCGGTAACATCAACCGCGCCCTAGCCAAGACCGATGGCGACTTGGTGGCGATCTTCGACGCCGACCACGTGCCTGTACGCAGCTTCTTGGACCTGACCGTAGGCTTCTTCCTGGCAAATGAGAAGATGTCCCTGGTCCAGACACCCCACCACTTCTTCAACCCCGACCCCTTCGAGCGCAACCTCTACGTGCGCGGCTCCGTGCCCCCCGAAGGCGACTTCTTCTACCGTCGCATTCACCTGGGCCTGGACTTCTGGAACGCGAGCTTCTTCTGCGGATCTTGCGCCGTGCTGCGACGCACTGCCCTCGACCAAGTGGGAGGCATCGCCGTCGAGACCGTCACCGAGGACGCCCACACCGCCCTCAAGATGCACGCCCTCGGTTGGGAGTCGGCCTACCTGTCCATCCCCCAGGCCGCAGGCTTGGCGGTGGAGCGCTACGCCTCCTATGTCGGTCAGCGGATCCGCTGGGCCCGTGGCATGGGTCAAATCCTGCGCGTCGACCCGCCCCCCCTCAAGAAGGGATTGTCGTTCGGTCAGCGGGTCAACTACTTCGCCGCCAGCTTCCACTTCTTCTTCGGCGTGCCCCGGATGGTCTTCATCCTGGCGCCCCTGGCCTACCTGGTGTTCGGACTGCACCCGCTGGCCTGCAATGTGTGGGACGTGATGCTGTACGTGGCGCCGCACCTGATCTTGTCGTGGCTCACCGGCCTCAACAATCACGGCAGCACCCGCCACTCCTTCTGGCCGGAAGTCTACGAGGTCTCCATCGCCCCCTACGTGGCGCTGGTCACCACCATCGCGCTCATCTCGCCCCAGCAAGGCACGTTCAACGTGACCGATAAGGGCTCGATGATCGAACGCGCGGTCTACGACTTTAAGCCTGCACGGCCGATTATCGTGCTGCTGCTCCTCCTGGTGGTCGGCTTCATCTTCGTGCCGCTACGCATGATGTGGTCCCCCGATGAGGCCGCCACGATCATGGTGGGCGGCATCTGGAACCTGTACAACTTCATCATCGTGGGTGCTGCGGTCATGGTGGCCTTCGAACGCCCCCAACGACGCGGCAATCACCGGGTGCCATGGACGCACCCCACCAAGCTCACCATGGTGAACATCCCCGGTCAGGCGGCCCCCACCTTCGTCCAGCGTCAAGCCCGCGGCATCGACCTGTCCGAAGGCGGCATCCAGCTCTCCGTCAGTGGCACCGAGCCCGTGACGGACCTGTTCGAGGTCGCCCTCGACTCCAACTTTGGCCTGCGCACGGTCCTGAAGGCGCGCACCCTCAGCCAGCGCAAAGTCGGCGACGGACTCCGGGTCAACGCCACCTTCGACGAGCTTCCGCAAGACGTGATGCACGACGTCATCCGCCACATGTTCAGCGCCGCCGACACCTGGATCGAGCGCCCCGCGCCCAAGGACCGCTGGGGCCGCAGCCTAGGTGCCGTCATTATCGCGCCCTGGCGGACGCTGTTCTACTCCCTCACCGGCCGCACGCCCGACGAGTCGCCCCAGTACGAGCCCGGCGCCAGCCCGGAGCGACGGCTTCACACCTGCACCGCATGTAGCGGCGTCACCGAGCTGCCCGCCGATGTGTGCCACGCCTGTAGCCACGGCATCTCCCAGCCGGCCTTGGTGCCGCCCGAGCCTCGCCGCCTGATTCCGGTCATGGCACGCACGGTCAGTATCGCGGCGTTGCCCCTTCTCTTCTTGGGGTCCTCTGTCGCAGCTGGGCTCGCGTGGAACCAGACCCTCGGACCGCTGATCGAGGCGAGCGACGCCATCCCTCGCCACTTCGATGCCCAGGCCAACACCTCGCTGGCTCCCGTCATCGAGGAAACCCGCCGCCTAGAGCTGGAGCTGCGCCGAAGCCTCATGGCCAACGCCGAGGTCAAGCCCAGCTGGTCCAAGCGCTTGTGGGCCGTGCACAGCCGATTCGATGACCTCCGTGACAGCGATGTGGACAACTTGCCGCCGCCCAAGGTGCTGCAAGAGCTCGCCACCACCCTCGAAGGCCTGCGGGTCCTGCACAGCCAGAGCCGCGAAGCGGACGTGCCTGCGGACTTCCTGCCACGCCTCAATGCCATTCGGGACGCCTTGGACGCCGTGGCGTCCGTCCCCACTCTCTCCTCCGCCACCAACGCTGGGTGATCTGATGCGCCTCTCTCCACTCCTGCTTCTTCCCGTCCTCGCCGCATCGACCCATGCGGTGGCAGCCCCCCCTCAAGCCTTCGAAGAGGTCGTGGTGGACACCACCCTCGAGGACTCCCTGTTCCGGGAATCCGACCTGAAGCTCAAGGGCCTGTCCGCATGGGAGACCGTTGCCTTTCCCGTGCCTCGAAACTGGGATCTGACGACGGACCCCGAGCTGCATCTACAGTTCGCTCACTCCAAGACCCTGGCCCCCAGCCAGAGCACCCTGACCGTCTTGGTGAACGATAACCAAGTCGCCAGCCTGACCTTGGATGATGTGAACGCCGACGATGGGGAGCTGGTGGTCTCGGTGCCGCGTCACCTGCTCAAGCCGTACAACCGGCTGTCGTTCACGGTGGACCAGCGCACCGCGTCCACCTGCATCGACGCCTTCGACCCGTCGTTGTGGACGCGGATCTCCAACCGGAGCTTCCTGCGCTGGAACTACGAGCCCACCGAGGTTCAGACGGATCTGGCGGCCTTCCCGTACCCGCTCTTCGACGACCGCGGCTACGGCCCGTTGGAGATCACCCTGGTGGGTCCGGACCGCATGTCCACCACCACCGTCGAAGCCACCGCCCGGCTCGCCCAAGGGCTGGGACGCATCGCCGACTACCGCGGCGTCAAGGTCCAGCCCCCGGTCTACGATGCCCGCGGCGCCCGCACACCCGCCGTCCTGATCGGGCTCGTGCCGGAGCTACCCAGCCTCACCGAGCTCATCGGCGACCCTGGCCTGCGGGCGGGCGAGGCGCTCATCGCCATGGTGCCCAACCCCGCGAGCCCCGACCTTCCGGTCTTGGTCATCGCCGGCACCACCGTCGAGAGCCTGGACGCCGCGGTCGATGCGCTGATCACCGAGGGACATAGCCAGGTCTTGGCCGGCGACCGAGTGGTGATCTACGAGAAGCCCAGCGGCACCCTGGTTCGCAGCCGCCGTGAGCAGGTGCCCGTCGGCAGCGACGACCGATTCACCTTCGCTGATGTCGGCGTGGCCGACACCACAGTCCGGGGTTTCTACGCACCGAATGCGCAAATCCCCCTCCGCTTCGAAGGCAATACCCAGGTGCACCGCTTCGGCCTGGAGGCGGTCATTCACTACGCCTATGCGGCCAACCTGGACAATCGCCTGTCCACCATGGAGGTCCGGCTCAATGGCGTGGCCATCGACTCCGTCGTGCTCGACAACGCCAACGGCGCCGACAGCGTGTGGCACCCCCTCCGCGTGCCCTCCCAAGTCGTGACCCCGCACTCCGAGCTGGAGGTGGTGTTCAACCTCTTCCCGAAGGAGCACACGACCTGCGCCACCCACCCGGACCGCACCACCTGGGCCTCGGTCTACTCGGACTCAGAGCTGCACATCCCTCGTGATGGCGTCGCCCGCGTGCCCGACTTGGCGCTGCTCCAGTACGATATGTGGCCCTTCACCTTGGATGGCGACGGCGCGGCGGTGC
>JBGCER010000194.1:0-3967 GCA_045106515.1 Myxococcota bacterium
GGTGCCGTTCTGCATTATGGAAGGGGCGGAGTTCTTCGGGCCGTTCGAAGGCCACTTCACCGGTGAGAACACCGTGGCCGGCACCTTTGACTTCAGCAGCGTCAAGGGCGAGTGGAACGGGGAGTTTGCCGAGGACGGCAGCTTGGAGATCGACATTGACTGGGCTGGAATTGTGATCGTTCCCTTCACGATGACCGGGGGGTATACGGGGGTCCGCTGAAGCGGTACCGTCGGCTGTGGCCGCTGCCTGGCGAATCGTTCGCTGGGTCGTGGCTCGGTTGAGGTGGTACAGGCCATGGATGCGGCCGAGCACGTTCGGGTTGGCGATTTGTGGGTCGACCTGGCCAAGGGCCGGGTCTCAGATCTGGCTGGCGAAGAACGACACCGACTATCCAGCCTCGAATGCCGACTCCTTGAGTATTTGCTTGAGAGGCGGGGCGCCTTTGTTGGGGAGTCCGAGCTCCTGGTCGAGGTGTGGGGCTACCACCGATCGGTTCGGTCCAGAGCGCCGTACTTTACGTTTCGGCGACTGGTCGACAAGCTCTGCTCTGCCTCCCTCGCCGAGGCCCTTGAGCGACACGCCGAACACGGCATCCGACTGGTTCGCGCCGCTGAGCCTGTCGGTTCGGGCTCTGAGCGGGGAGAGACGACCGATCTGATCGGCCGGACTCACGTCTTTGGGCAGACCGATGACGCCCTCGACGGTGGGGCGTCAGTTGTGCTGGTCGGTCGTGGCGGAGTCGGCAAAACCCGGCTCGCCCGAGAGATTGACTCGACGTGGCAGGGGCGGGGGCGGGCGGTGGCCTTTGTGGACCTGTCCTCATCTCGCGACCTTGCTGCGGCGCTTCGCCGACTGGGACGGGCGCTCAGGGTCGACGCAGATCTTACGTTGCATGGGCTGCCGACCGCGCTGGAGAGCTTGGGTGGACCACTGCTCATCCTCGACAATGTGGAGCAGCTCCCCGACGAAGACCTCCTCCAGCTTCACGAGGCTGTGTCCACCGTTCGCTTGCTCGTCACGAGCCAACGACGATTGCCCATCGCCGGGTTGGTTTGCATTGAGGTGCCGCCGCTCGCCCCCGCCGATGCGGTGGCGCTCTTTGTAGCCAGGGCTCGGGCCGCTCGGAGTGATTTTGAGATCGAGGGTCGCTCGGCTGCGGCCTTGCAGCAGATCGCGGAGGCCCTCGAGAGCTTACCGCTGGCCCTGGAGCTGGCCGCCGGCCGGGCATCGCTCCTGTCGGCGCTGGAGATCCAGTCCCAGCTCCAGCAGCGTCTGTCACTGCTCCGCTCGCGACGGGCCGACCGCCCCGCCCGGCACGAGACTCTCCGAGCGACGGTCGGGTGGTCCTTGGCGCTGCTCAATGCCGAAACCTCAGATGCGGTCGCTCAACTCGCGGCCTTTTCCGGTGCGTTTACGGTGGCGCATGCTCAGGCGCTGCTCGGTGCCGACGTGGCGCTGCAGGTGCTCGATGAGCTGACCGACCGCTTCTTGCTGCGGCGGGTGGGGAGCCAGCATGGGGTGTCTTGGTTTGCCCTGTGGGCGGATGTGCGGCTGGCGGCCTTGGACCTGGCGTCGGACCCCCGAGCCGCCGCGGCCCGAACCGTGGTGCTGGAGTTGGCCGAGGAGCGCGTGCAAACCACCCGGCGGACTGGAAGCTTGCACGCCCACGCCCACGTGCTCGGTGATGTGGAGAACCTTGAGTGGGTCCATGAGAGCGGTACGCCTCTGGAAAGTGCCCGTGCAATGAGGCTTTTGTTTCATGCGTATCAAGAAGGCGGGCCGCTCAAGCCCTTGGTGCCGAGGCTGCTCCGGGCCCGCGATGGCTCGCCTGACCTTCCGGACTGGCTCGATGTGGAGCTCGAGCACTGCATCGGTTTGGCCTATGGACTGGTCGGTGAGTTGGCTTTGGCGCGGCAGTTTATCGAGCGCTGTATCGAGCGGGCCCTCGGGTTGCAGATGGTTCTCACGGCGCTGTCCGCCACCATCGCCCTGACGCGGGTGCGGTGGCGACTCGGGGATTCCGAGGGCACTCAGGACGCCATCGATTGCATCTGCGAACTGTCCGAAGCCCACGGCTTGCAGCGCACGCTGGCTGTGGGGTGGAACTTCCGCGGCACCCTGCTGCGGCATCGCGGTGAGCTGCCGGGGGCGTTGACCGCGATGCGGCATAGCCTGGATATGTTTGAGGCGTCGGGCGACGCGCGCTCTGTAGCCTTGGCCCACCTCGGGATCGGTCGGGTGCTCCTGTTCTCCGGGGATGTGGATGGGGCGGTTTCCCACCTGGAAATGTCGCATCAACAGTCCGCTTCGGTCAGCCCTCGCTCCCAGGCTGAGATCGAGATCGCCCTCGCGCAGCTCGCGTTGGAGCAGGGTCGGATCCAGGCCGCGGAGTCGTTCTTGGATGGCGCTCGGGCGTCGCAGCACGTGTACGGCCCACACCGGCACAGTGGTGAAGTTGACGGTTGGACGGGGTTGGCTGCGGCGGCCCGCGGTGAGTGGGCCGAGGCCGACCGGCATCTCAAGCGCGCCATCGACAGCTCGTCTTGGTCGTCGGCTGCCGATGGGCCGAGCCAGTGGTGGATTGCGCGGGGCCTGATCGCCCGTTTGGATGGGCGAGATCCACAACCTCTCTTCGACCGAGCGGCGGAGCGACCCTGCAGCCCCGATGCCCTCGCGGCCGCCGAGATCTCGGCGCACACGCCGATGGAGCCCGTCGGACCGATGAGCCGGTTGGCTCTGCGATGGTTCGGCGACGGCTAGGCCTGGTCGGCGGCGCGTCGCAACCGCTCCACCAGCGCTTGTCGTTCGGGATCGACTTCGGCGACCCCTCCGACCGCAGCGAATGGGTTGTCAGCGTTCATATGTTCGACGTGCTCGGGCTCGTCGGGTGCTTTGGGCATTGCGCTCACGCCGGGTCCTAGGAAGGGGCCTAGGGGATCCGCGGTGCTGTGCTGACGCCAGAGCTTGGCCTCGTCATCGACTGTGCTGGACCACACACGGGGGGGCGTGTCTCGCGGTTTCCACTCGCCGAGGTGGTCGCCCGCCGGCGCTGCGGCCTGGCGCCCGCCGGCATGTAGGCCAAAGGCTCTGTCGAGGATCGACGCTCCGGTTCTGAGGCCGACGACCATGTTGGTGAGGGCGATCCCTGCGAGCGTCAGCCCGATGACCGCGAGCGGTGCCGAACTCGATCCGCCGGATGCGAGCAGCAGAACCACGCCGTAGGGGCCCATCAGGGACAAGAGCCACGCACCGGCCGTCCACCCAATGGACTGACCCGTCGATGCCCGTTCTTCACCGACGCGCATCTCCAGACCGCACAGGGTGAGACCGAGGGACGATGAGCGGAGCAAAAATGGAGTTTGTAGAGCAATCACGAGCAAGGTGAACGCGAGGCCCAGCACCTCGCCTTCGACCCCCAAGAGGTGAAAGCCACGACTGCCGAACTGCACGCCTTCCGCCGCGGGTGCGCCCCCGCCCACCAAACTCTGGGCCATCCGGAGGACGGGCAGGTTCCAACTCTGCGCGATGAGCGCGAGCAGAAACGCGTCGATGGTGAGCCCTGCAACACGCCACCACCGGGCGTTGCGGGGGGTACGAGAGGCGGCGGGAGTCGGGGTTGGATTGCTCATAGTTCACATGTAATCACGGTGTCGGTGATGTGGGGATGGGGGTCAGGACGCTAGGTGTAAGACTTTGAAATTCGAGGGTCAGGACGCTAGGTGTAAGACTTCGGGATCTTCGATGATGCTGTAGCTGACGGCTTTGCTGTCGCTGAACCCCGGATGGTCGCCGTCTGGGGGCTCCTCGGAAGCGTGTTCGGGCAGACCGAGCCCGAGGACCGCTGTTGAACCGGGGGGGCTCGACGACAGCGTGCTAGACGGCATCGTAAGTCTTACACCTAGCGTCCTGACCCCCCAGCTTCTCGCGGCCCTAAAGTCTTACACCTAGCGTCCTGACCCCCCATCG
>JBGCER010000195.1:0-5569 GCA_045106515.1 Myxococcota bacterium
GGGCGCGGTGGGCTCGGTCGCACGGTGCGGGAGCGGTCCGACGTGGGGGTGGAGTGGCGTGGGGTTGTGGGTGGGGATGGCGCGCGGGGCCGAACCCTATGCTCGGTGAGTCGCTGCTGGGCGCCCTCAACCTGGCCCGCGATTGTGCCGTTCGGTGGCGGTACCATGAACACGATCGCTCGAAGCTTGGGCGTGTCGGGCCCAGTGAAGCGCCTGGCTGCTGGGCTTCGGTCTCACATCGCCGGTGTTCAATACCTGGTTCCGACAGAACGGTGGCTCCTCGACGTGGACGGAACGCGTCGGGGATTTCTGTTCGGGAACGGCCTATTCGCCAGGTATATCGAAGCGTATGAGATGGGAGAGCCCGGGCCTGGGCGGGCTGCGTCCGTGTTGGCCCGAGCGACCTTGAGCGCGATGGTCGGCGGCCCGTTTTCGTCGGCGCTCGGGCGCCCCGTTCACGCCCGCTTGGAGGTCGACGGAGAGCTCCTCGCCGAAGGACCTTGGCTCGTGGCCTCCGCCGGCACCGTCGAGCAGGTGGGTCTTGGGTTTCGGCCGTTTATGGGGGCGATCCGCCAGCCAGGATCCCTGCACGCCTTGGGGATCGGATGCACCGCTGGGGAGCTGGCGCTGCAGCTCCCTCTGGCCTTCCGGGGGCGTCCGTTTACCCATCCGAAAATCGTGGAATGTGTGGGTAAGGAGCTTGTGATTCGCGCGAATGAGCCCCAGCTCTACATGATGGATGGTGACCTCACTCAAGGAGGCCCGGTTGTGCGGGTGGCGATGGGGCCCAAAGTCACGTTCTGGGTGCCTCGCGCCCCGACGGCCCAAATCGAGCGCCCCTCGGAACCGGACGGGATCGGGCACTGACAGGCCAATGGCAGGCCGCAAAAACGATCCTTGTTCCCGGCCTTGCGCCGAGGGCCTTCGAATCGTGGGGCCCCGGTTGGCCTAGGACGGGGTGAGCGACGCCGTCCGCCTGGGCCTGCCTGGTAAGGTGCCGTCATGGATCACACTGCTGTAGACGTGCTGCTCAACGTGAGGGACCCCGCCCAGCGAGGTCAAGCCCACTTGTGGCTTGGCCGCCAAGCGCTCGAGCTCGGCCAGCGGGGGACCGCTCGGCGGCACTTTCAGGAAGCGGCGCTGATGACGCCGGGCGATCCGGAAGTCCGGGCCGAACTTCAGCGGGTCGGTGTGGCGATTCCAGTGCCCGCACCGCGACGCGGGTGGCTCGGGCTTCGCCGAGCCTGAACGTCATCGTTGGATGGCGCCCCCTAGTTGAGGGCGATGCCCTTCTCTTCGCGCAGCTTGACGTCGAAGCCTTTGGAGGCCCATTGGCCCTGCACTTCGGTGATCCAGGCGTCGATGGCCTTGCCATCCACCACCGGCTCGGGCGTGGCGAGCACAGGCCACGCATCCGCGGACTCGCACTTTAGGCGAGGCTTGAACGCGCGGGCGGGGGCCTCGACGTCGGTGATGATGGACCAGCGCTTCGCAGGGTCGGTCGCTGGGGCGTAGTGAAGCACGGCCTCTTTGTCGCAGATCTCGACGCTGGCCACGCCGTACAGCATGCCTCCGCCAGACTGGACCCGGTCCGGGTACACAGCGGGGAGCAATGAGGCTGCCGCGGCTTCCGCACCCGCGTTGAACAGCTTGTCTGCGACGAGCTTGGCGGACTCGGGCTTGACTTGGCCCGCGACGGCGGTGAGCGCGTCTTGCAGGGTCTTGCGGTCGGCGTCGGAGATCTCGGCGCCCAGCTCAGTGGGCTGAACCGCTTGGTTCATGCTGTCCAAGATGGACGAGAATGGGCCCTCGTTCCCAGCGGCCGTCACAGCGCCCTTCTGCAGAACACCCAGGCCATCGGCGCCTTTTCGCTCCACCCAGATCTTGAGCATCGTGTTGTACTTTTCGTCAAAGCTGCGCGCGGGGGGCTTCTCGATCAGGCCCTGCACGAAGCCCGAAAGCTGGTCGCTCTCGCACTTGATGAACGCAGTTTTCCACTTGCCAAGCTGAATGTCGCGAAGGCCATAGTATGCGCCTTGGAGGAAGGTCAGGACTTCTGGGTGCTCGGCGCACGCCATGCCCACGCCTTCGGCGACTTGCTTGCGCGCGGAGTAGTCCTTGATCTTGTCGAGGCTGCCCCACACGGGGGTGTAGGCCTTCTTATCGATGGCCGCCAAGGACAGGTCCACTAACGTTTCGGCGTCGCCAGTCTTGGTCATGAAGTCGATGTACGCCCCTTCTGCCTCGCCTTTGTCGCAGGCGAGGAGCTTCTGGTAGGCGGCGACGAGGTCGGCTCCCTTGGCGCTGTCGGCCTTGGAGACCAAGCTGTCACATTTTCCGGCGAAGGCCAGAGATGGAACAGCGAGGAGGGTGAGACCGAGTGCGATACGAATCATGAGCGTGCCTCCAGCGGGCTGGGCGGTCGGGGCTCTAACGGAGGACCCCGATCCCGTAAAGGTGGGGTGAATACGCTCTGGGAGACCCCGCAGGCGCTGGCTTTGTTCCACCTAGTCGCCGAAGTCGCGGGTAGGCGTGTAGGTAAAGGGAACCGCAACGTCTTCTTTGAGGCCATCCGCGCTGATGGTGATGGTGCCCGAGACTTCGGTGTCCCACTCGCCGGCTTCGTAGCCGGCAACGCCGATGGTTAGGACAGAGACGCTACCTTCGGGGAGTTGGAGCCATGGTGGCTCACTATCTTCCAAACGGCCGGCCAAGGTCAGCCGCTCGTCATCGACCCCGCGAATGATCGGCTGCAGGTCTCGGGTGCCTGAATTGGTGACCGTCCACTCCACGGCGTTGTAGCCACCGCCGGGATTGGCCTGGTTGAAGTCCACCACGCCAAAGTCCAATGACGCAGGGGTCACCGTTATCTCTCCGCTTCCGCACCCGATCGTCAGCGCCGCAACACAGGCCCATCGAAGCATGGTCACCTCCAGGATCAGTTTAGCCCGCCCGCAGCGGACCTCGCCCTCTAGGATTTCACACGGCTGCGCAATAAATACGCACTTTGTGCGGCTCGATCCCGCTGTGGAGGCCATCTTTTGTTGGCACGGAGCCTGCACAAGGACTGGGTGTCCTTCGTGGGTCTCACTTCGTCCTTGGTGGTGGAGGGGGCCGCACCATTGTGGTGCGGACCATCCCTTTGGCGGGGTGAGGCCTGCGTAGGATTGCTTCTAGACCCTCAGCTCTGCCTCGCCAGCGTCTCTTCGACGTGCTCGCGCAGCGCTCCCTCAAAGCGGTCCGCAAACCGCCCTTCCAGAACCCGCGCGCGTACCCTCCACATGCCTGGCTCCTGCTCCTCTCGGACCATGTCGGGGGGGACAGGGGCCGCCCACGGGCTGATGAGGATCGCGTCCTCTAGCGCTCGGTGTACCTGGCTTGGGGTGTGGTGATGGGGAACGCGCAGCACGACCTCGACGCTGGGCCACGTGCCGCGGTCCGTGACGACCGCACCCGCAAGAAACTCCCGGTTGGGAACCGCGATGCGACGACCTGTGGCGTCGTGGAGCCAGGTGACCCGGAAGCCGAGCTGTTCCACCACACCGCTCGCGGCTTTTGTGGCAATCCATCGTCCAGGAATGATGCGACGCTCGGCCGCGAGCACGACGCCCGCAATAAAGTCGGGCATGACGTCGCGGGCGGACCAGCCGATGGCGAGGGCGCCTGCGAGCACCACCCACGGCAGCGCTGGCTCCAGGTTTCGCGGCAATACTGCGGCGACGAGGCCCAGGGCGAAGAACAGCGCCACGAGGCGCAAGCCCTGTTGAAGCAGCACGAGCAGCGTGGGAAGCAGGCCGGTTGGGGCGAGACGCTCGCGCACAGACGACAGGCCTCTCGCCGCCCCCCAACATAGAAGTGTGAGCAGTCCCAGGATGAGCGCCGGCTGGAGTCCCCGGAACGGAAGGGTAGGTAGGAACGGCAAAAACCTTGGTATAGGCAGAGCTTGCAGGCCGGTTCTCTCCACACCCGTTTCCGAGGCGCCCGGCGGAACGACCGCGACGGCTGGCTCGGCGGGCTGAATCGGGTCGGTCCACCCTTCTGGAGTCAGTCCATGGTCGGCGGGATCGTGGGTGGTGTCGGAGTGCCCGTCGGACTCGGCGGTGGCGCCCGAGTCTGCGCTATGGTCTGGGTGATCGTGATCGGGCTCGGCTGTCGCGCGTTGGGTTTGATCCAAGGCCAGTTTGGCGGCGCGCTCTTGTTCCTTCGCGGCCTCGATCGTGGCTCGCGCCTCTTCAAGCTCGGCGGCCAGATCCTCGACGGTGGGGGGGGGCGGCCCTTGGGGCTCGTAGGTCCATCCGGCCGGGAAGAGGTCGTTCGACGGTTCTTCTTCGGTTTCGGCGTCGGTGTCAGTGTCGGTGTCGGTGTCGGTGTCAGTGTCGGTGTCGGTGTCCTCGATGGGCGAAGCTGTGCCGGTGATGCTGTCCGTCCCGACCACGGCGTCGACGGGCTGTGCCACGGGAGTGGGCCCAGGGGTATCGCTGGCGTCTTGTGCCGCGGCCGGAGCGGCCAGAAGCAGCGCGAATAGGGAGAGGTGACGGATCATTCGCTCCACCCCCTATCTCGCAATACCCTGGAGATACTTCCGCGCAAATGGTCGGCGAGAGCGTAACAATCCCCGTGTGGCTCCAGGAGACCCAGGTGCGCGAGATGGCCGAGGTGGGCCTGGGATGCGACCAGACTGGTGCGGAAGAGCCAGGAGTGGGTGTCGACCCGCATGGTGCCCTGCCGGGCGATCTGCCGCAGGGTGAGTAGGTCTTGGTCCGGCAAGGAGCGCATGGCCTCCATCGTGCCTTCTGGGAGGTCGCCGACGACCACGATGCCGCGAGCTTCGTCGACCTGCACGATGGCGGCCATCCACAATCGCAAGGCGTCGTTTAGCAATCCGCCCGTGGAGTCGTGAAGGGCCGCGAACCAAGCCTCTTGGGGGCGGTTGGTCGCCTCTGCCGACGGGCGGAACAGCGTGCGAAGCTGGAAACTCAGGCCTGGGTCTCCATCAAATCGTAGCTCATACCCACTCATTGAATGGCGAGCGAGGATCGCCTGCGCGAGGGCGTCGGGCCCTAGGGGCTGAAGCTCGATGACTTCGGCGAAGGCATCCGAAAGGCCGGCGACCCGATTCGCGGTCTGCCAGACCGAGGAGTGCGCGTGAAGCAGCCAGCGGTTCTTGCCGTCGTCCTTGATCAGGCCCTGGGCGAAGGCGCGAAGCGGGTTCATGCCATCAGGCTCTGTCGCGAAGAGCCACTGCAATCCTTCGATGGCGATGAGGCGATCTCGGCTCTTCGTCTCGAACCAAGACTGGACTTCTTCGGTCGTGACCGGGGCGTCCAGCACAATCCGGTGGATGTCCCGGGTGTGCACTTTTCGCACGAGAGCGCTGACGAGCGCGCGTTTACCGACGCCAGCTGGCCCGACCAAAGCGACGGATCGAAGGCGTCCACCGAGTTCCCCATCGAGGACGCGTCGCCCCCGATCCAACTCGGCTTTGCGGCCGGTGATGAGGTCGCCCGTGTCCATAGCGATGTCGGAGAAGAGCCTGCGGTAGACGACCGGCAGGTCCTGTGCGGGCTGG
>JBGCER010000196.1:0-14783 GCA_045106515.1 Myxococcota bacterium
GCGGCCCTCGAGTCCCCATGGGACCGGCCCGAAGACGATTCGATGAGATCGCTCGTACAGTCGGTCACCTCTTGGCTTCGACCCGATCCCTGCGCTGTTCGAGAGGGGAACAAAGGCACTCAAAACGCCAGAAACCTGCGCGTTCGATTCAGCCGACCTCAGCGGGTCGCCATCGCCCGATTTCTGGGGTTGGTTTTGGTGGACCCCGTGTTTGCGGGGACCATCTATGCGTACGGAGCCTCCCAATCCATCGCGTGGTGCTGGGTTGATGATCCAGCCACAACGTTGGCCGCAACCGCCCTTCGCGCCGAAGCGCGCACCTATGCTCGCCCCCCTGTGCAGCACGCCGGCGGCGAGGACCTCTGTCGCGCGATCGAGCGCGCGTTCGAACACACCCCGGCGCCCGAATCGCCGCTGATGACCGCGCTCGATGAGGAGCCTTCTGAGTACGCGATCGAGTTCGCTGGCACCCGATGGCAGGGCCTGGCGCCATGGTTTTTAGACTTCCATTCCCCCGCGTTTTCGTACATGACGCCGGCCTCGTTCCGGTACTTCTTACCCGCGGCGTTGTGCCACGCCCTCGGTCCCGGGACCGACGTCGACCTGACGTTCCACCTGGTTCATTCGGTCCTCGACCCGTCGCCGTATCGCGATGAGCTGCGCGCTAAGGTCGGTGGCTTTTCAACAGAAGAAAGATTGGTTGTAACTGATTATATTCGAGGAGCTTTGCGGCGTCGGAGTTCGGGCTCCCGCCTGCATGAACGAGCCATCGTCGAGGTCTGGGACCCGGACACCGGTGTTTAGGGCGGTGTAGGGTAGGGGGGGGCGCCCGTACCTCGCCCACGGCCGTGACCCCTCACCGGTTAGGCGCACGTGCGCGCTTCGAGGAGTCCCGTTGCCACCACAAATGATCGCCCTGCTGGCCCTCTTCTCGGTCAGCGCCCACGCCTCGGCCTCGGACGAGAACAGCGCAGACGCTCCCGAGCCCACCTACGTCAGGGCGGCGGACCTGGATTTCCCTGAGTCACTGGCAGCCGACTACACCTTTCCGCTCACCTGCGCCGTCGATGTGCACCTCACCTCTTCGAAAATCGAGCACGTTCGAGCCAAAGACTGCCCTGTTGAGGTCCAAGGTTTCACCCAGCATATTCTGAAGCAATGGACGTGGAGCACCTCCGCAGATTAGCGAACCCACTTCAGCCTTGTCGCCACTTGGCCGGCAGCAGGCGAGGGGATGATGCTGGACTACACCGGTACGTCCCGCCCGGTCCCCACGGGCGGCGGAATTGTCGGCGGGATTATTGGGGCGAAAATGGCGGGTCCTGGCAAGGCCGGAGTCCACCCGTTCTATCCGCACGAGGTGGACCCAAAGACGCTCGTCGAGCCCGACTTTCCAGTGCTGGCGCAGGTGATGGAGTTGGGACCTGCACGGTGTCTTTCGTCGGTGGTCATCGACACGACTGGCGCCCCTGAGCGGGTGTCTGCGATCGGATGCAATAAGGTCTTTAGAAAGGCCATTAAGGCGGCCTTGCTCGCCAGCCGGTGGGAGCCCGCTCGCAAAGGTGGCGACGTGGTACGGGCGTCGTTCCGACATCGAGTCGGCGTCACTCCTCCAGCGCTCCAGCGGCAGCTCGACAAGGCCAGATCGCCCGCAGTCGTCGAGGGGGGCCTGGGCCTCGCTCCACCGCCGATGGTGGCCGAGCTCTTCCCGCTTCCCATGTCGTGCACGGTCCGCATTACCCAGCGCGAACCCGGTCAGGCACCGCTCGTGACGGCCCTGGACTGCCCCAGACCCTACCGAGACCTCGCCGAGCGAGCCTTCGCGGACTGGAGGTGGGCGACACCCGCGGACCCGATCACCTGGGACGGGGCTCAGGCCAAGTGGAGCGGACTCATCTACAAGGTGACCTGGACCGACGCCCAGTCCCCGTTCGAGGCCACCTGGGTGGGTGGGTTCTGGCCAGGGGGACCGATGGTGCGGCGGGCCGCGGATTGAGGGCCGCGAGGGGCGCCACGCTCACCGCGCCGAGCGCGCACAGCGGAAGCCTGACGAGCGGATGCTCTGATTGGACTTGCCCCACTTGTCACGGGAGGCGGCGCGCGACCACCGGCTCACCGATACAAAGCTGCCACCCCTCAAAATAGCGAACTCTCCACCAATTGGGCCCGTAGGATTTGTCACAGAGCCCGCTTCGTAGGGGCCATACCAGTCGGAGACCCACTCCCCAGCATTGCCGAACATATCGTAGAGGCTCCAAGGGTTCGGCTTCAGCTTGCCGACGGGGTGGGGCTTGTTCTTGGCGTTCGAACTGTACCAGGCGTACTTCTTCAGCGTCTTGGCGTCGTCGCCGTGGGGCCAGATGGATTGGCGTCCGGCACGCGCAGCGTATTCCCACTCAGCCTCGGTGGGCAGGCGGAAGCCGGTGCAATCCGCCACAGCCGTCATCTCTTGGTCCTCGCCCTGGTAGCACCGCGTCAGCTGGGTTCCGAACTCGGCATTCTCGGTATCCGTGATGGCATTGAGGGCGCGTGCTGCGTCATGCCAACTCACCTCGACAGCCGGAAGATCGCAGTCTTCTGCGCACTCCTGCTTCAGTGCAGTCGCCAAGTGTCGTCGGGTGACCTCGGTGCGGCACATGAAGAAGGTGCTGATGGTTACATCGTGCATGGGAAACTCATCGGAGCGTGCCGCGACGTCGGCGCCGGGCTGATTCCCGATGAAGTTCTCCAAGGTCAAGGGCTGGGATTGAGTGGGGCTGCCCATTTGGAAGGTGCCGCCCGGGATCCGGACGAGCGACGGGCGCGCCGTGGGCGCCGGTGCGATCGAGGTCGCCAAGACGCTCGCGCCTCCAGCGCTGGCGACTGGGGACAGGGTGATGGCGATGGCGATGGCGACACACGTGAGGTCCCTCACCACGTCGTAGCATCCAATGAATTGATCGAGTGGGGACACCAGCCGTCGCGCAGGCTCCCGCTCAGGTGGCCAGCATCATTGGAGTCCTCGCCATCTGCGTTCTTTCCATCTTCGTTCCAGGCGCTGCTCGACGTCATGGGCAGCCAGCACCGTTCGGTCCCTTGTCCGACCTCATCATCGCCAGGTTCGACGATAATCAGCCGGTCGCCCAGATCGATGTGCAGCCAGTCTGGGAAGTCGAACCGCATGGGGCCGAGGGTCTGCACATCGCTGTCAAAGGGCACGCTCCAGGCGTGCTCGACTTCGCCGGTTCGGGCTTCGCGGAAGGTGATTTCCAAGGTGGACTCTTCTTGCGAGATCACGGCGACGAAGCGCCCATCCATGGACGGAAGCGCACGGCCGAACGACTCTGTAGACCATAAGGTCTCTCCCGTCTCATCATCCACAATGTGCTTGGCCCATTCTTCTTCGCCCGTCACCATGAGGTAACCTTCGCTCCGCATCCAGCGAGGCACATCGGTGAAGTGGAACTCGCTGACTTCTTTAGGTTCGAAGTCTAGTTTGAGTTCACGGCCGTCCAGCTCCAGGGTGGTTTCGCCACTTTCACGACAGTTTCCGCCGAGGAGCCCAGACGTGCAGAAGTACTCCTGGATGAGGCTCGCCCGGCCGTCGTCGTCATCACTCCACACGGTGGAAGAGCGGGTGAACCCGTCATTTCCACACCCGGCTCCGCCCATGATCAACGCGACCGACCACACCATCTGTCTATGCATCGTGTTTACTCCTGCAGTCTTAGGCTGACATGATGTCAGGTTATGGTCGAGATGAGCCCGCGTCAACCGGTTGCTTCCAATTTCTGGCGTCGCGTCATGGGCGGCCGTCCCTCGCGCCCGGCTCAGTTCAAGGGGCCCGAACGACCTCGACGAGCGCCGAGGACTCCATGAGGTCCGATGGTGCGACCACCGGCTCATCGGTGGGTATCCCTGTTGGATAACGGGCCGCGATGGCCTTCTTTACGCGTGGGTCCGAGAGGGTGTACTCCGAGTGCAACCGGGTCGGAGCGAGCTCGACGCCGGCGCCGTCTCGGTAGGCCTTGAACACCAGTTCGCTGCAGTACATGCGCTCGTCGGACCACCGAAACCCAAGGTCGTAGGGCTTGCCAAGATGCGCCTCAGCGGCGGCCACCACTCGACTCGCCTGCGCCTCCGACAAAGGCTGTGTCGGCCGCATCACCACCGCGTGTCGGTCCACCCCCCGCGCCACCCACGCGTGCAGCGGCGTCCATTTCACGGGTTGCACGGCCTCGATGACCCAGGGGGCACCATCGCGGACCGCCACGAGGCCGACGTGGGTGTAGCGGCTGCCGGTTGCTATCTTGAGAAGCGCGCTTTGGTTCGACCTGGACTCGTGGAAGATCACGTCGCCCGTGCGAACGTCCGCCAGGTCGCCCGCGCTCGCCGGGACCGCCAGGGCGAGGGTGAGCAGGAGCGCTGGGGCGTGTACGCGTCGAATCGCGGCCTCCGTGTGGCGTGGGCTTTGGACGCAACTAACCCAAGCCGTTGCCGCTGGTTAAATGGCGACAACGTACCGCCGCCGAGGGGCGAAACGCCGCTGATTTCGGTGCAATAGGGAGCGAAATGAGGCTTCGAAATTGCGATGTAGCCTGGCCCATGCGTCGCCCTCGAGAACTAGATGCACAGTCGCTTCATCCCCGTTTGGTCTTGTTTTTTGAAGAGAATACGGAGCCACTCGACCTGCGCGACCCGGGGGAAGACCGGCTCACTCAGCTGCTGGTCGAGGCGGTCGGTCTGTGGATTGGCGGATGGAGGTTCGGTGGGCCGAGCTTGGCGATCGCCGCTCGGGCACGCCCGACGACGGAGATCCCGCATACCAAAGCCACGACGCCTGAGGAAAAAGCCGACAATGTCCTGTGGGCCCTTCGAAACTGGATGGCCACTCTCGATTGGGTGGACTCCGTGTTCGAGACCCTCGGAGACGCGGTCGAGCCCGCTGCACTCGAGAGTGCGGCGGCACGCATATTGGCGTTGCTCGTAGAAGACGGCGACTTCGACGACGCGTGGTACTATAGGTTTCACCGCCTCTATATGTGGTACTTGCAGAGCCTGGGTGTGCCCACGGAGCTCATCGAAGCGGACCTCGAACGCATCGCAGAAGGGCGTTTTGAGTCCTGGGTCGGACCCCAGCCTCAAGCGGCGGCCCTTGCGGGAGCCGACCTCGCTCAACTTGTTGTGCAATCCAGGCCTTGGGATGCGCTGGAGAGCTGGCGCGTTGCGCGAGGGTACTCACCCGAAGGCCTCCAACGGCCCGCGGACGTGGTCGTCGCAGATGGACATAGAGCCTTCGTGTCCAGTGTCGATGCCGCGCGGTCCGAGGCTCGGGCCTTCCGGATGACGAAAGCCCTGGCTCGCTGTCGCCAGTCCGCGTCCCGCGGAGACGATCTGGACTGGGTCGCCTTGCGGGAGTGGCAGACGATCGTGCTTGGGACCGAGGCGTCGTTTCGTGAGCAAGATGCCTACGCGCGAGGGGGGAATCTTCGATATCCCACTGCGTCATTGTCAATGTTTGAAGGGCTTCTTTTAGAAGCCAATAGCGACGAGCCCGCCGTGATCCGGGCGGCACGTGTCTACCTCGACATTTGCTTTTTCCACCCCTTTGACGATGGAAATGGGCGGAGCGCTCGGCTCGCCATGGACCACGTGCTGGCTCGTGCTAATCTTGCGATCCGTGCTCCAAAGCCTGTTTTTCAGCTGCTGCGCGGGGCCTCGCCGTCGGGGCTGGAGCCGCTGGTGCGGACCCTCGCCTCAGTCGTGGGCCGACAGGGACCTGATTTCTGGCAGGGGTAGCCCGGATCGACAGGGCGAGGGTGAGCAGGAGCGCTTTGCCTCCCATCTGCCGTCTAGCGAAAGTCATTGTCGAAGTGGCTGATGCTCTCAGACTGGATGGCGAGCGAACTCAGACCCACGGCGTCTGGTGCGGTACATTCGTTCGCTAGCAAGAGCGGTGGACTAAAGGTCACTTCGGCCGTTGTGGCAGCGGTGTACTGCACCTTGACGTAGCGTTGAGGCTCGGCCTGAGGCTCGATGGTCGCAGAACAATAGGCCGGAGTTGGAGACTGCGCGGCTGCATCGGCATCGGCGGTGTTGGCGGGCGGGCATGCGTTGAGCTTTTGGGTACTGATGACCGTATTGACGGTGCTGACGCGGGTCAGAACGGCTCCCGTGAGCTGATCGCCAGACCAGCGGAACTGGGCCCACAGGCGGTACGACGGCGCGTGTTTCAGGTCGCCATCTTGCACATCAGCTTCGGAGAAGGCGGTGCATACGAGGTCTGGGCTCGTGCCCATCAGGCAGTAGCATTGTTCGGCCGAATGACTCGCCTCGGAATAGATCGACTGAGTTCGTCCGGCAGCATCTCGAAGGATGAGCATGTCTCGACCGGTTCGCACCCCGTCGTGCCATTGATATCCAAGGCTTCTACCCGGTATTTGGTATTCTGCGCCCTCCCACACAACCAGCGCGGATTCCGTGCTCCGGTAGTGGGTTCGAAGATATCGATCCTCTACCGAGTCGTCGTGTAGCGGTCGGTTGTGGAGGGGCGTGCCGCGCTTCACGGAGAGCGTGGCGCCGTTGGCGGCGGCGCCGACTGCAGGCTTGAGCAGGTCTTCGAGACAGTAGGCTGGGCTTGTTCCGTGCGGGCCCCGCTGGATGGAGACCCTGGCAGGACCGGCCCGCCACTCCCCTTGGGAGATCGTCTCGCGGAGCTTGATCCGGAGCGGGGCCATCTCGTTCAGCGCGGTGTGGGTGTCGGTGTCGGTCCAACTCGCGTCGGTTTGGGCGAGCGCGTTCGACGACAGGCCCGCGAGAACCCAGAGAAAAGAGAGCACGTAGGACTCCGGAGTTGTGGCGGGGACGAATCCACTAGCCGCTCGCGAAGCCAAGGCCAGCGGGTGTTGCAAAGGGTGGGATGCGGTGATGACCGGTGACGGTCGAATCTTGGGGCCCGTTTCGGGCTAGCCCTCGACGCTCGCCAGCAACAGGAGGAGCCTGCCAGCAAAAGTTGCTCATTGCGCACGCGGCTCTCCTCGTCAGGTGGGGGAGGCTCGTGGGTCGGCGGTGCGGGATGAGTCGACGCACTTTGCGTAGCTTCAAACGTATGTATTGGCGTTAGGTGGCTCGCGCCCTCCGCTCGTCGCTCACGTTCGTGGCGCCCTGATCCCTGCAGCTCGCCGCAGTTCGCGCCTACAGGTCGTTCAACGAGCGCGCTCTCTCCTCGTAGCTCTCTCGCTCCCGCCCCAGCATGCTGCCCTCGGGTGCGTCGGACGCGGCCTCGGCGTCGAAGTGGTTGAGCTGCTGGTGAAGCCGGTTGAACCGAGCCACGTCGGGTGTGGGCGCGTGGACCGATGACGAGGCGTGTGCGCCGCGAGCGGGCAGGATCCCGGTCGATGCCCGGTCGCCGCGGGCCGCGTATTGGGTGCGAAGCTCTTCGATCTTGGACTTCCATAGGTCGTACGATCCGTCGACTTTGGCCAGGTTTTTCCTGCACAACTTCTTGTCGATGGAGAAGGAGAGCAGCGCGTCCAGCTCCTCTTCGACCTCGTCGAGCAGCCGAGTCTCGTCGGCCTTGAGGCCCCGCACCATCCGCTCCAGCTCGCCGATCCGACGCTCCGCATCCCCCTGCATGAGGGGGTCTGTCCCCATCGGCTCTTGCCCGTGGGCCACGCGCCATCCGTCTACGAACTCGGCGTGGTCGCTGCGAAGACGGCTTCTGGCGGTGGACAGGGCTTGCAAGAGCTCGGCTCGAAGCGCGGGATCGGCGTAGTCATTGGCACCCTCGATGGCCTGTTGCAGACCGGTCAGCGTGTGGCTCAACGACTCCATGGCGTCGATCTCGCGAGCGAGCCCGTCGGGCAGGTCGAGCCAACCATCGAAGCGGGCCTGGAATCCATCCACATCCTTGCGGGCCTGGGTGTAGGTGGCCTTCTTCGCCTGGATGGATGGCGGCCATTCATAGCCTTCACCCAGGTCCTCTTGTTCGAGCGAATAGGAACCTTCCCCCCAGTGACGCAGCGCATTGTCGAGGCACTTGGCGCCATCCGGACCCGTCGCCTGGGCGAACTTGGCCAGAGCCTTGGCGCGGGCGAGCCGCCGGGCCTGGTCGGCGTCGATCTGGGACCACTCGGGGTCTGCTTTGGGGCTTCGCAGGCCCGAGGCGAGCCCCATCCATGCACCGTACGCGCTTGAGTTGGCGCATTTTTCCCAGAGAACCCGGTTTCCAGCCCGTTCCACCAGGGCGTCCAGATCCGACGTGGACAGTCGGTACCCCGACAGTCGGGTCTCAGCCTTCTGCACCGCTGTCTTGAGCTTCGCCAGCTTGTCCAGGTCACCAACGTCGCCCTCCAGCTTGGGATCGACGGCGGTCAGGGAGCGTTCGACCTCCTTATTTTCGATGTCGACCGAGGTGTCTCCGCCCGCATCGACCTCGGCGGTGATGGAGGTGGAGCGCTCTGAGCCCGTGGCCTTCAACCCACCGACCTCCAGATCGGCGTTGGACCCAGCGCTGCCGGTGAAAGAGCCCGAGGCACCTCCGTCTTTGTCGACCGACACCTTGTCTTGGTAGGCGCTCTTGTCTCCGACCTTGAATGAAACCCCAGGCAGATCGACGTTGCCCTGGTCTTGGGATGACTCCGAATTCGTGCGTTCGAAGGCGATCAAGTCGGCTTGGTATCGCTTCTTCAGCTCCCGAACCTGTCCGAGGCTCATTGCGCCGGTGATGGCGTCGAACTTGCTGTCATAGGACGGATCCTTGGTCGACAGGCGGATCTTGACGGCCTCTCCCTTTGAGGCGGCGCTCGTTCGCGAGGCCCCGCCGCTGGCGTGTCCAGACGAGGCGGTGGCCCCGACCGTCGAGCCCGACTCGTCGACCCGAGAGACGGTGACGACGACCTCATCGCCGGCGCCTCGGGCGATCGACACGGTGCGTTTCCAGGCCAATTTGCCTGAAACCGTCGCCCCCACGCCGTCGACAGAGGCGTTCGCGCCGCCCTCCACATCGGCGCCGAGCTCCAGGCTCAGGCTTTCCCCCGGTCGCATCTCCTTGGAGCCGCCGGCGCTGCCGACGGCCGAGGCGAGCTCTGCGCCGGAGTCGTTCTGCTCTGCCGCAGCCTTGAGCTTGGCCCAAGCGCCGAACTCAGGCAGGTTCGAGCTGGGGGCCCCACCCGCATCGACAGCATCGACGGAGGCCAGGTAGGACTTGGCCTCCTCCGCCGTGAGGGTGCGGGTCCGCGTGTAGTTGGCGGACAGGCCACCACTGGCGTTCAAGCCAGCTTTAGCGTCTTTATCGCCATCCGTGAAGCTGTTCTCTCGGCCGGCTTCGCCCCGCCGAGACCCGGAGGCCTCCCCCCCCAGGCGACCTCCGAGTGAAATGGTCGTCGTCAGCGAATAGGTGGGCGGATCTCCGGGGAGTGTGTTCACGACCACCTTGAACGCGCCGCTCCGGCTGACCTTTGTTTTGTTGCTGAAGTGGTCGCCCTCTTGGCCGGCGCTCGACTCCGCGTTGTGGGAGATGCCGTCTTTGTCGACGCTGGTGGTGCTGCTCTTCTCTTTGAACGCGCCCGACTCGGAGCGATGCCGCTCGGAAGTCTTCGCCGAGCCCACAAGCTTGCCGTCTTTGAAGGCGACATCGCCGCTGACGCTCTCCTTGCGCTCCTTCTTGCCCGGACCCTTTTCGTCGATAGATACCTCGTGGCCCAGGGACTTGTTCTTCAGGTCCAGCGTCGTTGTGCTCTTGTCGATGGTGTGCGTCGAGTCCGTTCCCGCGAAGTCCTCGCGTTCGATCTCCTCGCGCTCCGAGCTGACCTGGCCGCGGGAGAGGGTCAGGTTCTTGGCATCGGCTACGGTCTCCGTCCCTGAGAAGCGCTCCCGCTTGCGGCTGCGGACCGCGTTGGGGTCGTCGACGGAGTCCTCGGTGGTGGCGGAGAATCCGTCGCGGGTCGTGTGCGTCATCGCTTCGGCGTCCGTGGAGGTGCTTTTGCCGCTGGACGTCTCTACCTTCTTAAACTGCTTTTCAACCTTCAAGCCATGCTTTTGGATGACCGCGTGTAGGGACTCTTGGTCATCGCCGACCCCACCCCGATCGGCGTCGTGGGACGAGAGGGCGTCGGTCGCGGCGTTGAACCCTTCGGTCAGCTCCGCTTCGTGGGCTTCATAACGGCTAATCTGTTGTTTGAGACGGGAGATCCGAGCTTCGGAGGACTCGAAACCGTGGGCGGCGACTTCGGTCAGACCGGGGGCTTCATCGGGCTTGGCCTCGATCCGGGCCAAGGCCTTTCGCGTGCTGGCCAGATCGGTTCGAGTTTTGTTCAGCGCGTTTTGGAACTGCTCATGCTGGGCTTCAAGGGGGGCCCGGCGCTGGTCCATCGCCGCCAAGACCTTGGTTCGGGTGGCCTGAACGTCCAGGGTCTCGTCGGTACTGGAAGAATGGACCTGCCGATTCTCACCGTCGAGGCCGCGTTCCACCGTATTCGCGTGAGTAGAGAATCGCTCATTGCCTTGGTCGTCGGTCGTGTGATGAACCGAGGTTGTCACGGCCTTGTTGGGCTTCGCTTCGGGGTCGACGTTCCCGCCTTCAACGACCGTCCCGTCGTGCTCCAGCTTGGTCCCAGACACCTGGCGGCGCTTGGGCTCGGCCCACGGGTTGTTCGCGTCCTCGACCACCTCGTTGGTGCCCACGTAGGTGTCGCGCTCTGACCGGATCCCGTCCCGGGTGACCGCGGTGCTTCGGTCGGTGGACGGTAGGGTCTCGGCTTCGCGCTCCCACGTCTTGTCCAGTCGGCCCTCTTTCCACGCGTCGACGTGGCGTTCGGGCTCTTCCTCCCACTTGGAGTACCACTCGGCCGTCGCTTCCGAAAACCAATCGGCGAGGCCCTTTTTCAGTGGGCGCTGCCCCTTGGTGGCGTGTTGGGGTTGGAAGGGTTTGCCCTGGAGGAGCGCAGCCGCTCCTTCATCGGCCTCAGTCTCGAGATCCGCCTCGGCGGCTTCGGGGCCATCGACCTTGGCTTGAGCCAGGTGAACGGCCTCATGGGCCATGAGCGGAGCCAGATCCGCACCGGCCCCCATGACGTCGGGATTGACAGCGACGCCTCCGTTCTGGGCGACTGCGGCGGCGCCCATAGATCCGGCTCGGCCCGAGGTCTCATCGACCGGCGGCGGGCTATCCAGACCGAGTTGCGCGGCAAATCCGGCCAGCGTTGGTCCCACCTCTTCACATGCCGGGGCCTCCTCGAATGTGGGAGCGGGCCCGGCCAGCGCCGGTGATGGCGCTGGAGAGGCCTTTTGTACGGATTTGGGTGCGGTAGAACGACGACGTGAGCGAGCCATAGAGACCTTCAATAGGGAGGAAACCTAAAGGGGATTCGGTTCTGCCCGTCGCCAGCCCAAGGGGGCGGCGGCGAGAGGGAGCGAGCGTGGAGGCGCAGGCGGCGGCGCCCAGAGGGGCGCAAATGCGGCCTAGGGATTGGGCAATAGGCCCGCGCGGCCAAGGCTATAGGTGCCGCTGCTATCCTCGCCCACGAACCACATGTGGGGCGGGGTTTTGGAGCCTGGCCCGTGGATATCGACCGCGACCGCACGCTTGACGTTAATGTGGTTGGTCACCGTCAGAGAGGCGCGGTCGAGCAGCACAATCCGGTCACTTCCGATCGCGATGTTGCGTGCGATGGCCACCTGGCCGTGGCGGTAGCCCACATCCACGTTGGCGTTTCTGCTGCCCGTGCCGACGGGCACGCGGGCGGTGATCGTGGGCGTGGCCAACGCGGCCGGCGTCGATGGTGAGTACGGATTCCACTTCATGAAGACGAGGGTGTCGTCGCCAAGAATCGCCCACTCCGATCGGGTCTCATCGACGGAGATCCGCAGGGAAGCCACGTCGCATCCGAGGTCGCCACTCAGGTCGATGGGAGTCTGCCGGAACGTGCCTGGACTCCCGTTACTCCACGCCAAAAACGGAGCGCGCCGTCCGTTGCACCGGTGGCTCGACTGCGAGCGCGGGATCTCCGCGGTGAACAGTCCCGCACCCATCAACTTTTGTTCGTCGGAGGTCGACCCATAGTTGTCCCAGTTTGGCATCGAGAAGTCGGTGTAGACCCGCGTCATCGTCGAGGAGAGTCGGCTGACGCCCCCTCTGTCGATGCTCATGGTGCCACCAGCCGAACGCGGGACTAGCAGTTGATACCCGGTGCCTTCGCTGCAGCGCAGATCGATGACGTCATGGAGGCGCCGGCCTGTAGCGGTGTGCGCGGTGTCGCCGAGCGCCACGATGTCCGTGCAGGCCATGGGGCGGTACGTTGGACTCGTCCTCCTCAGATCCGCCAGCGTCTCGCTCGCGAGCAATGTGCCCGCCGTATTGAACGCCTTGATCGTCGTTTTCTTGAGTTTTCCGGGGCCGGGAAGGGCCACTTGGTCGACCACGACCGCGATATTATTGTCGCTGATCGCCAATAATCTGGGGACCGGATTGCTGATCTGTGCGACCGAGGCCACGCCCTGGAGCGAGTCAAACACGCAGCCGCCAATCAAAGTAGCGCCGAGCAGAAGGGTGGTGCGGGCCGTGGGACGCATGAGCTCTCCGATTCAATGGGTGTTTGGGTTCCACCTCCAATGTGGTTCTGCAGGGCCCTTGCGACGACGAAGACGTACCTGAGATGTTGAATGTTTGATCTGAGATTTTGCGGATATGTATCGGTTTATGGCGTGGAATGGGTGGGGGAGGTGGCTAGCAGGGCGCCTCGAGCCAGCGCGACAAGCGCTGGCGCTTACTCGTCGTGACGCCCGCAGAACGAACTCGCGTCCGAACCCCCACCTTCGTACATACAAACTTGGTTTCTGCTGCAGCAGTACTTCGCGTCATTCTTGGCCTGCTTTCGCGCATGGGGCGACTCCGTGAGCCTCGGCGACTCTCGAGCTGAATTGAGCTGGGCCTGGCTAGGGTAAGCGCGGTCTCGTTTTCCGTATCGCTTAGCGGAGATGAGGGGAGCCGCCATGCCGACGCCGCCGCCGCCGCCGCCGCCGCCGCATGATGGGCCAACGACGCGTTGAGGGTAGCGTTTGCCAAGCGGTACACGATGATGGCGGCGTGGGCGGCGGGTGAGTGCCGGCCGCGAGGATGTTCGTTTGGATGTTGTCATCGTGAGCTGGGGCGATTCTTGCCGACGTGATGTCGGTGCGTCGGTCGCTGAACAGGCGTGAGCTGCGAGGGATTGCCGGTGGGAGGTTGCATCCGACGACGCGACGCCGTCCGCAAAGCGACCGACGCTGTGAAGGTGGAAGAATCGTGTAGAGCTGCTGGGAATCAGTCGTGCCGAACCTGCCGGCCCACCAGATGTCGGAGGACTCATGCATCGCCTTCTTTTTGCCGTTTCTCTGTTGACTCCGACGCTAGCGAGTGGCGGACCGTCGACCGAGGAAATGAGGTACGAGTGGCGCAATGACTGGTCGGCAGCGCCTGTTGAGTTCGCGGACTTGCCCAAGATATCGGATGAAGCTGAGCGAACGGCGCGGGCGGCAGCGACTCAGTGTGTGGAGCAGGCCGTTGGCATGGGTGGCTGTCAGCCAGAGCTACTCGCCTACGATGACGTGCTGAAGCACATTGTAGAGAGTGCCATTGGGCGACTTGACCGAACGGATGACCCGGTCGCGCGCCGGTTTGGCTTAGCGGCTGGATGGCGCCGTCACGCGATGCGGTCCCACCCCGAGTCTCTACACCAACTGGCTCGGATTGGGTTGTCCGCAAAGGACGCGGCGGCGGTGGGCAGCGCTGGCAAGGCAACCTTGTCTTTGGCCGCAGAGGGTGCTCCGGGGTTTGGTGAGCAGAACATCGCGTTGCTGGTCGAAACCCTGCTAGCGAGACCTCGCTACCACGCGCTCACCGGCGATCCTGCGCGGGCGGCCCGTGTGGCGAAGTTCCATGCGGAGAAGGTGGGCGGTCGACTTGGCGATCGAATCCTCCTGGAGATGCAGCCGCATATCGCGGGCTGGGAAGATGGTGGTGCGTCCAGGTGATGGGTGCGATGCATGACCGGCAAGCCGAAGTTCATGTGCCAGCCGCCATTGTCGTGTAGTGCATCACTGGTAAACGACGTGGCGAGCGCAGCCAGTCATGTGTCGGAGCGAAGCGGAGACCAAGCGAAGCGCAGCGTTTACCAAGCGTTACACGCGGTTGATTCGGGAAACGGGGGGTGCTTTGGGAAGGTAGCTTGTGGCGTTTGACTCGCCTGCCTTGCCTCGTTCGAATGCTACGTATACGTGCACATATATGTGGAGGCCGCCATGGCACAAGTCACGATATACCTGGACGACGAAACTGCAGCGAGAATGAGGGATTCAGCGAAGACTTCCGGCCTTTCGATGAGCGCTTGGCTAGCCCGTCTCATTCGGCAGAAGACGGCTGTGGTGTGGCCCGAGGAGGTGCGGGCGCTTGCGGGCGCGTGGGCCGATGATGAGTTCCCCACCGCTGAGCAGCTACGGGGGCCTTTAGGGTCGGATGTGCCTCGCGAGGCGTTTTGATGTTTGTGTTGGACACGAACACGGTCATCTACTTTTTCAAGGGGATGGGCGGGGTCGCAGAGCGCCTGCTGGCCACATCTCCGGGAGAGGTGGGGTTGCCCGCGATCGTGCTGTTCGAACTTGAAACGGGGATCGCCAAGTCAAAGCACAGCCGCCGGCGCCGGCGCCAGCTCGACTCTCTGGTTGGCGCGACGCTGGCGCTGCCGTTTGGGGTTGAGGAGGCCCGCGCTGCCGCTGTGGTTCGGGCCAAGATGGAGCAAGCCGGAACCCCGATTGGGCCTATGGACACC
>JBGCER010000197.1:0-35993 GCA_045106515.1 Myxococcota bacterium
CCATACCCGCATCAATCAGGATGCGAAGGGGGTGGTGCGCCCGGTAAGAATCCCAGATCCAGTCGTCGTTCTTGCGGAGGGCGAGCCACGCATAGCAACGAGCCAGCGCATCGACGGTCATGGCCACAGTGGGCAGCCCATCGCCGTCTCGCGCGATTCGTCTGGGGGTCCAATCTGCGCCTAGAGCCTGTCGAACCACCTGGTTGTAGTGCTCGAAGACGGGGTGGGTCGGCAAGGTGTAGCCGACGGTCGACCAGCCCTTGAGAATGCACCCTTTGAGGATGGCGGCGTGGTGGCCCGAGCTGTTGTTAAACCAGCGGCGAGGACGGCGAACTTGTCGTCCAAACTGCACAAGAGGAATATCCAGGGGCGTCTGCATCAGACCCCATTCACTGGAATCCAAGATGCCTTGAGCGGCGGCCACGTGTTCGGCGGTGCCGTTGTGACTGGCCACGCTGATGGCCTTTTGCTCCCACGTCAGCGCATCGCCCAGTTCCTTGGCGAAGGGCTTGATGTAGAAGGGCTTCATCATCGAGCGCCCATAGCACAAGACATTGCCGCCAAAGCTGTGAATGGCCTGGTCACCGCTGTACCAAGCGACCGCCCCATGCACCGTATTCTCGCTCACCCCGTTGCGGCGATAGTCCACCAGGGGCTCCCACTCCACATCTCGACCGGTGGGGATGCCTTCGACCCGCTCCCCGAGGGGGCTTTTGGGGTAGAACGGCGCGCTCGTGTCCGACATGGGTTCTCCGGCTCGGCGCCTGACATAGCGCGCCCGTACATTCAGCTCTAGCTCGTGAGCGAAGCTGCCCAGAGGGTGATCGTATTGGCGCCGTAGTCCACCACCACAGGGAGGTCGATGACGGTCATGGCGGTTGCGAGCAAACCATCATTGTCAAAGCCCTTGAACAGGCGCAACTCCCTTCGATCCTCGAAGGTGTCGAAGTCACCCAGGTAGGTGCGCATGGCGGAACTCACCGCCGCAAACGACACGGCCTCGCCCTGATCGAAGCTCACAAACCATAGGGCAAAGGCCAAAGAACCTGTGCCTCCTGTGGGGTGCACATCCATGTAGGCGCCCTCGACCATGGCGGCGCCTCGGCTGGCCGCGATGCCAGCGAGACCGCGCCCCTCGGCGATCTCGGCCACCCGCTCTCGCACGAACCGCCGGAACCGAAGCTCATCGTCCACGATCTGCGCAAAGGCCTCTGGGTCTTCCTCTTCGAACGACCAACACGCCACCTGAAATCCTGGAGGCAGCACACCGCCCCCCAGATCTCCCAGCAGCGTGTCTGCCGCCGCATTGTGGGTGGGTGCACGTCGAATATCCGTCGCAAACTGATGGGTCGATTCAGAGGTAAAGAACCGCTGCACATCGAGCTGACCCCGAACCTGCACCCGAACAAAGGGCTCCGTGCCATCCAGAGCGCCCATCGCCCTGAACCGAATGTCGCGCGACGACGCCTCGCCAAAGATCAACTCACCCAGCTCGATCATCCACTCCCGAACCGGCTCCCCATCGACGAGCGGAGCCGCGAATGGCGTCGCTTGCAGGCGGAGAACCACGCCAACGAAGGCCGTGCGCGCCGCGGTGCTGGCCTCCTCGCCTAGGCCCTGATTCTCGACGCCGAGAGTGGCGACAAAGTCATCGCCAGGGCGGATCGCGGTCGCCCCACCCAAGGGCTTGGCGTGGGCTGTCACCACGAGGGCATCGCTGAGAAGTGCGTCCACATCGTCGAAGAGCGTCATCCCATCTCCAGGTTGGCCCATCGTACTCGCTACAGACTGTCCATGCCCTCAACTTTACCCGTTCAGAGCCGATCCCCCGCCCGATCCCGGAGGACCCATGAACTCGCCTCTAGACCATGTGGTGGTCGCTGCGGGTCGGCTGCTGTCTCCCGCAGCCCCGCACGTGCTCGCTCTGCTTTCCGACCCCGATCCCGAGATCCGACGAATGCGCAAAGCGGTCGACATCGATCCGGTTCTGACGATCAAGATCGTCGACTTCGCCAACCAAAGCTTCTACTCCCGCAGAGTCCCGGTCGCCTCGTCGCAGCGGGCTCTGACACGGCTAGGCATGGCGACGACTCAAGAGGTGCTCACCAAGCTGATGATGGAGGGCGCGACTCAGAAGGCCGGCGGTGCCCTCGCCAGCCATATGTGGGCCAAAACCTTCGATGTAGCGATCCTGAGCCGCCTACTGGCACGCACGAGCGGTAAGGTGGACCCGGCCCTCGCCTATACCGCAGGACTCACGCATAGTATTGGCCAGCTTGGCCTCATCAGCGTCTACCAAGACCGGTATGCGAAGATGTGGACCGAGGCGGCTAGCTCGACCCAGCTGGCGCGCGCTGAGCGAAAGGCCTTTGGATTCGATCACGCCCAGGTGGGTGCCGGAGTATTACGCAGGTTGAACGTGCCAGAGTCCCTGCACCGCGCCGTTGAACGACAATACCGGGGCAGCCTCGCAAAACGCCCCTGGTCGGAGGTGGCCATCCCCCTCGCATCGACGCTGCAACTCGCCCAGCTCCTGCTCTTCCCCGACGGCAGCCGACTGCGCGATCCCGACTGGATCGCGGCGCAACCGCTCAGTGTCCGCCTTGGCCTCAACGAGTCGACCGTGGAAGACTTGGGAGACCGGTTCGAGTCCGCCTTGATGAACACCCTCGCCGAGGCCGAGGCCGCCTAGACCATCAGCGTCACCGTCTTCTCGAACGGTGCGGCATCGGTCTCCACCACCTTGCCCCGCTCCGCCCGCTTTAACAGCGCCATGATGTGCGGACCGAGCAGGTCAATCTCAGTGCTGGTGAAGCGCTCGCTGCCGAAGCGACGGATCGCCTCGGTCTGTAGATCGAGCATCCGCGCGTCTTGGCCAAAGATCCGCAGTGCTATCGGCTGGACCAAGAGCTTGACGAGCCACCCGGGAAAGCGCGTTTTTAGGCTGACCACCGCATGCATCTTGGTCTCAAAGTCCGACACCGGGGTGCACGCAGCCGACAGCACAATGTGGTTCTCGGTGCCAATTCTATACTCCACCTCAATGATGGAAGGCAGATAGAACCGGTCGAAATGGGTCACATCCCCGCCCGACGGCGACAGCAACCAGCCCGCCCACCCGTCGGGTCGGGCTTCGCCGATGTACTCGGCCTCGCATCGATCGTGCCACCGCCGCACCTGAACCTCGATGCCCGTGCGTTCGCCATCATTGCGGAACAAGCCCCCATGCAGAAAGGCGGTGTGCGGTACATCCAGCGCGTTCTCGATCATCTGGTGCAGCGATCCCTTGGCGAAGAGCTCGCGTCGAACCGTCGTATAGGTCGCATCATCGGCGTAGGGAAAGGAGAAGGGCTCATGCGTGGGCTCGACGTCTGGGTTGAGCCACACCCAAATCATGCCTTGGGACTCCCGAATTGGGTAGGACGTCGCACACTTTCCAGGCAGGGCCGAGCCCGGCGACAGCCCAGGAACCGCCGTCACCTGCCCTTCGGCCGCCAGGGTCCAGCCATGGTAGCCGCACTGGATCCGGTCCCCCACCACCCGGCCATCGGACAGAGGTACGTTGCGATGCGGACATCGGTCGAGCAGGCAGCCCAGCTCTCCCGACGATCCCCGCCAGACCACCAGGGGCCGCTCCCAAATCACCGTCGACACGGGCTCGGCGCCGAGCTCACTGCTATGACAAGCCACATACCACGCCGATAATACCCGAGGCTGCTTGGGCAAAACAGCTGGCTGGTGCGTCTGGGTCATCAGGGACAGATGCTCTCTTCGACGGCCGCGAAGTTGTCGTCTTCGTGGCACTCCTCGACCCACCCCTTTCCATCACCATCGTCATCTACGGTGAGCAGCAGGCCGTCTTTGAGCTGATCAGGCTCCAAGAAGATGACCTCGCCCGCCAAGCTTGTTCCGGGTGGAATGCCGGGAATCAGCCTCACATCGACAGGCTCCTTCTCGAACTTGTCCAATACGTAGAGCGTGACCCGAGTGCCCGGGCGAACCGGGGCCCCGCCCACATTGCTGGCCTGCCAGCTGATTTTGACCGGCCCGCCTTCGCAGGTACCTACGCACACGTCGGTGATCTCGATCTGCAGATTGGCCAAGGCCGGAGAGTCCACCGTCGGCCGGGCGCGGAACACGTTGTGCTCCAGCCACGGAGGCACTGGCACACGGGGCACGCTGCCATCGCCTTCGATGTTGGTGACGGCGAAATCGTGCACGCCCCACGTGGCTCCGGACCGAGCCCAACCCGAGCCCGCATGGCCGAACACCGTGATGCCAGCCCACCCTGGGCGGTCATCAGAAGTGTTAGATGCAAGCACAATCTCGGCATGCCCATCATTGTCGACATCGGCGACGACCGGGTACTCAAAGTGCGTGGTGGAGGTGTGGCGGGCGTCTTGGTAGCGCACCTCGCCCGTGGCCCCGTCGAAGATGTAGAAGGTGTGCTGGTCCGCGTGGAGCAGCTCATAGGCGCCATCGCCGTCGAAGTCGTACCCAGAACAACCGGCGTGAGCGATGGTCGCGTCGTAGCTCGGGTGTTGCCAGACGAGCGCCCCGTCCAACTCAAACACAGCGACCGACTCGCCGACGCCTAGGCCGACCTCGACCTCGCCATCACCGTCGAAGTCAGCGACACAAGGCGGACCCGCATTGCTTCCGAGCAGCGGCACTTTGAACAGAGACTCACCATCGGGGTTGATGGTCTCGAAGACGTTGGCGTAGCCCATGAGGATTTCGCCATCGGCGTCATCGTCGACGTTGGCGATGGCGTTGTGGGTCGACCGATAGAACTGGGCCGTGGGGTGTCGGTACTCCAGCCCGCCACGGGGATCGAAGCGGTCCGCCGCAATCATGATCTCTTGCTCGCCGTCCTGATCTACATCTCCAACAATGGGTGTTCGAAGCGGCACATCTTCGTATTGAGCCACATCGAGTTCGACGATGACCTCGCCGGTCTTGCCATTGTAGATGGTCTTGTCGACGATGACCTCGACCGTGCCGTCGCCTTCGAGGTCGGCCACAGCGACCATGGAGTAGATCGGGCTGGTGCTTGCCAAGCGCGCCTGCCAGGCCATGCTGCCATCGGCCTCCCACACGATCACGATCATGCCTGAGTTGTCGCGGCCGACAGAGACCACTTCATTGTCCCCATCGCTGTCCACATCGGCGATGGCGGTGCCGGCTTCGCCGACCATGTTCGGCTTCGACCACCGCAGCGCTCCCGTGTCTCCCGACAGCACGAACAGCTCATTGGACGACAGGGTCGTAAACACGATCTCGGGAACGTCGCGGTCATCGACCAGACCATCCTTGTTGTCATCGGTCAGGTTGCCAACCATCGGCGTGGTGACCACGCCTCGACCGCCCGTCTCCACGTGCCACTCCACCCGAACATCCCAAGGCTGGGCCGGCGGCTCCCAGGGCTCACGGACGCAATCCGGATCGATGCCGATGCTCTCGCGTTCCGCCACCTCAACTGTGCAGTCCCGCTCCATACAATCGGCGAGTCCATCTCCGTCCGAATCGGGCCACCCTTCATCGACCAGGCCATCGGCGTCATCATCCACGCCATTGCAAAACTCTCCGTCTCGACTCACGCCACCCGTCGGATCGTCAGAGTCTAGCGGAGAATCCCCGTCATCATTGGAGCGCACCGTAGGCTCGTTACAAGCCATGCCAACGATCGCAAGTGCGGCAAGAAAAGGGCGCATTCAACTTCCAGTGCAGTCCAGATAGAGTGCCCGATCTGTCGGCCGATGGCCACTAACCCTAAGGTATCGAGTGCTGGGATCCGTTCGATCTTGTGAGGTCACCCCCATCCCCCCCCGGACCTCAACCTGGAGCCCCCCAATGAACTTGCCCCCCCAAAGTGGGGCGCAGGACCGTCCCGACGCGCCAGCGAACGGTCCTACGCTTCCGAAGTTAAGCGACAACGACGCACTACTGCTTGCCTGGCAAGCGCTAGATGAGCTGAAGCTGCTCGAGGCCGCGCAGGCCACAGCCGCGGTGAGGCGAAGCGCGAGGCTCACCACCTAGCGGTTGCGCCACACGGTTTCCGAGGGCATGACACCTAGGGCACTCGGAGCACACATGAACACGGCAGCTTGGTTGCAGACCGCAGTCCTCTCGGGCCTGGTCGGCTGCGCGCCCGTCATCGGTGAAGTCACAGGCATCCCGACCGACACGGCCGCACCCCACACGGACCCGCCCGACGAATGCGGTGCTTGGGACCTACCCATCCTCAGAGGCAACGGGTCGTACAGCGGACCGGACCGCTACCAGATCTGCCTGGACATCGATGATGCGGATACATGTCCAACCGGTGAAAGCGCGCTGTTCGCCGTTCGCGAACGAGTGGGATCGCCGGAAGACCCTGACTTTTGCTGGTACGACATTAGCGACGTTTGCGGTCCAGTCCAACTCGACGACACCCCTTGCTGTTTCGCTGCCCAAGTCGAGGTCATGTGCGAAGGGCGCCCCTTATCGACAGATGCGGGCGCCAGAACGGCCGCCTTGCAGGAAGGGGCAGGCTGGAGTGGCCAAACCCAGATCCTTGGAGACCTCTCCCCCGAGCAAGCCGGAGCCGCCGCCACACACTGGCGCAACGTCGCACTGGCAGAACATGCCTCGATCGCGTCATTTGCCCGAGTGGTGCTAGAGCTGTGTGCCTTGGGTGCCCCCGCCGACCTTGTGACCGATGCGGTGCGTGCCCAGGCCGACGAAGTCCGTCACTCAAAACTTGCCTTTTCCCTACTTTCTGAGGCGTCGGGCACAGCGATCACCCCCGGTCCACTACGCCTCGATGATCTGCAAATTCGCACCGAGGCCCGCCAGATCTTGAGAGCGACGATCCTCGAGGGGTGCATCAACGAGACCCTGAGCGCCGCGGAGGTCAAAGAGTCGGCGGAGCGGTGCACACACCCGGCGCTGGCCCACCACTTGCGCGATGTTGCGATCGACGAAGCGCGGCACGCGAGCCTGGCTTGGCGCACGGTGAGCTGGTTGATCGAGCAGCATCCAGAGCTTCGCGACGAGGCGAAAGAGATCGTGCGCGCGCACCTGGCCCGACCCGTCTCGCCGACCCAGCGCGCCGACCGATCGGCTCACGCCCACCGGATCGGCTCGCTCCGCCCCGCTGAGCGACAGGCGATTTTCGACCACGTCGACGCCCAGGTCATCCGGCGAGCCGCAGAGCGGGTTCTGGGTCCGATCGAGGATCTCTGTGCCGCCGCATAAGCCTCTTTCTCCCAATCAAAAAGCTAGGTACGCCCGTCACTTGACCCTGGCCGAGGTCGGCGAGGTCGGCCAGACCCGCCTGCGCGACGGCTCGGTGATCGTCATCGGCGCAGGAGGCCTCGGCTCGCCCTGCCTGCTCTATCTGGCCGCCGCGGGCGTCGGCCGCATCGCCGTTGTGGATGACGACCGGGTCGAGGCGTCGAACCTGCAACGCCAAGTGCTGCACGACACCGCCGCAGTGGGGTCCCCCAAGGCCCAGAGTGCCGCCCAGCGCCTGCGCGCACTGAACCCGCATGTGGAGGTGGTGCCTCACCCGATCCGCCTCACACCAGACAATGCGCTGGACCTGTTGGCCCCCTACGATGTCGTGGTGGACGGCACCGACAACTTTGCCTCGCGCTACCTGATCAACGACGCGTGCGAACTCCTGGGCAAGCCCCTGGTGTACGGCGCCATTCAACGGTTCGAAGGCCAGGTCTCCGTGTTCAATCACCGCGGAGGCCCCACCTATCGGGACCTGTTCCCGACCCCCCCCGCACCCGAGTTCGCGCCCAACTGCGCGGCCGCCGGTGTTCTGGGCGTGTTGCCGGGCATCATCGGCACGCTCCAAGCAACCGAGGTGATCAAGCTGCTCCTGGGCCGGGATGATGTGCTCTCCGGGCGTTTGACGCTCTACGATGCCCTGGCAGCGCGGTTCGATGAGCTGCAACTCGTCAGGGACCCGCAGCGGCCACCCGTGTCGGACCTCCAAGCGGTCACCACCATGTGCGCCGCCCCCCCCTGGACCGACCTGTCCGCAGCCGACGTGCGCCATCGACTCCACAACGGATGGCGGCCGTGGATCGTCGATGTACGGCGTCCCGAAGAAGCGGCTCAAGGCGGCCTACCGCACACCTCCACGCTCATTGCGCACGACCAGATCGCACAACACCTCGCTACGTTTCCGGGCGAGGGACCGATCCTTGTGTACTGCCAAAGCGGCGGTCGCTCGGCAGCGGCAGCCCGCGTCCTCGTAGACGGGGGCGTGCCGGCCGAGCGCCTGCACAACCTGGCGGGAGGGTGGCTCGGGTGGACCGCCGACTCCGAAGAGACGGCAGACCCTTAAACCACCCTAGACGCGCCGACTCAGTGCGTCACGACGGGGTCGAGCGTCTTGGCTTCGTCGACCCAACCCGACACCACCGAGGCGCTGGGCACCCGACGGGTGAGCTCCTTCTCGGCGTTGACTTCGGCCATCTTGGCAGCCAGATTCTCGGCGTTACGATTGCGCAATTCCTTGACGGTATCGACGCCAGACGCCTGCATGAGCTCGGCGTACTCGCCGCCGACGCCCTTGATGCGCATCAGGTCCGCCATATTCACCAAGGTCAGGATCCGAGAGGCCGTCAGCCCGGTGGCTTTGGCAAGAGCATTGCGGCCCGACGACGACGCGCCGTTCTGCAGCAGCTCTTCGACCGTGTCGACGTCTGCAGCACGGAACTTGTCTGCGGTGGCCGGGCCAATTCCTTCGATCGTTTCAAGCTTCGTTGACATGGATACTCCTAGAAGAAAGCCCGGCCACGGGGCCGGGCATGGGGGGATGTTCGAACTCGAAAGCCGAAGCCTACGCGTCGGTGGGGGCTTGGTGCATGACAACCTGGTCGAATGGAATCTCGATTCCCTCGGCGTTCAGGCGGTTGTAGACTTCAGAGCGCACCTTGTGAAGAACGGTCAGGTAGTCGGCCGTGTTGCACCAGGGCATCAAGTTGAAGTTGATGCTGCTGGCCGCCATCTCGGTGAAGGCAAAGCCCACACCGGGCTCGTCGAGCACTTCAGGCACGCTCTTGGCAGCGGCGATGCAGATCTCTTCGACCCGCTTCAGGTCCGTTCCGTACGCCACGCCCACGCCCACGTCGGCGCGCAGTGTGCCTTCCGCAGAGTAGTTGGTGATGCTGGCGCTAGTGATCGAGCCATTCGGAACGATGATCTTCTTGTTCTCGGGGGTGAGCATCACCGTGGCGAACAGGCCGATCTCTTGGACCACGCCCGTGTGACCGCCAGCGTCGACCTTCTCACCGATGGTGAAGGGACGGAAGACCAAGATCATCACGCCGCTGGAGAAGTGACCGAGCGTGCCTTGCAAGGCCAAGCCGATGGCGAAGCCGACCGACGCCAACACGGCGACGAAGCTGGTGGTCTGGATGCCAACCGTCTGAAGACAGGCGATGAGCGTCATGACCAGGACGGCGTACTTGGCCATCTGGCCCAGGAACTTGGACAGGGCCAGGTCGAGCTTGGCGCGAGTGCAAGCCTTGACGACCAAGCCTCCGACCCAACCCGACACGATCCAGCCGATGACCAGAATCACCAAGGCGCCCAGTACGGGGAAGGCGTAGGTGGTGACCATCTCGATGGCCCAGGTCAGGGTGTCGGCCGCACTGGCAGCCGTGGAGGCCGCGTCGGCAATGGTGGCTGGATCGGTGACTTGTGGCGTCACGTCTTGCGCGAAGGGAATCATTAGGAACCTCAAGATTAGAGAATGGAGATGACAAGGCTGGCGGTCAGAGCGTGGTCCGCCTTGCGGAACCCCTCGACCGGCTGGTTGTCAAAACGTAGGTTATACCCGGTCTTAAAGCCGAGCTTGTCGGAGAGCTTGGCGCCCAAAGACGCGGTGTTCAGCACACGAACATCTTCGATGACCAAGACGTTGGGGTAGACTTCAGCGGTGTTCTCGAAGCTCACAGCCTCGTTGAAAACATGCTTGAAGCCCACCATTAGGCGGGCGGCGAACACGTCGTTGTACCCTGGGTCCGTGCCGGCCACGTAGTTCTCTTGCGCCCAGTCAAAGCCGATTTCACCGACCAAGTTGGTCTCGTCCGTCTTGATGAACGTCCGGCTGTACCCGATCTGCTCGTGAGAACGACTGGCGAAGCCAGCGAAGGGGTCCACCAGAACGCCCGCGAGGAAGTACAAGCTGTTCTTCTCACCCAAGAAGCGGTCGTACCGCCCATCCCAAGTGGCTTGTTGTTGGTTGGTCACGTAGCCCGAGTCGCGCTCGGCCTCCGACAAAATGCCATCCCCATCTGCATCCGCGACGCTCTGTCCGAAGAGCGCTCCGGCGGAGGTCGACAGCTTGTTCTTGGTCCACTTGTGGGACGCGTTGATGCCCAGGCTAGCGTTGTAGGCAGAGGTGTTGCCGGACGCGAGGGCGCCACCGATCTGCGCCGACATACTCGACTCGGGCTTTTCGACTTCCGCAGGCTCCTTGACGGTGGTCGACAAGGCATCGTCCTGTCCAAACGAAAAGAGACTCAAGAGCATGATCCACATTGTGTTTCCTCCGGGGCTTGGGCGCCCCCGATACACGGGGGCCGCAGCTGTCGCTAAACTGGCCGGGCGGAGTCAGGCGGACCCCGACCCCCCGGTGTCCCGTGTCTTACACCCCTCTGTCGCACACACCCAAGGCATCCGTTCCAGTGCAAGTCGATTCCTCAACTGCTACGCCACTTTTCGAGCTGGGACGAGGCCGCTATGCGGTGCTCCAGCCACTCGGTGAGGGAGGCGCAGCTACGGTACATTTGTGCTGGGACAGGGAACTTGGCGTCGAACGCGCCATCAAACTTCGGCGCATGACCAACTCCCAGCGCCACGCCGAAGGGATGCAGCGGCTCGAAGACGAAGCGCGGGTCATGGCTCGCCTCAAACATGATCACGTGCTTCCCGTCTTCGAGATGGGCCAAGAGGCTGGGTGGCAGTGGGTGGTGATGGAGCTGGCTCGGGGCGGCAGCTTGCGGGACCAACTGGACGATGGCCCGCTGAGTCCGAAGCATGCGATCGACGTGGTCATCGCGGTCCTCGAGGCCGCCCAAGCCGCCCATGACATGGGGGTGGTGCACCGCGATATTAAGCCGCACAACGTACTTATTAGCGAAGAAGGCAAGCCGATGCTCGCCGACTGGGGGATCGCACGGCTCGACGAGCGCGCCCTGACGCTCACCAGCACGGGCGTGGCCATGGGCTCCATGTCCTACATGGCCCCGGAGCAACGACTCGACGCTCATGATGTTGACGCGACCGCCGACGTCTACGCAACGGGGGCCCTGCTCTACAACTTGGTGACCTGCGCATCGCCGGTCGACCTCTTCTTGGCCCCCGACTCGTCGCCTCGTTGGGAAGACGTGCCCGAAGACCTCCTGCCGGTGCTCCGCCGCGCCTGCTCCAAGAAGCCGGTCGATCGCTATCAAACGGCCGATGAATTTGGGGCTGCCCTAAAGCTTCTGGTCGGCACAGCGTCCACCACCGCCCTGAAGACGGGTCCGATGGGCGCAGACGGCTCCCCACTCCAAGACACCGGGTCCGACCGAACCCTGGCCGCCGGAGAGGCGCCCAGCCCCCCGAGTCCGCGTTGGCCCTGGTGGGTGGCCGGAGCCCTCGTCGTTTTGAGTGTGCTCCTGGTCGGCGTGCTCTTGGTGCCCGGAGTCATCCCGACGGCCCAGACCATCACCTTGAACGCTGAGCCCGTGGAGGACGCTCCTGTAGACGAGCCCGGCCGACTCGCCCCAGAGCTGCAGGCCCCATCGAACGGCGCCACAACCCAACCCACGCCTCCCAAAGCCCCAACAGAGACTCCGGCGGTGCGACCCACGCCGCCACCCGCGGACCCGCCCGCGGACCCGCCCGCGGCGACCGAGCCTGAACCGCCGGCCGACGACGCCACGACCTTGCCCATTCATGGAACCTGGCGCGGCGTGTTCGAAGGACAGGTCGCGCGCTTGCGCCTCCGGGGAGGCCCCAGTCGCCTGAGGGGCTCGCTGGATGTGTCGGGGTCCGTCGCAACGGTCACGGGCCGATTCGCCCCATCAAGCAACACGGCTACAATAACCGTCCAAGGCCAAGAAACAACAGGCGGAGCCTGGAAACTACAACTCGATGGCGACCGCCTGAAGGGGTCTGCGCACATCGAGAGTACCGGCGACTTGTTGAGCGTGAGCTTTCGTCGAGTCCCGATCCGGTAGACTTCCACTCCACGAAGATCGCGTCACGGCGGCACGAGGAGACCCATGGAGCTGCAAGTAGTCCGCGAGGGAGTGATTCTCCATGTCATTCCCCTCGCTGAGACACCCCTCTACATCGGCAGAGGCCCGGAGAACGACCTCGTGATTCCGGAGCAAACCGTCTCTTCGAATCACGCGTCGGCCTGGATGGAAGGAGGACAGGTGTGGGTGAAGGACGTGGGAAGCCGAAGCGGAACGGTTGTCAACGATAATCGCGTGCAAGGTGCCAGCCCCGTCAGCCCCGGCGATAGCATTCGCCTCGGCCCGGATATGGAGCTTCGCGTTCACGGTGAAGGGGCATTTGAAGGTCCTCCCCAGGCGCTTCTCGTCGAAGACCAGACATCTATGGTGCGCTTCCCCGTGCGCTCAGACCGGTTCCGCATCGGCGGCGGTGATGACGACCATCTCCCCATCGAGGGCGCGCCCGACCAAGCCGCCACGCTCATCGTCTACCCTGATGGCGAGTGCTTCTTGGGCGGCGAGGATGGCGAAGAGAAGCCGCTCGCGGCCGGCAGCACGTTCGCGGTCGCCGGTCGAGTGCTCCGCCTCCTGGCGGTGGCCCCGACCTACACGGCCACCATCGAAGCCGAGCCCTCTCGCTACCCGTACCAGCTCAAGGTGACGCTCGACGGCGTCAGCGGCCCCGAGGCCGTGCTCATCGATCAGCGAAACGACCTCACCCACCGCGTCGACGCTGAGAACCGGGCGATCTTGCTCTTCGTTCTGGGCCGCCAATGGCTCGAAGACCGCAAGGCCGGCAAGTCGCGAATCGATCGCGGCTGGTGTTCAGACTCCGACGTGAGCGTGGGCATTTGGGGCCGCAAAGGCACATCGGATGCCAACGCCCTTCACGTGCTCACCCACCGACTCCGCAAGGAGCTTAAGAAGAGCGGCTTCGATCCATGGTTCATCGAAAAGCGCAGGCGCGCCCTACGTATTCGAGTGAAAGACGTCATTATCGAGTGAGCCCGGAGACAGGGTCCTGCAAGCCATTTTGGGGCTAGGGTCCGACCCGATGACAGACACCGATACCGTTCCAAAAACACTGGCCGGCGGCCGCTACGAGCTCGAGAGAGAACTCGGAGTTGGCGGTGCAGCTTCGGTGTGGTTGGCCAAAGACACAGACCTCGACGTCTGGCGCGCCGTCAAGATCCTGACCGCCAGCGCGTCGGAGAGGTCCACCATCCGCCGGCGCTTACGGGCCGAGGCCAAGGTGTTGGCTCGACTCAACCACCCGCACATCCTCCGGGTTGTGGACATTGGGATCGCAGAGCGGCGTCCGTTCTTGGTGATGGACTACGTGCCCGGTGGCGCGATCTCCGACCAAGTCCGGAAGTCCGGCCCCCTGCAACCCGGACACGCCCTCACGATCTGCCTTGAGGTGCTGGCCGCTCTCGCCGTCGCCCATGGAAAGGGCATCGTGCACCGGGACGTGAAGCCCCAAAACATCTTGGTGGCTGAGGATGGCCGAGCGGTCCTGGCCGACTTTGGCATCGCCCTCATCGAAGAGGGTGACCGACGCACCCGCACCGGCGTCGCCATGGGCTCCTTCGCCTTCATGCCACCCGAACAGCGCCTAGATGCCAAGCGGGTCGGTCCCACCGCGGACATCTACGCCGTCGGCGCCACGCTCTACTGGCTGCTCACGGCCAAGAACCCCGTCGACCTCTTCGACGAGCTCGACACGAGCGTCCGCTGGGCGGGCCTGCCCAGGGAGCTGGTAGAAATCATCCAATGGGCCACTTCGATCGAGCCCACAGACCGACCCCAAGATGCGGCGGAACTCGCCAATCGCCTGCGGGACTTCGCGCCTCCACCCGTGCTGCTGCGCGACGAGCTCGACCCCGCTCGGTTCCCCCCTCCGGCCAACACCATGCAGTTGGAGACCGGCGGACTGACGGGCACCGGCACGGCCAGCTACGCCACAAGCCGCTCAGTACAGGCCGCGAGCGCCGCGGCACCCACGCTTACGCCCACCATGTTCCCCGAGGAAAAACGCGGACTATGGGCCATTGTGCTCGCCCTCGTCCTCGTGGTGGCCGCCCTCTGCGCCCTCGCCTACTTCTTGACGGCCCCGCCGCCGACCTACGTGCGGGCCGCCCCGGACCTCGACGCGGCGCTCGACGGCCCCGTCGACGGCTTTGCGGATCCCTCCATGCCCGGTCCCACGGCAAACCGCACGGAACACTACGTGGTTCCACAAGCCCCCGCACCGCCCATCATGGGTGGGTGGACCGGAGCCTTCGACGGAAACCCCATGGAGCTACAGCTCTCCGGCGACCCCAGCGACCTTCGGGGCGTGGTGGTTGTGAGCTTTCAAGGAAACGCGATTCGCACCCCGGTCACTGGCACGTGGAATCCGAACTCTGGCGTGCTTGCCCTGCAAGACGCGGTGGACGAACGAGACTCGGGCTCCTACCGAGCCACCCGAAAGGGCGGGCGACTCCAGGGCAACTTCACCGGCCGGTATCAAAATGTCATACTGCCGTTCACACTCTCTCCGGCTAACCAGTGATCATCGTCCTCCTCACAGCGCTCTCCGTCGCCCAGGACTCGACGTCTACTCACACGTCACCGGTTCGCTTTGATGCACACGGCAGTGGGCTGTACGACATCACCAATGAACAGCTGGGCGCCGGTCTCGGTGGCGGCATCGGCGGCGGCACGAAACCCGTGCTGTTCGAGCTCCGCCTTGATGGGCAATATATTCCCAACAAACCTCGTCTATTGGTCTGGCCCGCCTTGCGGGTCCACCTCCTCGACGCCGACCGCGCCAAGGCGTGGAGACCCTCGTTCGTCGTGGGTGCCGGCCTCGAAGTGGCCGACCCGCTGGGTCCCACGCTCGCGGCGGGCATCGACCTGGACCTTCCAGGAAGTCTACGGCGGAACCCCCGTGTCGGGGCACGGCTCACGACCGACGTGAGCGGCAACTGGGTCGCGGGCCTGAACGTGGGCATGGCGTGGCGCCTGATCAAAGACACCCCCGCACCGCCTCCACCTCCGCCCGTCGAGCCCCCTCCTCAGCCGCCCCCCAAGGTGGAAGGACCGTGGTGGGACCCCGAGACCTGTGATTGGGTCGACGAAGACCCTGGATATGGCTGGTCGCCCGCCTATGGCGTCGGAGCGGTCATCCCGACGGGAGCCGGTGGCGCTGGACCGGCTGGAACGGCTGGAACGGCCGGAACGGCCGGCGGCGACCCCGGCACCACCGATCCAGACGCCGACGAGCCCACCGCACAGGGGTGGCTCATGGTGGTGGGCTCCCCCGGCGACGTCGTTCGCCTGAAACGTCAGGACGGCACCCCCGTGCCCGACACCACCTTGGGTGAGGATGGCGTGGCCCGCATGGCCGCTGCCGAGGGCGTCGCCGAAGTCACCATCGCCGGTGGCGGACGAGAACAAACCTTCGAAGCCGCAATCGCCGATGGCTATGTTCTGTGGCTCCGAGCAGCCACCGCCGCCGAGGTGTCGGTGCAGTTCGCGAGTGGGTCCGCCACGGTCAACGCCACCGACCGCGCATCCGCCCAAGCACTGGCCAACAATCGGGGGGCCTACCAACTACAAGTCGCGGGTTCCTATTCGCCGGAAGGGCGCCTGAGTAGCAACCTCGCCTTGGCCCGACGTCGGGCCGCAGCCGTCGTAGCACTTCTCAAAGAAGCGGGCGTTCCATCTGAAGATATCGTGATTCTAGACCCCGCTCCGCCTCGCCCAGGTTTGAGCTCGGCCGAACAACGAGCCGTCTACATTATGCCCGTGCCCCGAGGTGAGCGATGATCGCGCTTCTCGCTCTGATGCTGTCCGCCTCGGCCGCCGAACAGCACGTGGTTCGCAAAGGAGAGACCATCGAGTCCATCGCATCCAGCGTCGGCAAGCCCGGCGCGGCCGCCGAGCTCCGCAGCCTCAACGGGCTCGCCGATGACGCTCAGCCGACCGCCGGCACCGTCATCAACTTGCCCGACCTAGGCGGGCTCCAACAGCCAGGGCAGGTTCTGGCCCTGGTCGGCACCGGCACCGTCACACCGCCTGGCGGCAACCGAGGCAACCTCGCTGAAGGCACCTTCCTGATGGTCGGCACCCGCGTCTGCACCGGCGAAGATAGCTTCGCGACCATTCGGCTGACCAGCGTGCCGAACTGCGCCGACGAGGACGACGTCACCCTGCTGCCCAAGACCTGTTTGACCCTCGAGGCCAACCACGCCCGCGCCGACAAGCGCAGCAGCGTCGTGTCCCTCACGTCGGGATCGCTCGCCGTGCGCAAGAGCGCCGCTGGAGGCAACGTGGCGGTCCGCACCGCATCGGGCCTCACCACGGGCGCCGACGGCGGCTTCCGCGTCGCCGTCGAAGACGCATCTACACGCTCTGAAGCCGTTTCCGGCGCCGTTGCCGTCCTCGCAGAAGGGGCGGAGAAAGAGGTGCCACAAGGGTTCGGCGTGCGCACGCCCAAGGGTGAGGCACCGGGCGAATTGGTCGAGCTGCTGCCCCCGGGCACGCCCGTCGCCCCCGAGGCCGATGCCCAGCTCATTGTCCCTGACTTCGGGTGGACCCCCGTCGAACGAGCGCTCGGCTACCGGGTCGAGCTCGCCTCCGATGACGAGTTCACTCGCCTGGTTCGGCGCACCGAGGTCGGGCGCAACGTGTGGCTCCCCACACAGCTCTTCCTGCCCTACGACAGCCCGGTTCTCTACTGGAGAGTGGTGTCTTTCGACCGACTGGGCTTCGAAGGCATCCCCAGCGAAGCGCGGGCCGTTCGCTTCCCCCGTGGCATCGCCGTCGACTAGGCGCAGGCCATCCGGCCTCGCCTAGAAGTCGATGTTGAGCTCTAGCCGGGCGGCCTCGCTCATGCGCTCTGGGCCCCATGCGGGCTCCCACACAATGTCGACCATGGCCTGGCGAACGCCTTGCACCGAGGAGGACTTCAGCTCCACCTCCGCGGGCAGCGACTGGGCCGCGGGACAGTTGGGCGAGGTGAGGGTCATGGTGATCTCCACCGTGCGGTCCGCGCCCAAGTCCACATCGTAGATCAGCCCCAGCTCGTAGATATCGACCGGGATCTCCGGGTCGAAGATGGTCTTGAGCATCGTCACGACCTCGGTCTCGATCGCGGTCTTCTCATCGGCGGTCGGCGGGTCCACCGGGGCGGTATCGACGGCCTCGGTGGTCGGCTCGGCCGGGGCCGGCGTGGCGGAGAAGGATTTCGCCGGAGGCGCGGGACCCTCGTCGTCGGTGTCTTCCTCGGGCGCCTCTGGGGGCGCATCGTGCGCCGGAGTCGCAGGCACCACAGCGGGGCGGGGCGGCGGGAGCCAGGGCTCTTGAGCGACGCTACCCGTGGGGGCTTCTACCTTGGATGGTTCCGCCTTCTTAGGTGGCTCTTCAACCTTCTTCTGGTCTCCCCAGTCGCCGGACACCAGGGTCTCGGGACGCACATATTGCCCTGCCGCTGCGAGCTCGGCCGGGTGAGGCGGGTGGGCGATGTCCTCGCCGCCGCCCATGCGGTTCGCGGGCCACGCGCCGGTGCGCTCACTCATTCCGAACGGCGCCGGGGACACGTCTCCCAGCAGTCGGGTCGAGGCTCGACCGGCCCATCCGCTGATGGTCTTGGCAATGGTGCTACGGATTCCCATGGTCTCAACCTACCATTCGCTGAACAGCGTGCAGGCCCTTTGCGAGGGTATCCACGTCTTCAGTGGTGTTGTAGAAGGCGAAGCTCGCGCGGATCGTGCCGGGAACGCCAAACCGCCGCATCAGGGGCTCGGTGCAGTGGTGCCCGGTTCGCACAGCTACGCCAAACTTATCCAGGATAAAGCCCACATCTGAGCCCGGCACTCCATCCATCACAAAGCTGCACACGCCCACTTTCTTGGACGCGGTTCCGATCAAACGAAGGCCGGAAATCTGCGATAGAGCCTCGGTGGCCGCCAACGTCAGTTCGTGCTCCATCGCGAATAGCGCCTTTCGATCCTGCGTCATTAACCAATGCGCCGCCGCACCCAGCCCCACGATGCCCGCCACGTTCGGGGTGCCTGCTTCGAACCGCGCGGGCGGTTCGGCGAACGTCGTCCCCTCGAAGGAAACCGACTCGATCATGTCGCCGCCGCCCTTCCACGGTGGCAGCGCCCGCAGCCGGTCTCGCTTGCCATACAGGACGCCAATGCCGTTGGGCCCGAACAGCTTGTGCCCGGAGAGGCAGTAGAAATCCGCGTCCAACGCCTGCACATCGACGCACAGATGAGGGGCGGCCTGAGCGCCGTCGAGCATGACCGGGATGCCACGCGCATGAGCCGCTCGCACGATCTCTTCCACCGGGTTGATGGTGCCCAGCGCATTGCTCACATGCACCACGCTCACGAGCTTGGTGCGCGGCCCGAGCAACGCCACAAAGGCGTCCATGTCGAGCTCACCGCTGTCGGTGACCGGAGCCACCTTGAGCACGATGCCCGAGCGCTGGGCCAAGAGCTGCCACGGCACGATGTTGGAGTGGTGCTCCATGTGGGTGATCAACACCTCGTCGCCCGCCGAGAGGCCGACGCCAAAGGTGCCCGCAAGCAGGTTGAGCGCCTCGGTTGTGCCGCTCGTAAAGACCACTTCGTCGACGTAGGCCGCGTTCAAGAAGGCCTGCATCTGAACCCGAGCGCGCTCCATGGCCGTGGTGGCGCGCTGGCCCAGGGTGTGCTCACCGCGATGCACATTGGCCCGGTCGAACCGATAGAAGTGATCGACGGCCTCGATGGACGCCGCGCAGACTTGAGACGACGCCGCATTGTCCAGATAGACCAGACGCTTTCCGTTCACTTCTTGGTTCAGTGCTGGAAATGCGCTTCGAACGTCGATCCTGGATTGGGTCGCGGCGGCGGAACTCATGTGGCCACCCGCGCCAACCGGTCTCGGACCAGCCGGGTGGTCTCGTCCCGCAGGGTCTCGTCGGAGATCTCCTGGAGCAGGTCCAGGACAAAGCCCTCGGTCAGCATCCGGCGAGCCTTGGCCTCACGAATGCCTCGCGTTCGCAGATAGGTGAGGGCCCCCAGGTCGAGCTGGCCGATGGTGCAGCCGTGGGCGGCCTTTACATCATCGGCGTGGATCTGAAGCTCGGGCTTGGTCTGCACCTGGGCGCGGTCGGAGAGCAGCAAGTTCTGGTTCGACAAGCCGGCGTCGGTCTGCTGGGCATCTGGAGCGATGTAGACCATGCCATTGAAGACGCCACGACTCTTGCCGCCATAGACACCCTTATAGGCCTCGCGGCTGGTGCACTGAGGCGCCTCGTGCCGCATCCAGGTGTGGTTGTCGATGTGCTCGGACTCGGTGCCGACGATGACGCCAGTGCACAGGGCCTCCCCGCCGGGGGCGACAAACCGAACGTCCAGGTCGTTGCGACTGAAGCCGGCGCCAAGCCAGGCGGTGTGACTCACGTATCGAGCGTCGCGACCGACCTCGACCCGCACATGTCCCACGTGGTGCGCGGCGTTGGAGCCCAGACGCCACAGGTGGTGGGTGAGCTGGGCGCCGTCGGCGAGGTGGGCATCGGTGATCGTGTTGGCCAACGTCGGCTCTGAGCCCGTCGCCAAGTGTCGCTCGACCACCGTGACCTGCGCCGTGCGCTCCACATCGATGATCAGGCGAGGGTGGCTGGCCACAGGAGCGGACTCCCCAACCGTGATCAGCAGCACATGAATCGGCGCCTTCAAGGTCACGCCACGGCGGACCCGGAGCACGATTCCGTCTTGCAGAAACGCGGTATTCAGCGCGTCAAACGCCCGATCGTGCAACATTCCCTGCATTGGACCGGGGTTGCGAGAGGCGTCGGGGAACGGCGACCATCCCGCCGGGTCGAGGCGCTCAGACCAGTCCTGCTCGTTCAGGGCCGTCGCGAGAGCGGTGACCTCGATGCCTTCGGGCAGGTCGGCGATTCGGGACAGGCCCGCCGCGTAAGAGCCGTTCACAAAAACCAGCTCCGCAGCGGCACCGCGCAGCGAGTGGCTGCCCACCACCGTGCCCGCCAAGGCCTCGAATAAGGCCCCGGAGTCATGGATGAAGGGCGTGCGGGCAATCTTGGCCGTACTGCTGTATTTCCAAGCCTCGACCTTCTTATTCGGAAAGCCGAGCGCCTTGAATTGGTCCAGAGACCGGCGGCGTAAGTCGCGCAACCAACCCGATTCCTGGGCCGATGGTAGGTAGGCGTCGTGGCTCGCTTCGAAGCTGGACAGCATCAGGCCCTCGGCTCGGCGACGTCCGCGTAACCGAACTCTTCGAGTTGCAACGCCAGCTCAGGCCCGCCGGAGCGAACGATCTGGCCATCGACGAGCACGTGCACCTTGTCTGGCTTGATATAGTCGAGCAGACGCTGGTAATGGGTGATGAGGACGATGGAGCGGTCCGGACCGCGCAGCTCGTTCACGCCCTTGCTCACAATGCGCAGGGCGTCGATGTCCAAGCCAGAGTCGGTCTCGTCGAGCACCGCCAAGCGAGGCTTGAGCATCAGCAGCTGCAAGATCTCATTGCGCTTCTTTTCGCCGCCGGAGAAGCCCACATTGACGAAGCGCTTTTTGTAACGGTCGTCCATTTCCAGCAGCTTCATATTCTCTTTGAGTGCCTTGAGGAACTCGTAGCTGTCGAGCTCCTCTTCCCCGCGAGCCTTGCGCTGAGCGTTCAGGGCGGTCTTCAAGAAGTAGGTGTTGGACACGCCAGGGATCTCTACCGGATACTGAAAACCCAGGAACAACCCTTGCTGTGCGCGCTCTTCTACGCCTAGCTCGCCCTCGTCTTGGCCATCGATGCGCACCGAGCCCGCCGTGACCTCGTACTCATCGAGACCGGCCAGCACCTTGCCCAGCGTGGATTTGCCGGAGCCATTGGGGCCCATGATGGCATGGACCTCGCCGGCGCCAACCGTGAGGTTGATCCCACGAAGGATCTCCGAAGTACCCACACCCGCGTGCAGGTTGTTGATCTCAAGCATGAACACTCCAGTCCCGCGCGTGCGCGCTAGCCGACGGCCCCTTCAAGGGAGACCGCCAAGAGCTTTTGGGCTTCAACCGCGAATTCCATGGGGAGGTGGCGAAACACCTCCTTGCAGAAGCCGTTGACAATGAGGTTGACGGCGTCTTCTTCAGACATGCCGCGTTGCTGGCAATAAAAGACCTGCTCATCGCCGACCTTGGATGTGGTCGCTTCATGCTCCACGGTGGCGGTGTTGTTGCGGGTCTCGATATAAGGAAACGTGTGGGCAGCGCAGCGATCACCCAGCAACAAGCTGTCACATTGGGTGTAGTTCCGCGCGTTGTGAGCCGTGGGATCGATGCGCACCAAGCCGCGGTAGCTCTGGGTCGACCGGCCCGCGGAGATGCCTTTGCTGATGATCGTGGACTTGGTATTCTTTCCGATATGCAGCATTTTAGTTCCGGTATCGGCCTGCTGCATATTATTGGTCACCGCCACCGAGTAGAACTCGCCGACCGAGTCATCGCCCATGAGGATGCACGACGGGTACTTCCACGTGATCGCCGAGCCCGTCTCGACTTGCGTCCACGAGATGTGGCTTCGATGGCCCTTACACAGCCCGCGCTTGGTCACGAAGTTGTAGATGCCACCCTTGCCATTTTCATCGCCGGGGTACCAGTTCTGGACCGTGCTGTACTTGATCTGCGCATCATCGAGGGCCACGAGCTCGACGACGGCCGCGTGCAGCTGGTTCTCGTCGCGCATGGGAGCGGTGCACCCTTCCAGGTAGCTGACGGAAGCGCCTTCTTCGCAGACGATGAGCGTGCGCTCAAACTGCCCGGTATTTTGCGCATTGATTCGGAAGTACGTGGACAATTCCATGGGGCACTTCACGCCCTTGGGCACGAAGACGAAGCTGCCATCCGAAAAGACCGCGGAGTTGAGCGCGGTGAAGAAGTTGTCGTGGACCGGCACCACCGAGCCCAGGTACTGCTTCACTAGGTGCGGCACCTCGCGGATGGCCTCGCTGATGCTCATGAACAGCACGCCGGCCTTGAGCAAGTCTGCTTTGAAGGTGGTCGCGACACTGACGCTGTCCATGACCGCGTCGACCGCGATGGGGCGCTTGACTCCGGCCAGGATTTCGCGCTCGTGTAGCGGGATGCCCAGCTTTTCGAAGGTCTCCAGCAGCTTCGGGTCGACCTCGTCCAGGCTCTTCGGCGCGTCTTCATCGGACTTGGGCGCCGCCCAGTACGAGATGGATTGGTAGTCGACCTTTTCGTAGCCGACCGCGGCCCACTCGGGCTCGGTCATGGTCTGCCAGCGCTTGAACGCCGCCAAACGCCAGTCGAGCATCCATTGTGGCTCGTCCTTCTTGGCCGAGATGAACCGGACCGTGTCTTCGGACAGACCGGGTGCGATCACGTCTTGTTCGATGTCGGTCACCCAGCCGTGCTCGTAGCTCCGGTCTAAGTGCTCTTCGACAGCGGCGTTGGGGGAAGGGGTCTGAGACATGGGATGCTCCGTCAGCCGGCCTGGACGGCACGGGTTTGGGCAGGGGTCGGGCGACTAGCCTGGGACCCGGATTGGCGCTCGACCAGGTCTCGTAGAGAGACGCCTCGCAGGGCGTCGACCAAGGCATCGTTCACAGCGGGCCAGGATTGACCGAGAGAGCACGTGTCGTGGGTATCGCAGTCCACGGGGCCCGCCAGGGAGCACTCGGTGATGCCCAGTGGGCCCTCGAAGGCTTCGATGATCCGTAGAACGCTGGTGGCATCGGGGTCACAGGCCAGCTCATATCCACCGTTGAGACCGCGAACGCTGGTCAACAAGCCCGAGCGTTGCAACACCTTGAGCACCTTGGCCGTGGTCGCGGCAGGGATGCGGGTGCGCTCAGCAATTTCGGTGGCAGCCCGACGCTGCCCGCCATTGCGGACAAAGTCGGCGAGCACGACAAAGCCGTGATCGGTAATGCGGCGCATGCGGAGCATGGGCCCTCCTTCAAACAGGACCTATCCGGTCCGGATTAATCTCGCTCCCCGATCACTCGTCAGCATCGCTACACAATGGTTAGGCCTACAGATGCCCGACGTTGCGAATCTCGGCGCCTTTCAGCTCCTCGAGCCCGTCGCTCGGGGGGGCATGGCCGAGGTTTGGCTGGCGGAGCACGGCGCATCTGGCATGCGCGTGTCCATTAAGGTGATCACCGCAGATAAGGCGCAAGACGCCTACTTTCGGACAGCGTTCCGCAACGAAGTCCGTGCGGTAGCCGGGCTCACACACCCCGGTGTTGTGCGCGTTTTGGACTATGGTGAGGTCCCGTTCGACGGGTCGGGCCCCCTGACGCCGGGCTGCCCCTACCTGGTCATGGAGCACGCCAGCGGCGGTTCCTTAGGTGATGTCGACGCCAAACCCCTCGTGTGGCCTGAGATCCACACGATCCTCACCGGACTGCTGGGTGCGCTGGCCCACGCTCACGCTCGCGGGGTGATCCACCGAGACCTCAAGCCCGCGAATGTGTTGATCTGCACTCGCGACGACGCGAGGCCGGGGCTCAAACTCACGGACTTCGGCTTAGCCCGCCACCTAGAGGACCTGGAGGCCGCCGGCAATGTAGAGGCCGTGCGGGGAACGCTGCACTACATGTCGCCAGAGCAGTGCCGCGGACTCTGGCGCGACCAAGGTCCCTGGACCGATCTCTACGCCGTGGGCTGCATCGCCTACCAGCTCGCCACAGGCCGTCCCCCCTTCCGAGGCCTCCGTGGCGACGCGCTGATGCGGGCCCACGTCCAAGACACCGCACCGCCTCTGCCACACCGCCGGGGCCTGCCCGAAGGCTATGCGGCATGGGTGCAGCGCCTGCTCAAGAAGTCAGCCAAAGACCGCTTTCTATGCGCCGCAGACGCCGCGTGGGCCCTGTCTCTCTTGCCCGAGCCCGAAGACATCGGACCCACCAAATGGGTGTTCCCCGACCTGGCGAGCACCCAGGGGCTCTCCGATGATCTGGAGACCGATCCAAAAGGAAGAAGCCCAGTTCCCAACGAAATCGAAGGCGCAATGCCCCGATGGTCCAACGCCGATCCACGAACCGTGCCACCGGTGCCCAGCACCTGGCACGAACCGGCCGCGCCGCCCGCGGACATGCGGCTCCTAGGTGCGGGACTGGGGCTGTACGACCTGCGGTCCGTGGACCTGGTCGGCCGCGTGGCCGAGCGCGACGCCCTGTGGCAGACCCTGCGTCGGGTCGCGTCGGATGGACAGGCCCGCTGCGTGGTGATGGTCGGCCCGAACGGCAGCGGACTGACCCGACTGGCGTCGTGGATGGGGAGTCGAGCCCACGAGGTGGGTGCGGCCAATACGGTGCTGCTGGAAAATCGACCCCAAGATCCACCGCTGGCCCCGATTCAGCGGATGCTCAGTCGGCTGACGGGCATTGCGGGTTTGCCCCGCCTACAAGCGCGTGTACGACTCTCTCGATTCGCGGACCATGTGGGCACCACCCCAGAGGACGTAGAAGCGATCTTGGCCCTGGTGCATCCCGCGCCAAATCAACGTCCATCCCAGCATAATGAACGGTATGCACTGGCTCGCCGCGTGCTCGCCACCATGGCCACCCACCGCTCAGTCGTGCTCCGGGTCGAAGACCTGCAATGGGGGGGCGACGCCGTCCGTTTCGTGCACTACCTGCTGGACCGCCCCAGCGACGAGGCCGTGCCCGTGTGCATCGTCGGAACCCTCCGCACCGACAGCGACGCCCCCCTGGGCGAGCAGCGGCTGGCCTGGCTCGCCAAGCACCCCAATACCGAGGTCGTGCGGCCCGGCGTCCTCCTGCCCGCCGACATGCAGACCTTGGTGCACGGCCAGCTAGGGATGGGCTCGGCGCTCACCATGAGCGTTCAGGAAATATGCAAGGGCAACCCACTCTTTGCGGTACAACTCATCGGCGACTGGGCCCGCCGCGGACTCCTGATCGCCGGCCCCGATGGCTTCGCCTTGCGAGCGGGCGCGGCCGTCGAGCTCCCCGACGACCTGCACGAGACGTGGGATGCCCGCGTCGCTCAGATCTTGCAGCGACTTCCCCACCGCGCCAGCGCCCAGATCGAGCGCGCCGCCGTCCTAGGCGAAGAGCTCAACGTGGACCTCTGGCGGGCCGTGTGTGCCCTCGACGACCCGCCAGACGGCGCCGAAATTCAGGACCAGGTCCTCAAGGCCCTGACCGACGCTCGACTCCTACGCCAACGGTCCGATGGCCTGCGATTCGAGCATAACCTGCTCCGAGAGTCCCTTCTACGACGGGCCCGTGAAGCCGGGCGCCTCGAGGACCACCACCACGCATGTGCCCGGGTCTTGCAAAAGGTCGAGGATGGGTCCAGGCAGGTGGCCGAGGCCCTCGGTCGTCACCGCTACGCGTCGGGCGATCGGGCGGGCGCCTTGGTTCCGCTGCTCGAAGCCGCCGAAGCATGGAGGCGAGCGGGGGGCCACCAGGAGTGCCTCGCGCTGGTGGGCAAGGTCGAGGACATCCTCGCTGAGACCGGCACTCCGTTCACCGATCCTCGCCAGGTGCGGGTGATGCACCTACGGATCGTCTGTCACGGCAAGCGCGGGGAGCGCGCTGAGGCCCGCGCCTGGGTCCAACGGGCGCTGGCTCTCACGTCTCGCTTGGACCGGCCCCAAGACCGAGCCCTCCTGCGATTAGATGCGGTTCGCGACTGCTACGGCCAGAACCGGTGGGACGAGGCCCGGACCTTAATGGGCCTCGCCCGCCAAGACCTTGTGGGGCTCGACGACCCGGTCCTGTCCTTGCGCGCGGCCTTCGCCGAAGGGCACCTGGCGCGAGGCGCCGGCGACCTGGACGGTGCGCGCACCTACCTGCACAAGGCCCGCGACCTGGCCGCCACGCTCGGCCACACGAATAGCGAGGGGAACGCACTCCGCGATCTGGGCGTAATCGCCTGGCTAAAGGGCGATATCGAAGGAGCGCGGAGCTTCTATGAACAGGGGCGAGTGGCACTGCAGGACGGTGGCGGACTCAAAGAGCTGGCGGCCGCCGTCAACAATTTGGGCGAGTGTTGCCGGGCCTTGGGCGACGTGACCGGCGCCGAGCAGCACTATCGGCAAGCCATCGACATCTTTGCTCGCGCTGGCGCTGCCGAAGCCGCGCCGTATCCCGCTACGAACCTGGGCTTAATCTTGGTCTCAACCGGTCGGTACGCCGAGGCCCTCACGGTGTTGACCCGCGCCCTCAACGAGATCAAGCGTCAGCAAAATATCGCGTTTGAAAGCACTGTTCGAGCCCTTGCCGCCCCGTGCTGTGCGCACCTCGGAGACTGGGCAGGCTGGGCCCGCCAGCTCGACCGACTGACGTCGGACACCATGCCCAAACCCCACCCCGAGCCTGAGCTCGCCGAGGCCTTGGTAACCGCCTCCAACATCGCTGCAGATGCAGGTCGATCCGTCGAAGCCTCCCGGGGCTACCGGGTGGCCCAGCAGGTCTACTTCGCCCTCGGCGAACACAAAGAAGCCGAGCGATGTGAGCGGGCAGCCCTGACCTTGGCCGCGCGACCGGGTTAGCCCCACACATGGACAAGCCCTTTCTTGTAGCCGTCGACTTCAGCGAACTCACCGGACCGACCCTCGAGCGCGCTGCGACCCTCGCAAAGGGCTCCGGCAACCGCATCGATCTGGTCCACGTGGTCCCGCCGCAAAACATGACCTCTCGGGGCAATATGGCGGCCAAAGCCATCGCCGGACAAGTGGCCAAGAACGCCGAAGAGCACGCCCGACGCAAGCTCGCGCCCTACCTGGAGCAGATCCCTGTCGCCCATCGGGGAGAGGCCATCGTCAAGACGGGCATGGCCGCCGAGTTGCTGTGTGAGGTGGCCGGTCAAGGCTACGAGATGATGGTGCTCGCGACCAATGGCCGCACGGGCCTGAGCCACGCCCTGCTCGGCAGCGTGGCCGAGCGCGTGGTGCGCTTATGTCCGATTCCGGTCCTCGTGGTCCGCTGAATGGACCGCCGATTCCTCTTTGGCCTGCTCCGAGACTGGGGTCTGGCCCTCGCGCTCGCCGTCGGTGCCTTTGTGGTTTGGAGGGTGTTCTTCGCCGGTAGCGGAGCGCCGATCACCGACGGGGTCGCGCCGGACTTCGCGCTGCCCACCCTCGAAGAAAACCAGGAGATCACCCTGTCGGAGCTTCAGGGAGGCCCCGTGGTGCTCAACTTCTGGGCCACCTGGTGCGGCCCCTGCAAGAAGGAGATCCCCGAGCTGGTGGCCTTCACCGAAGCCAACCCCGATGTGCCCCTGATCGGCATCTCCGTCGACAATGGCATGCCGATCGCTCGCCTCAAGAAGTGGGCGGCCCGCCTCAAGATTAGCTACCCAATCGCCCACGACTCCACCGGCGGCGTGTCGGACTCCTGGGGCGTTTCCACCCTGCCCACCACCTTCGTGGTCACCGCCGATGGTCACCTGGGTCCCCACCGGGTGGGCACAGTGAACCGTTCGGGCCTGGAGCGAATGGTGGAACAGGCCCGGAACCACAGCCACTAATCCTCGACATCAACACCCCGCGAAGCCAGATTCCAGGCGCTAGGATGCTGCATGCGTCGTCTGTACTGGCTCTGTTGTCTCTCCCTCATCGCGTGCGGCGACCCAGACCTGGACGGCGACGGATTCGACGCTCCCGAAGACTGCAATGACGCCGACCCCACCATCCATCCAGGGCGCGGCGAGATCTGCGATGGCGTAGACAACGACTGCGATGGCCAAGCGGACGAGGCTGCCAGCGACGCCACCCCTCAGTTCCGCGACGACGACGGCGATGGCATTGGCACCGGCAGCGGCATCTATCGCTGCGATGAACCGGGCCCAGGGTGGAGCGACACCCGCGGCGACTGCGACGACGACGACCCCAGCATCTTTCCTGGCGCCGTCGAAACGTGTGACCAGGTCGACCAAGACTGCGATGGCGAGGCCGACGAGGACTTCGTCTGCGGCGAGATCCAGTGTGATGATGGCGAGGATAATGACAAGGACGGGCTCACCGACTGCCTGGACCCCGACTGCGATGGCGGGTGCCTGGAATCCTGCTCGGATGACCGGGACAATGACGGGGATGGCGCCACGGACTGCGCCGACGAAGACTGCTGGGGCGTCGCCGAGTGCGTCGAGCAAGATTGCACTGACAACCTCGACAATGAAGCCGACGGCCTAGCCGATTGCGACGACCCAGACTGCTGGGACCGCGCCTGCCCCAGCGCCTTGTGGCGGGTCACCGGAGGTAGCCTGTCCATGTCTCGCGAGACCCTGGCCTGGACCCAGACCGACTGCGTCGAACCCGACTGCGACTCAGGCGTGGACCGGGTCCAGGAGATCCAGGCCTACAACGTCACCGGCGAGCTGCTCCGCGACGTGGACGGCACGTGGACCCGGTGCCCGTGGAGCTATGACAGCGGTCGGTTCTACGAAGCGATCGAGAGTGGCGTCGCCGTTGATTCCGTCGCTCGCCGCGATGGATTTCAGATCGCAGGAGGCTGCGGGATGACCGATGCCCGCTTCTTACCTCGGCGGTTTACCCGAGTGGTGGACGCCATTCACCAACTCGACGGCAGCCCGTGGTTCACCGGGGACATCTTCGAGCAGAGCCTCCGGGTCAGCGATCTACAAGACCCCAAACGATCTGGACAAGTGACCCGAGATCTGGCGTTTTGGGACCCGCTGCGCCCTCCGGAAGTGCCCATCGGAAGCTGTGAAACCGGCACACCCCTCACCGGGTTCGTCGACGAGGACATGGACGGGATCGGCGCCCGAGGACTGGGCGTAGCGACGTGCGCCCTCGGTTCGCTGGAAGACAGCGCAGGGGATTGCGACGACACCAACGAAGCCTTCCCCGCCGCGACCGAGACCTGCGCCGATGGGCGCGATGATGACTGCGATAGCGTCCCGGGTCTCTGCGTAGGGCCAACCGGCATTATGGACGATACCTACGCCATTTCGAATCGCACCTTCCCCGATGACGTGCCGCGCCTTTTCGCCTTGGGCGATCTGGACCAAGACGGGCGGCCCGAGCTGGGCTTGGGATGGCCTCGGGCCGAGAGCACCACCGGGGGCGTTCAAGTGATCTTCGCGGACGGCGACGTCTGGCTAGATGGCATCCACGAAGGAGATGCAACCGGCTCTTTCGCGATTAACGTCGGAGACCAAACCGGCGATGGTGTGGCCGACTTGTGGATCGGCGCCACCGGAGTGCGGCGGGAAGGCGAGTCGCGTTCAGGGGCCGTATACCTGGTGTCAGGCCCCGTATCGGACAGCAGTCTGGCCGAGGCCACCGGCACGCTGCGCGGCGATGAGCAGTGGCTCGGCGCGTCGGGCGCAGCGCTCGGAGATGTGAACGACGACGGGTGGACCGATGTGGCGGTGGGCGCTCAGACCGACACCGCGGGCGGCACCAATGCGGGTGCCATCTTCGTATTCAACGGGCCCCTCACCTCGGCCCGCTCCACAGCCGACGCCGATGCGGTCTTTACCGGGCGCCGCAACGACATTGTTGGCGACGCCATCGCCGGACCTGGCGATGTGGATGGAGATGGCCTGCCCGACCTGCTCATCGGCCACCGCAAATACAGCACCAGCGACTCAGAAGTCGGAGCCGCCCACCTGATGCTCGCGCCCTTTAGCAGCCGCCCCCTGGCCGACGCAGACGCCACCTGGACCGGTCACGCCGAGGACGCGTGGGCCGGGGAGCTGGTGGCTGCGGCGGGGGACCTCAACGATGACGGATACGCCGACCTGCTCGTCTCTGCACCACGAACCTATGGTGTGGCACCACGCGTTCAGGCAGCCACCGGAGAAGTGACGGTGATCTACGGCCGCTCCACTCCGGTGGGGGGACCCCTTCGCAGCGCCGACGCCACCATTCGCGGCGATCGGATCTACGACGTGGCCGGTGTGGCCCTCGCTGGAGGCAGCGATCTGGACGCGGACGGGGCGCACGACTTGGTCATCACCGCACCCGGAGATGACCGTGGTGGTGCAAACGCAGGGGTGATCGCCGTGTTTCTCGATGCGCCGTCGGGACAGATGCGCATGGCGGACGCCGATGGATTCTACCGCGGCGGCGCCCTCTCGCAGCTCGGCACCCGGATGGTGCTGCCGGGCGACCTGGACCAAGATGGAATCGATGACCTCGTCGGGCTCGGCTTGGGTGGCGACATCGGCAGCCAGCTGACGGTCTGGCCCGGCGGGGTGGGATGGTGAGCTGGACCTCCACCATGGACCGTGTGCGCACCCCTCGGGGTTAAGCCCCTGCAGAGAGGACTCCATGCTGTTGTGGCTCACCCTGATCGCCGGTCCCGCCTTCGCCGAAGACCCGAGCTCCCACCTGCCCACCATGCAGAAGCAGCACGGTTGGCAGACGGTGGCCGCGGTCGTGAAGTCCAGTGACCAAGGGGATATGTCCCTGTCGGACGTGCACGAGCGCCTCCAGGAACTCGGCCTACAAACGCTCACCATGCCCATCCGTTCAGAGGTGACGGGGCTCACCGTGACAGGCCCGCTCCACGGCTGCGGTTGGAACCAGGGCGTGCACTGCGCGGTGGAGATCTCGGCCGGCGCCACCCTGGAGTTCGGAGCCGTCTGCGCCACCGCCCGTGGCCCGGTGCCCGAGGTCGTGCTCACGGCGACCAGCGGTGCCCCCATGATCCTGTCAGAAGCCGGAACCGGGCATATTAGCGATCTCCTCCCCTGCTGGGCCGCCGGTGGAGACCGCGTGGTGCTCGTGCCCGCCGCCACCACCTCGGCGGGCCTGGACCTGACCAGCGAAGGCCTGGCCGCCGCCAACGTACAAAACGCCTTGGCGGGATCGGCCCCTGGCATCGTGTCGTGCGGGCCGGGCATCGCGGTCATCGAAACCGACGACGCCGGCCGTTTGACGGTGCTCAAGGTCGAGCGCGACGCCGAGCTCAGCCGCCCGGCCACCGAGTGCATCCAAGACGTGCTCAAGCACCTGCGACTGGACGGCGCGGCCAAGGTTCGCATCACCTTGCCCGTCCCGGCACCACCCGCCGGCCCCTCAATAAGAGACGTTCCTATCCCTTAAAATAGGGATTCTCTCCGGCTGCGTGATCCGTCGTGTCGAAGATGGCCGTCACTTCAGGCACGGCGTTTTTGATCTGCTGCTCCACGCCCATGCGCAGGGTGGCCTGGGACTGAGAGCAGCCCTGACAGCCGCCGCCCATATGGATGAACAGCTCGGTTCCACGCACATCGAGCAGCTCGATATAGCCGCCATGACTGGCCACCTGAGGGTTCACGTCCCGCTCCAAGATGAGCTCCACCCGCTCCCGAATCGCGACTTCTCCTGCGGAACCGGCTGCGGCCGAGTCCACCGCCGCCTGAAGAGCGGGCAGCAGCACGTCCCAGCCGGTCTCCATGGACCGCGCCACGATCAGACGGGTGTCGCGACCGATGACGCTCACCACGCCCGCTACCCGCATGATGGCCAGCACCACGGGACGATCCGCGGCGATCTCCAACGAGTCGTAGACGGTGGTGGCGGGAGGGGCGACGGCCCGCTCAAAGGTGATCACGACCGTGTCGGCATCGGCCGCCGGCGTGTCGTAGGTCATGGCCAGAACGCCAGGCTTCGGTGCAGGCGGCGGCGCGAGCTCGCCCTCGAAGGTGACCTCGGTAACGTCGGGCATTTCCGCTTGAATCTCTTTGGCCACAAAGCTCCGCAATCGCGCGAGATCTGGGCTGCTGTCCCGGTCCACTCTCGACAGTTTGAGCGTGACGGTATTGTTGATGACGTCGACCACCTCGGCGTCGATCCCAACCGACTTGATCAGGGGTCGTAGGTCTTCGACGACTTCTTCTACGCGCTTCCACATCAGAACTCCCACATCGACCGGCCCTAGGGCTCGGTCTCAGACGGGGCACTCAGCAAGAGCACCCGACTCTCCATTTCACGCAATGGCATGAGGTCGCCACGTCGAGACGCGACTTCCATACCGCTGCGATACACCTCGACGGCTTCGGCATCGCGGCTCAAGCGCTCAAGCGCCTTGCCGTGGGCCAGGTAGACCGCCGCATTCTTCGAATCTGCTTCCTGAGCCTTCACCAGGGCGTCCACGGCCTCGGCCCACCGACCCAAGGTCGACAGCGAGGTGCCCAGCCCGAACAAGGCGATGGGGTCGACGGGATCGAAGTCCAGCACTTGACCGAACATCCGCGCCTTGCGCTCGGCGTCGGCACGCCGCGCTAGGTCGGCCTCAGCCGCGACTTCAGACGCCGACTTCCCGCTCTGCCCCGCGTCTTTGCTCAAGGACATACGCGCGGCCAACCCGGCGTGGCGCTCCGCCGTCTCTTTGTCGCCCAGCTTCATATAGTAGAGCGAGAGGTTGGTATGCACGATGGGCTCGTGAGGGGCGACCTCTTCCAGGCGCTTGAACACATCGATCGCCTCGTGGAACCGACCGGAGCGACCCAGCATGACTCCGATGGCCTCATAGCCATCGGCGAACTCCGGATCGAGCCGAAGGGCAGCTTCCAACAGGGCGAGGGCCGCGTCCACATCGCCCTCTGCAAAGGTGCGCACGGCCTTGTCGTAGAGGTCCGCCACCCGGTCCGTTCGGTCAGCCGCCTGATACAGAGGTAATAGGGCCACTTTGGCAGTGCGCAGACCGGTCGCTGTACGCAGGGTCAGCACATGGCCCGGCGTTCGGTGGTCTCGCTTGAGAAAGGCCCACAACACGGGGCCATTCACCTGGACCGACCACGCCCTAGACGCCGCCTGTCCCACCTTGGCGCCATCGTCCGAGATCACATCCCCACCCAGCTCGGGCAAGTCATCAAGGCTATCACCATCAAGGATCAACGCCCGCAATGCGTGAGGCAGTGACCCGTAGGTTCGCACCCGCGCGATGACCTCTTGGCCCAGATAGCAGCCCTTGGTGTAGCTCACCGCCACCTGCTCGAGACCCGTCTCCGGCAGCAAGCGCTTTCGGGACAGGTCGATAGCAGGACGGACCAAACCGGCTTCTTGGCGCAGGCGCTCGATGACGCCGCTCATCGGATCGGTGGACACCCGCTGCACCTGGGCCCGCTCCGCGGCCTGCATCACCTGCTGCACGGCGTCCATCGTGCCCCCCACGATCAGGCCATCATCTCCCACAAAGCTGCGTCGAACCAGGACTCCGCCGTCCAGATGCCACACCTGCCCAGCCTCGCCATCGGCCGCTAGACCCAGCTCGCCCAGAACCAAGGCGGCGGCAGGTCCCACCACAAAGGCCCAGTGAAACTTGGGAAGGTCCAGCTCCACCTTGTCCGCAAAGATAAAGGCGTCGAGGTCAGCGTGCAGCCCCGCCGCGCTCTCGGCGGGCAGCAACATCCAAAGCACATCATCGCTCACCCGATGCAGCGAGAAGAGCGACTGAAGGTGGCCTGTCCGCGACACCCGCGCGTTCCAGTGGCCCTGGCCGACCGAGAGGGCGTCGATGTCATTGGTGAGCTGGCTCTGAAGAAAGGCCGCTGCGTCTGCGCCGGTCGCCCGCACACACGCCACGTCCGCCCACCCCTGGGGCTGACCGTCCATCACTGCCGCAAGGCCCGTGGCCCGGGCCTGCCGATCCAGGTCGACCGCGGAGGTCATCGGTGCCTCCTTATGGGCCGTCTAGATGCTGAAGCTCTCGCCACAGCCACAGGTATTCGACGCCATGGGATTGTGGAAAACGAAGCCGCGGCCCGACAAGCCGCCCTGGTGGTCGAGCTTGGTGCCTGCCAGGTAGATGGTGCTCTTTCGGTCCAAGAACACCTTGAAGTCGCCAAAGTCCACGACCGTGTCGCCGTCTTCTTCGGTGGTGAAGTCAAGGAAGTAGGACAACCCCGAGCAGCCGCCGCCCTTGATGCCCAACCGCAGGCCCTTTTGAGACCCCGGCTCGGTCGCAAGAAGTCGTCGAACCTCGGTTTTAGCCAAGTCCGTGAGCTCGATGACAGCTTGGCTTCCGCCGCTGTGTGAGGAGATCGCAGGCTCCATGCATCGCTCCAAGAGGTCTTGTGGGCGTGGCCCAGGTGCAGTTGCAAAGGCTAGTCACCGATGAGGCCGGTGGCAATCCCGACCCTAGCCCCCAAGAGACCCGTCATGCTCACTTTGCGCGCCCGTGTGCTCACGCCAGACCCGACGATGGCCCGTCTCGTCGACCCAAACCCTGTGCGCTGGTACGACGACGCCGTGGTGCAAATCGACGCCGCAGGGCGAATAAGCCACGTGGGTCCCTTCGATGGCCGAGACGTGGACGAAGACGTTCGGCCGGGTGTGCTCATGCCCGGTTTTGTGGACGGCCACGTGCATTTCCCACAACTCCGGATCGTGGGTTCGGCGAGCGGACCGCTGCTCACGTGGCTGCAGACCTCCACCTTTCCCGAAGAGACCCGGTTCGCCGACCCAGACCACGCCAGCGCGGTCGCCGACCGATTTACGGCCACCCTCGCGGCGTCTGGCACCACCTTGTCCTTCGTTTACAGCTCGGTCCACCCCAACGCCGCTGATGCCCTGTTCACCTCCCTGGATGATCGAGGATTGCGGGCCATCGCGGGCCCCGTCTGGATGGATGATTCCAGCCCCGACGCCCTCACCCATCCCGCGCACCAGACCCTGGCCGCCGTCGAGGCGCTGGCCGACCGATGGCACGGCCACGACGACCGGCTGCAAGTGGCGGTGATCCCCCGGTTCGCCCTGTCATGCACCGCCGAGTCGATGGCCCAAGCCGGCGAGCTCGCCCAGCGGAGAGACCTGTGGGTCAGCACCCACCTGGCCGAGAACGTCGCCGAGTGCAACGAAGCAAAACGAAGGTTCTCCGCCGGAGACTACCTGTCTATTTACGAGGACGCGGGCCTGGTGCACCGCAAGAGCGTCTTCGCCCACTGCATCCACCTGAGCGATGGGGCGTGGGATCGCTTCGCGTCCGCCGGCGCCGTCGTCGCCCACTGTCCAGATAGCAACGCCTTTTTGGGTAGTGGCAACATGAAGACGGCCAGCGTGCTCGACCGGAAGATCCCCATGGTCATCGGCACCGATGTGGCCGCGGGACGCAGCTTCCGCGTGCCTCGAATCTTGTCGGCGGCCTACGACAATGCCTTGGCCACCGGGCTGTCGGTCACGCCTGCCTCCTTGTTGTGGTGGGGTACGCGCACCGGCGCCGTCGCCCTGGGCCACGACCACCTGGGCGCGGTGCTCACCGGTTTTGACGCCGACATGGTCCTGGTCGACGTGCCGGACTGGGTCGACGACGCCGACGGCGTGCTGGCCTGGACCCTGTTCTGGGCCGACGCACCTTGGCCGCGAAAAACCTGGGTTCGCGGCAAGTTGGTGTGGGATCGAGAGGCCTGGAGGCGTGCAGGCGGCGTCTTTCCGTGGCACAAGTACAGCTCATGACCCGTGCCCTCCTGCTCCTGCTGCTCGCCGCCTGCACCGCCGACCCCAAGGTGGACCCCGCCAGTGTGCGGGCTGCGGCGGTCAACCTCGACGTCTTCCTCGACCGAGCCGTCGACGAGCACGACAAGGGACATGTGGAGCTGTCGCGCTCCGCCTGGCGAGACGCCCACAACACCTGGGACACCGTCCTGGCCCCTGGGCTCAAGCCCCACGTCGAGCGCCAGACCCTTCTCGGCTTGGAGCTGCACCTCGGCCGCATCCGGGCCGAAATCGAAGACCCAGCCGGCAAGCCCGCGGTCGAAGTCGCTGCGCTAGACGCCGCTCTCGCCCAGCCCCTTGCTCTGCTGGCGGGCCAAAACACGG
>JBGCER010000198.1:0-27761 GCA_045106515.1 Myxococcota bacterium
CTTCGGATCCTTGCCGATTTGGCTCAGAGGCGTTCCGCCACCGGTGTTTTGATCCGGAAGCGCCGCGGTGCCGTCGTCAGAACCGCCCGTGCGATTGGTGCTGCCCGTGCGGTTGCTGCTACCCGAAGTCGTCGAGGACGAAGTCGTTGTGGTGTCGGAGCCACCGCCGCCCTCATCGCCACCACGATTGGAGGACCCGCCATCGTCCACCGGATCGTCGGCGGGAATGGGATCATCCGCGGGGACGGGGTCGTCGGCGGGGATGGGGTCGTCGCCGGAGCCGTCGTCGCCGGGACCATCGTCGATGACCTCGTCACCCTCGTACTCTTCGCCTGCATCGGCCACGGCGTCGCCCAGCGTGGGCGGCGCTTCGCCGGTGTACTGGGACAAGCCCGGGAACGGAGAGAAGGCCGCTGTGCCTTTCAGGTCAAACCACCCGACCCGAAGGTCAGCCGGCGTGGGAACGCCGGATTTGGGGGTCATGTCTGGCGTGATGGCTTTGCCATCAACGATGCAGCCCGCCCAGCCGTCCTGGCAAGGAGCGACGGGGAAAGCGGCCTCAAAGTCAGACCAACCGGCGGCCAAAGCCGCGGTTGACAAGAGGCCGAGGGCCAACAGGCCTGTGAGGGCAACTGCCTTGCGCATGGGAATGCTCCGAACGTGGGCTATTCGATGTCTCGACCGCCGATCGGCTTGTCGCGACCAAACTGAATGACAGGATCGTCTTCCATGAGATCATCGATATCAAGGCTCATTTTGGCCAAGGGCACGATGATGCGGTTGTTCCGCTTTCGCATGGTGTAGGTTCTTTTCTCGGTTGTGTAGCTTGGAGCCGAGATTTCGAACGTAAGGTTCATACCCTTCTCGAAGAACACTTCGGTTCCGTCCGGAAGGTAGAGCACGTCGCCCTTCCACACGCCGTCGTCGATATTGACGGAGTGGGGCTCTTTCTCTTGCGGATTGCGGATCTTCGCGGTCTTGATGGGCTGCTCGGATTCGGCATCCACGACCTGGATCTCAAGCATGATTCCGGGGGACTCATCCTTTTTGGCCAGGGCTGGCGCGGTGATCACGAGGGCGGCTCCGGCGGTCGAAGCCGCAAGAAAGCCACCAATAACGGCGGTGGTCAGCAGATTGCGCATCACTTGTTCTCCAGGTAGCGTGCGAGCATGCTCGACGATGGAGCTGCAGCTTTGGCTGCATCGTCCGCGCCCGCCGCCATCAGACCCCTAGCGATCGCCGAGGATTCCACACCCTTTCCGATCTCTCGGGCGAACTCGGAGTCGTTGGAGATAGCCGCGGCGGTCGCAATTGCATCGACCAGACCATCGGCTGGGGCGCCCGCCGACCCAAGGGCTGCCAGGGTCTCGCGGGCTCCATCGTAGTCTTCATTGGCCACGGCGATGAGCGCGCGGGTGGCTTGAACACGCCAAGCCTGGCCCTCTGGGGCTTGGCCCATCTCGTCGAGCAGGCCTTCGGCGCCGCCCGCTTGACCCGAAGTGACGGCCCGACCTGCCCACAGGAGCAACATCTCGTCACGAGACTCAAGCTCGGGAGGCAGCAGCCGCAGCAGCTCTTCAGCAGCTTCGCAAGCTTCGGCGCGGCGACCGAGGGCCCACAGCGCGGAGGCCTCGGCCAGCTGTGCACGACCGCTCTCTTCATCGTCGAGGGCTTCGAGGTAGCTCTGAGCGGCAGCTTTGACGGTGCCCGTGCCGCTACTCGCCGCTTGCTCAAGCAGAGGGCGGGCGGAGTCCGCCTCGGCGTCTGCGAGGTACACCTCGGCGGCCAGAATCTGGCCGGCAGCCAGGCCGCTGGCCTCGCCATACTTCTGCGTGTTTTCGACGTCGCCGGTGCGCAGAGCCACGAGAGCGCGGCGGAGCGTCAGCTCGGCCACCGTCTCCGGAGGCAGATCTTTGGTCTCGATAGCCTTCGCCAGCGTGCTGTCGGCGCCATCGAAGTCACCCGCGAGCATCTGGGTGTAGGAGAGGCCGATTTTCGCCTCAACCACGTCCGGATTCTGCTCCACCAAGGAGGTGTACTCGGCCATCGCACCGGGCAGGTCTCCCTCCTTGAGCTTGTCCATCGCCTCCGCCACGATGGCGTCAGGATTGGCAGGCGTGGTAAGCGAGATGCCTGTCATATCCTCGATCATGGCGCAGCCGCTGACTAGCGGCGTGCCCAAGAGCAAGGCGAGACCGACCGTGGCGACGGGGGTCTTGAGAGGGAAAAGCATCCAGCGAGCTGAGCGAAACATCGACATGCACGTCCTCCGGGCAGGGGTCACCCCCGCCTAGCGAGCCGTCCTGTTCTGCCACATCGACCCTTATGATGCAAGGTAGATACGACCGACAGTCCACGTTTAAGGCCCTCGCGCGTTGGCCCCTGAGTGCGTGAGACCCCCGTGCTAGGCTGGCGACCGCCCGCGCGGACCCCGACTCCATTTACGGATGCAAGCCAACCTTTCATGCACTCCGCCCGCTCCAACCCCGTCGGCTTGCGCCTCCTTCGTGAGGATGCAGCCGGGCCTATCAGCGCTGTTTTCGCGGCGGTCGTCGTCGGAGCCCAAGGTCCGCAACGCGTCGCGGTGAAGCTACTCCGAGAGCTGCCAGATGGCAGCGTGGACCACCTTTTTGATCTGCGAGATCGGGCTCGACGCATCGGCGCCCTGGGACATCGGCACCACGCCTGTGTCACGGACCTTGCTTTGGTCGATGCGCGGCTCGCGCTGGTATCGCCCTACATCGATGGCATCGACTTGTTGGACTGGATGGACGTTCTGGCCGAGACCGGCCGGATCCTGCCTCGGCGAGTCGCGTGCGAGATCCTGCGTTGCACCGCGGTTGCCCTAGAGGTCGCCCAAGCCGGGATGCCCGGTCAGAGCGTGTCCGCCCCCGCTCAACTCCACCGCGATCTCAAGCCTACGAACATCATCATCGCCCGCGACGGCGAACTCAAGGTCACGGATTTCGCCACCGGCTACACCTCCCTCGCCGGGCGCTCCGCCAAGAGCGGTGTCCTAAAAAAGGGCTTAGTACGATATCTATCGCCCGAACGGCGCGAGGGCCGCCGCGTGGCCGAAGCCGCCGACATCTACGCGCTCGGCATCTTGGCGCTGGAGCTGTTTCGAGGGAAGTGGCTGCGTCGCCTTCGCTCACAGAATCCCGCCCACGACCGCCATCTAGCCGATGTGGTCGCCCGCCTCGAAGACCTGCAGATGAAGTCCGACTCCGATGAGCGGGCGCTGCGAAATCTGCTGTTGCGGATGGTGGCGTTCGACGCCGACGCGCGCCCCGCCGTCGCCGAGGTCGCCGCTGGCTTTCGTGACTTTGCCGACTCTTGTCCAGGACCCTCGCTGGAGTCGTTCTCCCACGCACACGCCATCCCCTGGCTGGAAGACCCGACCGACTCTCCGGCGCCAGAGCTGGCCAACATTTCGGCGGTGCTCCTAGAGCGCGGCCAGCCCTTGCCAGAGTTGGGGGGCGACAACCTCTCCGTCGTGACCTTGCCCGACCGCTACGACCTCCAGCTCGCCAGCGAAAAGGGCATGGAAACCGGAGAGTGGACCGTCGATGAGGTGCTCGCCGAGGTCACCGACCCACGCCTTCGGGCCCAGGGTGTGGTGGATGTGACCGACCCCGAAGCGGGCTTCGTCGAGTCCGCCATCGTTGAAGACGACGACCCCACGCCCCCGGGCCCCGCTCCGGAAGCCGAGCTTTGGGGGGATGTGACCGAGCCTTTTGTGCGTCCAACCCTACCCGGTGCAACTGCGGCCCAAGCCGCGACCGGCCCACAACCTGGGCGCACCACTCCCCTGGCCCAACCCACGCCAGGCACGACCTCTAGCGGGCGTTCCACACCGCCAGCCCCGCCGCGACACACGGCCTCAGCGCTCACGCACAGCGACCAAGAAGAGATCCTGCTCGACGACCACGACTTGCTGGGGGCGGGCTCGGCGTCGGCGGCGCCCGTCACAGAAGAACTAGAGGATCTAAGCCTTGATCCTGAAGATGATACGCAGAAGATGACGCCGGTCAGCACGCCCCCGCGCGCGCCTCTGACCCCGGCGCCACTACCCGAACTCGGGGTTCCCGACGCCGACCACCACGCCTTAGATCTCGATCCCATCGAGATCACCGAAGAGGCCAAGGCCGGGTTCTCCTGGGCCGTGGTGATGCTCGTCGCTGTCTTTGTGGCGGTGCTGATCGTCGTCGCCATGGCCCTCGCGGTGATGGGCATGATCTTGATGTCGAGCAGCTAGGCGGCCGAAGAGGCTTCCTCGAAGTGGGCCTCGATCAGCGCGATCGCCTGCTCCGCGCTCTGAGAGCGCAAGACGAGCTGCTTGAGCTCCGCCCCGCCCCGAACCCCATCGACGAAGTATTTGGCGATCTTCTTGAATCGACCGAGCGCCCCTTTGTCATTGCGAAATCGATCGCGAATCGCCGCGAAGTACGCGAGTAATACGCGCTTCTTTTCCAGCTCATCGATGACGGGAGCGGGCTCGCCGCGCATGGCCGCGCCGATCTTCCGGAAGAGCCACGGGTCGCGAATGGCGCCGCGGCCGATCATCAGCCCGTCGACGCCGGTGTGCACGAGCATCTCATGAGCGCTCTGCACGTCATTGACGTCGCCATTGGCCAGAACGGGAATGGTGACCGACTGTTTGACCGCCGCGATGGTGTCAAAGCGCCGAGTGCCACTGTACAGCTCCGTTCGAGTCCTCCAGTGCACCGCCAGAGCTTCCGCGCCTTCCTCCTGGCATATTTTGGCGAGCTCCGGCGCGTTTTGGTGTTCCAAGTCCCAGCCCGCCCTCATCTTGACGGTGAAGGGAATCGTGAGCGCATCCCGCATGGAACGCACAATCTGCGCCACCAAGGCCGGATCTTTCATGAGCGCAGACCCCCCCGAGTGCGCGCAGACCCGCTTGCTTGGGCAGCCCATGTTCAGGTCCACACCATCGCAGCCCAACCCCTGAGCGACGCGGGCACCTTCGGCCAAAACGGCCGGATCGTTGCCAAACACCTGAATTACGACAGGACGCTCATCTTCGTCGAACTGAGCGAGAAGCAGCTCTCGGGCGCTACGATGAGACAGCCCACGAGCGGGGATGAACTCGGTGAATGTCAGGCCACAACCGCCGATCTCCCGGATCAATCTCCGAAACGTCACATCGGTCACCCCCTCCATGGGGGCGAGCACCAGATTCGGCTCGATGACATAGTCCGGCCGAATTGCGAAACGGCGGGGAAGCCCAGCGAAATCCAAGCTCACTCGGGGTCTCCTTGCGGAGCCACCGGAACGGCGCATAGGCGACGTAGTAGCGAATCTTCTAGGCTATCGCACTCGCCGTGAAACCAGTGCTTCACATAGTCGCGGTCGAGCAGAGCCGGCAAGCTATCCTCGGGCACTTCAAGCTCGGCCAGTACGTCGCGAAAGCTGGGATCATCGGGGTAGGCGTAGAGCATGCCGTCTTGATCGAGGATCACCTGCTCGCCCATCAGCCCACGAACCCACACCTCGCAGCGCGCGTCATGCCACACCAAGTCCCCCGCCTCGGACAACGAGGCCCGGATCTCTTCAAGAGGCACGTCTGGGGCCAAGAAGTCGTCTGGGGGCGTGCCGTTGGGCTTCGGGTTCCGACGGTCCACCTTTCGCCGATATAGAACGGTCAATGGCGGGCCAAGCGCTTTGAGCATCTCCAGGTGTACCCTGGATAAATCTTCGGTCGGCACGCTGATCAGCAGTCGGGTGTCCCCGCCCTTCCCCACCTGGCGCTCCCAAAACAGGGGCACTTCGAAGTCATCTAGATCGCCCTTCTCGGTGACCGACTGGGACTTTGGCGTATTCATTGACGATCCAGGTATTGAGCGAGGTGCACAGTGACTTTCTGGAGATTCGGCGTGATCAGACTCACAAAAAAGGACTCCAGTCGAGGCCCGACGCGCTTGGACACCATGCGCGGCATGCCAGGCAAGCGGTCGAAGTCGATCTGCAAGTCTCCGTCGATGATCAGCTTGGTCTTGTCCTCGCCCACCGCCTCAAACCGATTGCGCCCGCCACAGCGAATGCGCTCAGTGAACACGCGGGTTTTGATGCTCCAATCCAAGTGATGCTCCACATCATCCCACTCTGCGAAGTCGTCCCAGCGCAGGTGCTCCGGCTTGATCACCCGCCCCACGAGCGGAGGCAGGCTCGCCGAGCTGTGCCACTCATTGTGAATGGTGACGCCCCCGTCCCGTTCGGATCGCGACAGCTCCCGCACTTCATGAATGTCGGGAATGGTCTTGGCGATTTCCGGGAGTTCGTCCCGGTAGGCACGCCAGACACGATCGATGGGGTGATCGATGACGGACGTCGAGTGGATCTTCATCGGACAGACCTCTGCTGGGGACCGTGCCGGGCCGTGTAGCATGGCCGCCGCAACCGTGGAAGGTGTGGTGGCCGTACGCCGACTCGAAGCCCATGATGAAGCCGCCTTGGACGAGCTGCTGGAACAGGACCGCCTGGTCAACCTGTTCTTGCGCGGATTCTTGGCGTCTCAGGCTATGGATCGCGGGTGGTGGTACGGCGCGGAGATCGGCGGGCGACTCCAGGGCGTGGTCCTGCTACTCCCCAATCGGCTCTGTGTCCCTTGGGCGCCCGATCCGGAGGTTGCCGCAGAGCTCGGGGTCTGGCTGGCGCGCCGGCATCGCCCCACCATGATGGTCGGGCCCCGAGATGCCGTAGACGTGATCTGGTCCGAGTGGGGCGAGAGCTTCACACCTCGGCGGTTCTACAACCAGCGCCTATACACACTGCGGGACCCGCAGCCAGGTCCATCCATACCCGGCTTTCGCCCAGCACGATCCCACGAATGGCCCCTGCTCGCGTCCCGCTCCGCCCGAATGGAGTGGGAGGACCTTGGGCGCGATCCTGCGCAGGAGGATCCGGAGCTTCACAACCGGACCGTCCGGGAGCGTATTCAGTCAGGAAAAACATGGGTGATGGACCACAATGGTGAGGTGGTATTCCAGATCAACCTGGGCACCCGAACCCCCGAGGGTTGCCAAGTGGGAGGGACCTACGTGCCCCCGCACCACAGGCGCCAAGGCTTCGCGACGCTCGGCATGCAGGCGTTTGTGCGGACGCTGTCCAAGAGCTGCCCCGTGATCACCTTGCACGTCAATGAAGCGAACACGGCAGCCGTTCGATGCTACGAACGCGTCGGCTTCGAGCGAGCCGCCCCCTACCGCCTGTTGACTGTGTGAGCTTCGACGCACCGGTGCGAGGCGCGGTGCATTAGGCTTGCGTCTGTAGACGAGGAGATGGGGTGCTGCACGCAGACGATCGCTTCCATTCGGCCGTCGAGACGGCCGTAGAGAGGTTGGAGACGCTGACCGATGCTGAGATTGTGGTGGTCGCCGCACCTCGGAGCGGCTCGTACCGTGACATCAGCTACGGCATCGCCTCCATCTCTGCATTGCTCGCCTTTATTGTGGTCCTAGCCGCCCCGGTAGACTTCTTCCCCTGGGTCGTGCCCCTGGAGCTGGCCATCGTGTGGGCCGCTGCGGGCTGGATCGTGTCGGGAAATAGGATCCTGCGCTGGCTCGTACCCAAGAAGCGCAAGGCAGCGCAGGTCGAAGAGGCGGCTCATGCAGAGTTCCACCGAGAGGCGGTGCACGCCACTCCCCACCGGACCGGAGTGCTCGTGTACGTGAGCGCGATGGAGGGTCGCGTCCGGCTCATGCCAGACTTGGGCATCGAAGGCCGAATTCCTGCCGTTCCGTGGAAAGAGGCCTGTGACGCCTTCTCTCACGACAACCTCGACCAGTTCCTCACTGCGCTCGACGGCCTAGGCGCCGTGCTGGCCGAGCACATCCCGCCCCTCGAAGTCGATCTGGTCGACCTGCCCAATGCGCCGCGGATCCGGTCATGAACGACTGGCTACAGCGTCCATCCGCTCGGCTATGGCTCCACGGCCGGCGCCTGGCCTCCAACCGCTGGGCGGGCATGCTCATCGCTACCCTCGCAGTGGTCGGGATCGTCGCGCTATCCTTCGTGTGGCCCGAGGTCGCCGAAGCCCGAGTGGGTGGCGGCCAAAATTTCTCGACCGGCGGCGGGTTCTCGGGCGGCGGCGGCCGTAGCGGCAGCGGCGGCGGAGCGGGCGGCGAAGGGGAGCTCCTCTTCCTGCTCATCTGGCTTGTCTTCGAGCACCCCACCGTCGGTATTCCCGTCCTGGTGGTGGTCGTCGTTGTGTTCGTCATCCGCGGCATGATGTCGAGGGGCAGCACCCGCGTCGTGACGCGCACACACCACCACGATGACGAGTCCTGGTCGTCGAGCCAAACCCGGCGCTCTGGCATCCCGGGACTCCGCAAACTTCGAGAGCAAGACCCTGGCTTTTCAATGCCGGTCCTCCTCGACTACCTACAGCTACTGCACCGCAGGTCGACGGAGGCCGCGGTCAGCCGCGATTGGCTCGCCCTCGCCCCCTTCCTCACGCCGGGTGCCCGAGAGGACCTGGAGACGGCACACCGGGGCGTGACCGAGGTTCGCGACGTGGTCAGCGGTGGCGTCACCGTCATGCGCATCGAGTTCGACAAGGACATCGCGCGCATTCAGGTGGCGTTCCAGAGCACGCGACGAGAGACGCTGGCCGACGGCAGCCATCGCCACGTCTACGTAGAAGAGGGATGGACCGTCGCTCGCCAGGTGGGCATCGTCTCCAAGGCCCCCGAAGAGGTCGTTCGCATGGGCTGCCCCAGCTGCGGCGTGGCGATCGACACCGACCGAAGTGGCAAATGCCGTTCGTGCGGCACCCCGATCACCGATGGTCTCCTGCAGTGGAAGGGTGTACGGGCGGCGGTGCAGACCCGCCGCGCAGTCACACCTCCGCAGATCGGGTGGACCTCCGGCGGCGCCGAGCCCAGCGTGCACGTGCCCAACGTCATCGACCCGGACCTAGGCACCGAATGGCGGAACTTCCGCGGCCGCCACCCCGACTTCAACGGAGAGGCCTTCAAGCGCAAGGTCGAGGGGATCTACCTCAACCTTCAGACGTCTTGGTCCGCCGGCGATTGGGACCACGCGCGCCCCTTCGTCACAGACACGCTGTACCAAACTCTCCGGTTCTACCTAGAGCAATACACCGAGCACGGCCTTCGAAACGTGTTGACCGATGTGCGCCTAGACCGACAGGACGTCGTGAAAGTGCAGCTTGATGCTTGGTATGAGGCCATCACTGTGCGCATCTACGGCACCCTCAAAGACAGCGTGCAGGACGCCTCTGGCGAGGTCATCGGCGGCAACCCCAACGCGGATCGCCAGTTCAGCGAATATTGGACGTTCTTGCGGGCAATTGGGTCCGGCGATGCCATCAAAGACACCACCTCCTGTCCAAGCTGCGGCGCTCCGCTGGACCGGGTCAGCCAAGCTGGCATCTGCGGCTATTGCGAGTCCAAGATCACGTCCGGACGGTTCGATTGGGTGTTGTCCCGCATCGACCAGCCCGCGGTCTACCGAGGATGAACGACGACCGGCTCGAGACCCTTCAGCGCCTGGCTCACGAGTTCGTCCAGGAGCGCGACTGGGCGCAGTACCACTCCCCTCGCAACCTGGCGATGGCCCTGTCCGTCGAGGCCAGCGAGCTGCTGGAGCTGTACCTGTGGACCGCAGACGCGGGTCCCCAGCCCATCAATGAAACCAGAAAGGCGCGCGTGGCCGGCGAGGCCGCCGACGTCTTGCTCTGCCTCTTGAACTTCTGCGATCAAGCCGGGATCGACCTGGCCACGGCCTTTCACGACAAGCTCGAAGTGGCCCGGCAGAAGTACCCGGTCGAGCAGGCCAAAGGCCGGGCGCTCAAATGGGATGAACTGGCTGCAGAACGCGAGGAATAGGGCTCTACATGCTCGCCCAGCGCGCTTCTAGACGCGCTCCAGGGGGCCGTTCGACAGGCCGCCCCTGAACCGTGTCCCGCAGCACGACCACGCCTCGCAGCCCATCCGCGTCGCCGACGGCGCCGAGCAGGCGATCGGCGTGTTCGAGGGCGCTCTCGGCTTCCCGAGTCCGGCCTAGCGCCATCAAGAGCAGCGCGGACCGGGCCGTGACCCGGCCTTCCAGGCGCCGATCATCCGCCTCCTGAAGTTGCGTCAGAGAGCGACGAGTGGCGTCTACCGCAGCGTCGAGCTGTCCGGTGCGGGTCAGCACCGCCGCCCGCCAGCCATTGAACCAACCCTGCAGGCGATGGTCCGCCGCCTCGTCGAGATCGCTCATGGCCGAGTCCAACAAGGCCATCGCATCGGCATGTTGGCCCTGTTCTGCGCGCACCGCGCCCAAGTGACCGCGAGCGATGCCCATCCAGCGACGATCGCCGACTTGGGCCTGTAGCGACTCCGCCAGCGTCAGGTGGTCGGCCGCCGCATCGAGCCGCCCCACCTCGTGGAGCAGAGCCCCCAACCACGTGAGGATCCGAGCTTCCAAGCGCAGATCATGCCATTCCCGTGCCAATCCAAGCGCCTGTCGATGTAGCTCGCGCGCCTCGTCCACCCCGCCCACTGCGGTGAGCCAGCCCGCGAGGTCGACCAGCAGAGCCCCCTCGGCCCGGCGCAGAGGCGCGGCGCGGTACTGCGCCAAGGCCACCCGCCCCAGCTCCACCGCCTGTGCGATCAGACCACGCCCCGCCAGATGACGGGCGCGAACGGCGTTGACCCGCGCCACCGCCCCCGGATCGCCGCTGGCAAGCGCCTGCTGCTCTGCGGCGATCAACAGACGATCGGCATCTTCGACCCGACCGCGAGACGCCACCCAGCGACCGAGAGAGGCCAGCACATGGGCCATGTCCGAGGGCTGTCGTCCCAGCCGGGCCGCCCGAGCAGCCGAGACCAGATCCCGCTCTGTATCGGGCACCTCGCCGCGGACCTCGTGAGCGCGGGCCCGAGCCAAATAGAGCGCGACTCGTGAATGAGGCTGAGCATCGGCACAGACTGCGACGGTGTCATCGAGCAGATGAAGGTGATCCTCATACGGGCCACGAGGCGCCAACACCTCGTCGAGCACCACCGCGAGACGGCACGCGGCGTCGGCGTCGTTCGCGAGGGCATCACGGTGCGCCTCACGGAGGTTCCCGACCTCCAGCCGCAGCCAAAGCCCAGCTTGCGAGCCTGGTTCAGTGTCTCGCTTCCGAGAGAGGAGCGCCCCGAGCTCCGCATACCAGTTCCGGTGACGAGCCCGCACCGCCGCCGCATCTTCGCGTTCCACTAGCCGAGCCCGGGCCCACGCTCCCAGGCTTTCCAAGAGCACCAGCCGCATCTCACCGGGCAAGCCCACGGGCTCCACAATGCGCAACAAACATCGATCGCGCAGCTCTGCGATGGCCTCATCGACGCTCGGCCCATCAGGACCGAGCTGCAAAATCGCCCGCGCCGCCTTCACATCCAAGCCACCGCGGAACGCGCCGAGCTGGGCAAAGGCACTCTGCGCCCAGGGCTCCAGCAAGGTCCACGACCAAGCGATGGCATCGTCGAGAGTGGCGTGGCGTTCGGGCCGATCTTTGGGGCCCCTGCCCAGGGCAGCGAAGCGCTCGTGCAGACGCTGCACCATCCGGCGAGGCGGCAGCACTCGAACGCGCACCGCAGCCAGCTCCAGGGCCAGAGGGTTGAAGTCGAGCTGCTCGGCGATCTCTTGCACGGCGGGTAGATCTTCGGGCTCCAGCTCCAGATCCAGACGCACCGCCCTTGCGCGGTCCACAAAGAGCGCGAGGGCTTCGGCGGGTTCGAGGGGCGGCAGTTGAAACACCCGGGCATCGGCCAGCCCCAACGCATGGCGGGAGGTGACCAGCATTCGGCACTCCGGGGCCGCGAGTCGCCACGCCTGGACGCACTCGGCGAGGGCGGCCGTCACCTGCTCCGCATTGTCCAAGATCAGGAGCGTCTTCCGACGGCTGTCCAGCGCGCGACCCACCTGGCCCCGGTCTTGTACTGCGTCGCGGTCCGGATCGAGCGGAACCCCGAGCGCACCGGCGACCGCCGCCACCACCTCTTCGAGCGTGTTGCAGGCCGCCAGATCGCAGAACCAAACACCGCCCCCTCCCGAAGAGAGGGCATCGACACGTATTGCGCCATAGCGTCGCGCAATTCTTGTTTTTCCCGCACCCGCAGTACCGAGGACGGTGACCAACCCAGCCCCGCGAGCAAAGAGGCCTCGCAAGGCCTGGATCTGCTGGCGTCGACCGACAAAACTATCGACTTCGGCGTCTAGATTGGTCCGACGGGCGTCCACCGTTCGAGGGGGGGGGAACGACCGATCGGCAAAGCCTGCGGAAACCAACGCCACGACGGGCACGCCTGGGGCCCCGACCACCAGAGGCAACGCACCCAATGGAGTGGTCTGCACCCCAAGATCGCGGAATGGACCTGCGGCCCTCCACACCTCGGGGCCCACAAGGACCTGACCGCCGTGGGCCGCAGACACGAGCTGGCGTGCCGCATCGACCGCCGGGCCTTCGTAGTGGTCTCCGAGCAGCTCCGCGGTACCGGACGCCACGGCGATCGCCAGTCTCAGGCCCCGCCAAGATCCGGTGGCTCCGCGCGGGGTGCTGCCGGCGGGATCCGTCAGCAGATCGATCGGCCAATCGGCCTCGAAAGCCGCTTGTTGGGTGGCGATGGCCAGCGCAGCAGCCGCGTGCGGATCGCCGACGGCCATCAATGGAGCGTCGGCCGAGCCCAGCACAGGCGCTCCGGCCGACGCGGCTGCGGCGGTGATCACCCGATGCAGCACGTCGAGGCTCGCGGTAGCCAGCTCCTCATTCCGAGCCCGAAGGCCGTCCAAGCCCTCGACGCGCACGACCACCAGGCTCACCGGACCCGAGGTGGGGGCGGCGGTCGTGGTGCGCCACGGCACGAAGGTGTAGCCCTCGCCAAAAATCGTGAGCACATGCTGTGGTTCACGAGGATTATGCTCGACTTTGGTGCGTAGACGGCGGATCGTATTGTCGACGGTGCGGGTCACCATGTCCGCGGAGTAGCCCCACACTTCGACGAGCAGCTCCTCGCGATCGACCGTTCTTCCCGCATGCCGAACCAGATACGCCAGCAGATCGACTTCGCGAGCAGTGAGGACGGCGCCATCACCATCTTCACCCATCACGAGCCGCCGATGAAAATCGACGGTCCGCGTAGCGAGCACCAGGGGTTCTTTTGGAAGCAGCGGCACGGGATCCCTCTACGGTCGACGCCAAGCGAACACATGTTCCCATCTGGAGGTCTCACGTGCGTGATCCGGCCTGAGCAGGCTCGCACGAGCGACGGGCTCCAAGCCAGCGGCCTTGGCCCCGTCGAGACTCGCTGCCACCGTGTCTACCGGTCCAGTCGGGGTCAGACCATCTCCCACAACCACCACCAGGTGGCCGCCTGGAGCCAGCGCGCGAGCCGATGCCGCAGTCCAAGCCGCCGTGTCCGCAGCCCAACGACGGCGCGCCGCGCGGCTCTTTTCCCGCCAGTGGCGCCGCGCTCCGATCTCGTCGCCCGGGTGTTCGCCATCGGCGCTACCCATCCACACCCGACGTAGGTGTTGAAGAGGGAGATAGTCATAAACCGCAGGATAGGGAGGCGAGGTCAACACCAGATCGACCGGCTTGGGCACCCGCACCCGCCGAGCGTCCTGCAGGCGCAGCTTGGTCTCGGGTGTGCCCTCGGGGATGCGCTCCCGCAGGTCGGTCTGCAAACGAGCGAGCTCCCGAGCCTTCTTATGGAACAAGATCGCCGCGGTTCCCGCGGGTCGATGGTGCTTCTGGCGCTTGGCCGAAGTGTCGGACTTACGCCAACTCACCTTGATCAAAATGCTAGAAAACACAGCCTGAAGCTGTTTTTTTACTTCCTCATCTTCAACTTGGCCTATGCCCTGGTACAGCGACCACAGCTCTTTGATGGTGTGGGGGGCATACCAGTCATGGACCGTGTCGAAGAGGTCGGCGGGGGCGGGCTCGATGCTTTGCCTGGCGGCCTCTGTCAGCTTTCGCGCCGTGCTCCGGAACGCGGTGAGCGCCTCGTCGGATGGCGCGGCGACTCGGGCGCGGCTCACGCGCATGGCCACCGTAGACAGGTCTCGGCCATAGGTGATGCGTCCCGCGATGCGGCCCTCGACCAGGACGGTGCCGCCGCCGCAGAACGGGTCCAGCACGCTCCGCCCTGGAAAGGCCGCCATGAGATCGCGAGCGGCGTCCGGGTGAAGTCCTGCCGGATAGGTATGAAATCCGTGGGTGCCGCGCTCTGGGAGCACCGTCGCGCCCAAGGCTCCAGACATGATCTGTGCCAGCGCCGGATCGCCATCGAGACGCTCTTCAAGAGCGTCTTTTCCAGTGGTGTCTCGCTCGGTCATCGACGCTCCAAAAGCTTATTCACGGCCCGGCGAACCGAGTCATCAGTGCCCGCATCCTGGACCTGGTCCAGCGCCACCCAGCGGGCCGCGTGGTCATCGAGTCCACCGCCAAGCTGTCGAGTCGTGGCCCGAAGCAGCACGCGGCAGTCGAAGTGAGCGTGTGGGCCCTCGCCCTTCTTAGGATTCGCCGGAATGTCGTGCACGTCCACGTCCAACAACCCCGGCCAGTTGGGATCGGCCACCACGTCGATCAACCCGGTCTCTTCGGCCACCTCGCGGCGGGCCGCCGCGCCCACGTCGCCATCGCCCACCTCCAGGTGTCCCCCGGGTTGCAGCCAGAGCCGAAGAAAGGGGTGGAAAATCAGCAGAAGTTCGGTGCCGTTCGGGCTCAGAACGAACGCCGAGGCCGTGATGTGGCCGGGGTCGATCTGCGAACGCGAGAAGGGCTCGGGCGAAGAGCGCACCAGCCTCAGGGTGCGCGCCAGGTGTGCTGATTCCCGCTCATCACCGGGGATGTGGGCAGACAGCAGTGCATCGAGCTGCGAGGCGTTCATGAGGTCCACGGCAAGGGGCAAGGCGGGGCCCGCGCCGCATAACCCAAGCCTGGCGCGCCGGACGGCCCCAACAAAACGAGGCCGCTACGGCATCAGCGCGCTGACCGGGCGGCGGTAGTGCTGCGCGCTACCCATGAACGAGTCGACGTCCAGCGCCTGCAGGCAGGTGTTGTAGATCTCGACGGCCCGCACGTCCTCATCGACGAACCCGCCGACCTTGAGCCGACCACCTGCGCTGCTGACCGCGTGAAACACGCCATCCAGATCGTGGTTCGTCCCGGTCTCAGTTCCCAGAACCACCAAGGCATTATCCATGATGGTCTTCCCATTTTCGTCGGGGAACGCCCCGTCATCCAGCAGATCGAGCGCCGCGGCGATGTTCGACTGAAACCAGTGCGCATGCCAGCGCACATCATTCCAGCGCGCCTCGTGCCAATTATTGTGGTCCGACGCCTCACTTCGGAAGTTGTAGCTCTGGCCTCCAGACTCGTACGTGCCCTTGAACGCCGTGTGGCCACCCGAAGACTCGAACATCAGGTTGCCAAACCGCACCAGGTCGCACTGAAGCGCCATGGCCATCAGCTCGGCATTCAGCCGGTAGGCGCGCTGGAAGTCCGCGGCGTTCACCTTGACCGCCTGGTACTCGGTCGCACCGGCAAAGCCATAGGGCAAGTCGGGGGCGTTGGGAACGGCGGGGGCCTCACACGCATCGGTCGGTTGGTCTTCCGGGTAGACCTTGCGTTCGAGCTCGCGAACGCGATCCAGGTGGTCCTGGAGTCGCCGGGTGGACGTCACGCCGAGCCCTGCCCGGTCTTGGGTCAGATGCCGGTAGTCGTCGATGACACTGTCCAGAACGCTCCGGCGTAGGCGCGCCCGTCGCGCCGCCACCTCATCTCCCGGATCGGTGCCGCCGAAGAGCGAGGCGAAGAGTTTGGCCGGATCCTCGATGGGTTCTAGCACGCGACTCCCGTCTGGGTTCCAGCAGCGAATTCGCTGATAGAGACCGTGAGACCTTCGGAAGAAGTTGCCCGTCGCCAGGGTTCCCAGCGCCGTCGGCACCCCGCCCGGGTGCAGAGCGCGCTTCACCACCTGGTCGATCGAGGCGCCGCCCGAACGCTCGCCATTGGGGCCACCCTTCCCCACAAAAACGCACGTTCCACCCGGTGGATGTCCACTTCCACCCGACTCTTTCATCGAGACGTTTCGGAACATCGCAAGCTTGGCCTGATGGCGCTGCAAGGGTCCAAGAGGGCCCGCGAAGCCCTCCGCCTGCATGGTCTTGGGGATGCCAAGGCCAAAGAAGAGGGTCAAGCACCGCATGGGTGGGTCATCGGGTCCGGCCCATGCGGGCACAGCGCTCATGCAGTCCAGGAATGGCATGGCGACGGCCACCCCGCCCAACCCACGCAAAAAGGTTCTGCGATTCAGAAGTGGCTTGGGCATTACTGGCCTCCTTCTTCACCAATGACTCGAAACACTGGATGGAGCACAATGGCTCGCATCAAGGCGTGGAAGGACCCACCATCTTCCATCGCCACCGCGTGCACCTCATCGACCGCCACGCGATCCGCGCTGTTCAGCGGGCGCCCCAGCGCATAGGCCAAGTGCTTCTCAGTGACACAGCGTTGAACCTGGGGATCCGCCCCCAAGATGGCTCCGAGCTCCGCCGGTGTCCGATACGGCACATCCCCGTTCGGCGTCGGCACAAAGCCATCGGTGCGAAGCTCACGACCCGCGTCGTTCGTCTGGTTTTCACGACCTAATCCGTCGAATGGCTCCAACCCGAACGCCAGCGGATCGAACTGGCGATGACACCCCGCGCAATCCGGTTGCGCAAGCCGATCTTCGGCGTACTCTCGGTCCGTCGCTCCGGCTTCCAGGTGGTTGGTGAAGGCAGAGAGGTCCAGCTCATCGGGGGGGTGAAGCTGCGTTTGGCAGCGCATGTGCTCACGGATGTACAACCCGCGAGCCACCATCCCACCCAGGTCCCGATCCGCTGTGGCGGCCAGCACGCCAGGCCAGGTCAACGCGCCGATCCTCCGTGGGTCTTCGACGTCCAACACCGACCAACCTGGGGGCGCCCCATCGCCGTACCACTCCGAGAGATCTGGATGGACCATGACGGTCGGGCTGTCCAACACATCGAATACGGCGCTCTGCTTTTCGTGCACATGGTGCGACCACGTCCGTAGCGCCGCCTCGCGGAGCCGATCCGCCGTGCCCGGCGCCGCGTCGGAGCGCACGAGGCCTTGCAGACGATCGAGCACCAGCCAATCCCGGCCGAACCGAGCGGAGGACCGCTCCAGCGCTGGGTCTGCGAGCAAGCGGTCGACCTGCGCGCCGAGCTGTGCGGTGGTGCGCAGCTCTCCCGCCTTTGCGGCCAGCCTCAGCGGCGCATCGGGCGCGGAACGGCGAAGCAGCATGGCCAGCCGCGCCGCCAGCTCATGATCCGTCAGCACGCGTAGGCCATCGGAGTCGGCGGGCCGATCGACGAGCTGGTAGAGCACACCCGGACCTTGCAGCATGGCCTGTAGCGTCCACCCTGCGGCTTCGTTGAAACCCGCATTTTCGGCGCGGGTGGCGGCGAAGACGGCGCGATAGCGGGCCCGCTCATCGTCTCGAACCGGGCGGCGGAAGAGCCGAGCGCCAAGTTCAGTGACAAAGCCATCAATGCAGCGCGGCTCATCGGTTTTGCACGGCGCGAACTCGCCGGTCAGCCGGTCCATATTCGCTCGCTGGACGACGGCTTCGGACACTGTCCACCACGCCTCGACGTGCTGGGTCGTCGTGACCAGCGCCACGCCGTGCGTGGTAAAGCCATCGGTCGGCACTTCTGGCGGCAGCAGCGCCTGCTCGGCTTCGCTTAGCCGCACATCGAGCACGTCTTGAACCAGGTAGACGAACTGGTCACGGGTGAGTCGACGCGCGGCCCAAGCACCAGGAACAAAGCCCGCTTGCCCTAGCTCTATCTGGTCGAGGTTCTCGGGTTCATCTTGGGGATCCGCGCCGCAGGCCCCCAGCAAGACCAGGCTCGCGATGAGGCGGCTCATCGCCGCCTCGACTCGGGCTGGGAGACGTCTTCCCCACCCGCGGTGCCCGCTTTGAACAGGTGGATCCGGTCGATGGAGAAGCCGTTGGACCGCCCGGAGAAAGACAGGGAGTGCGACCCCGCAGACAGCTCATAGGATGCGACGGGTTTGTCGTTGTGGCTGTGCTCATGATTGGTGTTCCACACCCAGGCACCACGCCGGCTGGAGAAAGTCTTGGTCCACTTGCCATCATCCAGCTTCACCCAGGCATCATTGGCCTCGGTGGAGTCGGGAAAGTCGTGCCTGTTGCGCAATCGGAACTGGTATGTGCCGGGGTTCTGAACCTCGAAGTCGAAGCGAATCACGTCCGTTCCCGACGTTCCAAAGAGGTTGGGGCCGGTCCAAGTATAATACCCGTCGCCCGAGAACCCAGTCAGAGAGTTCTCTTCGGCCCAGGCGCCAACCCGATCGCCCGACTCCATCTCCATGACCAGCAGACCACCGGCCTCCAGGAAGGGCCCATCCCCACCGGTGAGCACGTCGGTGTCGTCGGTATCGTCGGTGTCGTCGGTGTCGTCCGTGTCGTCGGTGTCGTCGGTGTCGTCCGTGTCGTCCGTGTCGTCCGTGTCGTCGATGCCCCCGTCATCCACGGCTTCGAGCACGCAGCGGTCCACCACTTCATCCCCATCCAGCAAGCTCAACCGCAAGGTGCCCGGCTCGTACCCAAACACCATCCATCGGCCGTCCGCAGACATCGCCTCGATGGCCACCACGTCGACGGAGCCCACCCCCTCGGCCAAGAGCCGAGGCTCGACGATCTCCGAGCCCCACGCCGTGACCTCTTTGGGCACGCCCGCCACAACCTGCGCGCTGTTGAGAGCCAGATTCACGCCACAAAACACAGGTTCTAGGCCTTCCGTTTCAGGAAACGGCTCGTTGGCCGTACACCCGACGCACGCCAAACAAAGGACCAAGCCGCGCATCACAGCCTCCAACTGAAGCATGTGGGGAAATCCACTATTCAACATCTCCACTGTCGATGGATGCGGACCCGCTGTCAAGGCAGCCCCATAAATACGAGGCCAACGCGAGCAAGCCCGCAGTCCCCGCACCTCTTGCACGGTTTACCGGGGCGCCCCCGCCGGTCGCATCGGCCGGGTGCAAGCGGCCTACCCCACGGCAGCCAGTGCCGCGCGAACCTCGGCCGGACCGGCAACATCAGCCAAATAGGCCAGCGGTTCGTGACGCTGCTGAAGCCGTTGCCAACGCCGCGGTTCACCTTCGAAGTCATAGGACAACACCACCCCGACCCGATGGCCGGCGGCGCGAATGGCGTCCAAGACGAAGACACCCTGGTGGTCCTGGAGGAAGGCGCGGGCCTGGACCGGGTCGCCATTGAATCGGTCCGCCGTCGCAGCCAGATCTCCGAGCAGGTCTGACTCATCAATTCGGTCGAAGCGCATATCCAAAAAAACCGCATCAAAGGTTGTTTCCAAGAGCAAACCCAACCCTTGTCCGCCGGTGCCCGCGCGAACCCAGTCCACGTCCGGGAGGAAGCGAGACAAGGTCTGCTCATACTCGTAGCCATCTTCAATGATCAGGACCTTCATGCCATCTCCTCAGCGACTTCGACACGGGGCAAGCGGACAACGACGGCCTTGGACCAACCGGGCTCGTCTTCGACGTGAATGGAGCCGCCATTGCGGCTGATCACATCGACCGTCAGACCGAGTCCACGCTCGATGTAGCGCCCGCGGATCATGGCGGTAGACACGGTCTTCGGCGCCTGATCGGCGACGCGAACCACCGCGCGTTCCAGGAAGGTGATGGGGTCTTCCTCGCTATCCAGCGTCACCCGAAGGGCGCGCCCGTCACTATCCAGCGAGGCCTGAACCGCGTTTCGAAGCAAGTTGACCATAATGAGGTCCAGCTCGTCTCTCCAGACCCGTACGTGGAGCGCCTCATGGGGTCCTTCGACCTGGAGCGCAGGTAGGGACTGACCTTGAAAACTTGGCTCTCTCCCCACCGAATCCCAACACTGCTGCACGCGTTCAGCATCGAGCTGCACCACACAAATCCGCCGCACCAAGCGCCCGAGAGCCGGGTAGGCTTGGTCGTGTAACAAGTCGCAAATCGCCCGTATTTCCGGCACAATTCGACGGGCGCCCCGAGAGAGCGGGCGGGCGATGCGATGGAGGCGCTCCAACCCCTGCCAGACTGGCGAAAACACCGGATCTCGCGACTCTAAATCCAAAGGAACACCAACCCGCCGCCCGAGCTCCATCAGCTCCTGCAGATAGCGCCGGCCCCGGTGCACCGGGCTGTCGTCGCCTTGGAGCTGTTCGGCGAGCCACTCCGCGGGCTGCACATCCCCGTCTTCCAGACCGTCCGCCACCGCCCCAAGGATGGAGGTGTGATGCTTGAGGACTTCGTGGCGCAGGGCGCTAGCGATGCGGGCGACCGCGCGCCAGCTCCCCGGATCTCGGGCCAGTAAGTCCTCGACGGTCGCGCCTCGTCGCCGACGCCAGAGCCAGATGGCCGGCACCACCACCGCTGCGCCGGCGAGGCCGATACCGCCGGCCACCACCGCCTGCTCCACGGTCTGAATCCGAGAGGCCAGCGCGGTGGCCCGGTCATCGAGACTCTCCTGAACCGCCGCGGTGGACGGGGCCAACGCATAGGCGTCTAGGTGGCGGCGCACCCCGAAATAATCCCAGTTCTTCGCCGATTCCTCGGCCAGATACACATGTGCGGCAGCTCCGCCGGAGCCCGGAAGCGCGATGGCCTGCTCCCACGCCTGCAACGCGCCATCTCGGTCGCCCTCCCGGTCTTTAACCTTGCCCAAGTAGACCCAGATCTCCGGCTGTTCGGGGTCCAACTCTAAGCTCTGTCGAAACAGCTCCAAGCTGCGCAGCTGATCCGCCTCGCGACCGGTCTCTTCGGCCCGCGCCCGCAAGATCGTCGCCTGAAGGTTCAGCGCGCGCACCCAATCCGGGGCCAACGTCCGAGCCTGTTTCACGTAGCCCAGGGCCTGTTCGGCGTCGGAGGGGCGATCCGCCTCCTCGTCCGCTGCGGCCCCGCGGCGGTGGTAGGTCAGCGCCAAGTGGTAGGCCCGGCACGCCTCATCGGAGATCACTGGAGGGCACCCGCGCCCGTCGCCCAAGCTCGGTCGCTCCAAGCGCTGTCGCGCGATGGCGGCCAATAGTTGCGCAGCGCGCTCCCCGTTCGGACCCGCCGGGTCCAACGTCTGGGCCCGATGGAGCGAAAGCTGAGCCGTTTGACGCATATCCGGGTCGGAGGACGCCAAGCGCAGCTCCACCATCCCCTTTTGCAGCCAGACATCGGCTCGCCCAGGATCGAGCCCCAACCCGCGGTTCCACGCGTCCACCGCCTCGGCATCGAGCCGGTTGGCATAGGCGTCCGCCAAGATCGCACCCAGGGCCAACGGCCATCGAGGGTCCACGGGGTCGAGGGCCTCTGCCATGCGTAGGTCCACATCCGCTTGGGCGAACCGCCCGGCCTTTGTGTGAACCGCAGCGCGGAGACCAAGGACCTCAGGGCTATATCGAGCCTGAACAACCAAGGCGTCGAGCAGGTTCTGGGCCTCGACGAGGTCCCCCGCATCGAGGGCTTCGCTGGCTCGCTGAAGTCGCTCCCGCTGGACGCCTGTCAGGGGTTGGGCGTGCGCTTGAGACAGCTGCACAGCCAGCAACTCCATTGCGGCCCGATCGCCGATTTGTTGGAGTTGCGGCACGGTCTCGGGCGCAGCGGCCATCACTCGCTGCAGGACTCGCGCAGCATCTTCGACCCGATCCGCCTCCCGATAGGCGTCGTAGATGGCCATGGCAGCGGCCATCGCATCATCGGGCTCCAGGGCGTCACTGCTCCCATAACCCAACCAGGCATTAAGCAGTTCTTCCGCCTTTTCTGGGTCATCAGGAGCGGTGACGAGCACATCGAACCACACCACTTCCGGGTCGCCCGCATAGGCCGATGACATGGGCCCCAGCAGTCTTCGCGCCTCTGGAAGTCGGTCCTGGGACACCAATAGTGAGAGCAGCGCGACCTGGGCGTCCCGATCGCCGCTCGCCAGTCGGAACGCCGCCTCCGCCTGTCGGGGACGTTCGGCACGCATCCACACATTGCCAAGGGCCAATGCAGCCTCTGGCCTCTGGGTCGCCTGAAAAACCGACGAGTAGCCCGCCGCCGCCCGCTCTAGCTGCCCTCGGGCCTCAGCCTGCTCGGCGGAGGTCCACATGGCGGCCGTCACCGGATCGAGGGCGCTAGGCGGCGCCGCGAGCGCAGGCGCCGCAACCACCGCAGCGGTCGCGAGGACAAGCCAGCCGAGGCCGGACTTCACGTCAGCCGCTCCTTGAGCGCGCGAACCTTGAGCCCGAGCTGATTGAAGCGCAGCTGCACTTTGCGCGCGTGCTCCCGATCTCCCAGCAAGATCTGAGCCATGCCCGCGAAGTCCCCTCGGTGTTCTAGCCAAAGATGTTCGAAGTATTGGCGCTCGCAGGCCTGCGCGACCTTGTTGAGCGTGTCGGCCGGCTCCAGCACGACCCGGATCCCAGCCCCTGGGGCGGGGTCAGAGCCTGGTTCCAGACCCGAGTGAGCCAGCAGATCACGCACGATCTTGGGCCGCACCTGCACCACATCCGCTCGATCTCCGCCGGGGACCGTCGCCATTTCCGACAGTGCAAAGAGCACCGCATTTTCCGCAACCATTGCGAACTCTCGAAGGTTTCCGCTCCAGTGGTGCGACCGGAGCAAGCGCATGGAGCGCTCCGGGAAGAGCAGCGAAACCACGCCTGCTTGGGCCTCGGGCACGCCAGCGCCCGCATAGACGCGCACGTCCCCGTCTCCGAGCCCGTGGCGTCGGCGCACCTCTTTGAGCAGGTCTCGGAGCGCGGGCCGCCGTAAGGCTTGGGCCAAGCAATGCTCCAGCAGCCGGTCGAGCTCGATTTGGCGCTCGTCGAGCGAAGGCAAGGTCACCGCCGCCGCGGGGTTCAAGCGCATGTACAGGTCGGCCCGGAACGTGCCCTGCCGGACCCGAGAGGCCAAGTCCTCGTTGGTCGCCACCACCAGCTTGACGTCCACCGTTCGCTCTTTAGTGTCGCCCAGGCGAGTGACGACGCCTTCCTGCAGCACCGAAAGAAGCATCTTCTGGGCATCGAGAGACAGGTTGCCGATCTCGTCCAAGAAGAGCGTGCCTTGATGAGCGGCCTCGAACGCCCCTGTCCGGTCGGAGATGGAGCCCGTGTAGGCGCCTCGCACCGAACCAAAGAGGTGAGAGGCCATCAGCTCTTGCGGCACGGTCGACAAGTCCACAGAGACGAACTGTCCAGTTCGCCCGGACCGCGGGTGCACATAGTGACGCGCTAATAGTGACTTTCCGGTTCCGGTGGGTCCGAGCAGCACCACGGGCAGGCCACCCCGAGCCAGTACCTCAAGCCGTTGCCGCAACCGGCGCATCGCCAGCCCTCGCCCCCAAAAGATGGGCCCCTCGCTCTCTTGGCCCCGGCGCGCATCCACGATGCGGGCGATCTGGACGCGCAACGCCCGAGCATCGACGAACTCATCGTCCAAGAAATAGGGTAGATCCTCTGCATCATCGATAAGCTGATCATCGGGAAGATCCTCCCTCGCCGTCATCAACACCACCGCCAGAGACGGGTAGCGACTGCGCAGCTCCTGAAGAATCAACAGGCCCTGGCGCGCCTTAGTCCGATCCAAAGAACGCTTCGAAGCGCCATCCTCCACGCCCAGAAGGTCTTCAGTGGGAATGTCGAAGTGCACGTCCAGCAGCACCAGGTCCACACGACCCCGAGCCCTGGCCAAGATCTGCTGGGCCTCTTTCCAGGACCGGGCCGGCCCCCGATAGCGGTGCTCGGGGATGGAGCGTCGGCACAGTTCCAAGGTGCGATCTTGGTCGTCGATGACGAGGATGTCAGCCACGGTCGTTTTCCAGAGCCCGGACGCGTCGATGCAAGTCCCGACAGGCGTCCGAGACCTGACGAGCGAGAGCGAGGGAGGGGTCCACCCGATCGGCCGGGAGCGCATCCCGTCGAAGATCGTCGATCACCGATGCCAAGGACTGCATGGCGTGGACCAGAGTTTGAACCAGTGGCTCTTCCGCGAGGCCCAACTCGTCGCACAACGCGTCTCGATATGGCGCCCACACCGCGAGCGCATCATGGGTGCCATCAGGCCCCCGACGGGTTTGCAGGAGATCATCGCGAAGCGCACTTTTCCGCTGCTCGGCTGTGGCTGCGTCGTCGAGCCATCGGGCCCCGAAGGCCACATATTTGCCGAGATCGTGCTTTAACCGGCCCGCCAAAGCGGCCGCAGCATCGAGTTCATCGGCATCGAGGTCATTCAGGGCAGGCATGCACCCCACCCTAACGCGAGGTACTCCTGCACATGCACGTGTTCCGCTGGGACCTAGACAAGACCTATCTGCACACCGAGTTTGGCAGTGTGCGAAAGATGGTGAGAACCGCCTTTGAATCCGCCTCTTCAAAGGTGAACACTCCGGGATCTGCAAGCCTATTGCGAGCTTTGCAAGAGCACGACCCGGACAGCCGCACGACGGTCATCTCGGGTTCGCCCAAACAAATGCGTAAGACGTTGGCCGCCAAACTCAGCCTCGACCGAATTCGCGTAGATTCCCTGACCCTCAAAGACAACCTGGGCAACCTTCGCCGGGGCCGCCTTCGGGCGGTGTGGGGTCAAGTTGGGTACAAACTACCTCAACTCTTGGCGGAGCGAACACATCAAAGCCCCCAGGATACTGAGTCGCTCTTCGGCGACGATGCCGAGGTCGATGCCGCCGTCTATGCCGTCTACGCCGATGCCATCGCCGGCCGAATCGACGAAGCCCAAGTGCTCAAGGTCCTTCAACGAGGCGGCGCATACGAAGACGACATCAAACGAGCCCTGTCCGCCCTCCGGCGCATCCAGCACTCCAACGCCGTCGAAGACATCTTCATTCGTCTCGACGACGGGGGCCCGGTCGGTCGCTTCGAGCTGCTTGGGCCCAGAGTCATCCCCGTATTCAGCTGGATGCAGGCCGCCTTGGTCCTGCGCAAGCGCGGCCGATTGAGCGACGCCGGCACCAGCGACGTCGCCAAGAGATGCGCAGAAGCTGGACGGATCTCCGACACCGCCATGGTGAGCCTGGTGCAAGACGTGGTGCGTCGGCACCTGCTCACCCGAGACGATGTGGAGGAGGCGATCGTCCATGTGCCCCACTTGGCCGGCTTGAAGACCCAGATCGCCAGATCTCTTGACCTGCTGGGAGTGGTGCATGCTCGGCCCCTTCCGCCCGACACCTGCGATCCGATCGCGTTCATGGACGCGGTTGCCTGACTGGATCCGGTTTGCAGTGCTATAGTCGTGGTCCACCAAGGGGCCTAGACCCCCGCTACAGGCGCAATAGAGACGGAGCCATGGGAACCAGGCTGTTCGTTGGAGGTCTATCCTTCAACACTGATGACGCAGGACTACGCACAGCGTTCGAACCCCACGGCGAGGTCGTGGAAGCGAAAGTGATCTTGGACCGTGAGACCGGTCGAAGTCGTGGGTTTGGATTCGTAAACTTCTCCGACGAGGCCGCCGCACAGACGGCCGTTCGGAACATGGACGGCGTGAGCCTCGATGGTCGAACCATCCGGGTCAACGAAGCGCAGGAACGCGGTGGCGGCGGCGGTGGCGGAGGCCCCCGACGCGGACCCCCTCGGGGCCCAGGCGGCCCGGGCGGCCGACAACCTCAAGTCTTTAGCCGTGGACGTCCTCAGGGCGGCGGCGGACCTGGCGGCGGCGGCGGCGGTGGATACCGTGGCGGCCAAGGCGGTGGCGGCGGCGGTGGATACCGTGGTGGCCAAGGCGGTGGCGGCGGCGGATACCGCAGCGACAGCGGCGGTGGGGGCGGCTTCGGCGGCCCCCCTCGGCGTCCACAAGCTCCGCGTATCGACACGGACCTCCCGTTCGAAAACGAGTTCGACGACCGTAAGCGAAAGGACTTCTCCAAGAAGACCCGCACTCGCAAGGAAAAAGACCCCGAGAAAGCGCCACCCCGCGCACCTCGAGATCCAAACCGACGCGCCAGCGGCCGCTCTTGGCGGGACCTCAACACCGGTATCGACGACGATGACGACGAGTAGGCGCTGACAGCTCACCCCATCGGTGAGCTGCGGGCGCCCTTCCCATGCATCAACAGGCGCTGACCTACTCTTCGGTCGGCGCCTTTTTGCTTGGATCCGCAGCCGACCGAGCGAGGCCCACCCGCCACATCAGGCCGAGGGCCAACTTCGCGATCCAGCTCCGCTCCTTTGGTGGCGCGGGCGCGGGCTCAATGCCCAGGTAGTCGCGCTCGTACATGGTGTAGAGCGCCGTCAGGAAGGCGACGAGCACGGGACCGATGAACAGGCCGGACAGGCCCATCCAGTACAGGCCGCCAAAGACCGCGAGGAACACGAGCAGCGGATGCATATTTGTGCTGCCACGCATGAACAGTGGCTTGACCACGTTGTCGATGCCACCGACGAGGATCAGGCACCACAGGGCCAAGAAGATCGCCATGCCATAGTGGCCGGTGGCCACCAAATACAGCACAACCGGGACCCACACCACGACCGTGCCCACCGCAGGAACGAAGCTGCCCAGGGCGGTGAGAATCGCCAAGAACAGGACATTGCCCAACCCGGCAATACCGTAGCCCACACCTGCAATAACGCCCTGAATGCCCGCGGTAGCCAAGCTGCCGACCACCAAGTTGCGGCTGAACTCGCCAAACACCGCGAAGAGCTGGTCTTCATACTCGTCGTCCATGGGCGAAAGACGCTTCATGATGTCCATCAAGGGTGGACCTTGGACGAATAGCGTCACCACTGCAAAGACGTAGATCACCGAGTCAATCGACAGATCCACCGCCGCCTGGATCACGCCGGGGATCTCGGCGCCAGCGAAGCGAAGTGCGGATAGCGCGCCATCTTGCAAGCCTTGGTAGAACTCCCCCTCGACGAGGGACAGCCGCGCAAACAGCAGGTCGACGGATCCGCCCGGCGTGGCTTCAACCGCCTGACGCAGAGCCTCCTGGGTCGCCTCAACCTCCACCACGGCTCCAGCGCTCTCGGCCACGAAGTCCGCCGAGGCCAACCCAGCGAGCGCCTCGGTGACCACGCCGGCGAGCTCGGGGATGCCCTCCAGCTCCGGTAGGGGCTCAATGCCCTGATCTCCCATTAGGTCCGGGAGCTCGGGCAAGGCCGGCAGGAATTGTTGGGCCCACGGCGGTGGTTCTATCAGCGCAAAGAGATCGTTGACCATGGTCTCGAGTTCCCCGCTCTGCACCATGTCGATGGCCTGGCTGGTGAAACTCTGTACCTCTAACGCAAACAGCACCAATACCAGCGCCAGCGGGACGAACACCAAGAGTCCCAGCAACAACGTGGTCAGGATGCTCGCCACGAGCCGACGCCCGCGAAGCCGTCGAAGCAACCACGAATAAACCGGCCAACACACAACCACAGTGACCGCAGCAAAGAGCAGGACGTACACATAGGGCCAAAACAGCCAGCCTACGCTGGCGACCGACACGATCAAGGCTCCGTAGAACCAGCCGTCTCGAACGCGCGAGGACCATGGATCGGGATCACTCATGGTGCATCCCGGAGTACCAAAGCCTGGAACATCTGGGTGATCCGTCCCGTCAAGTCACCTGATGCGGCCTTTGCCGCCACCTTTACGGCGTTTCGAATGGCGCGAGATTCGCTGCGCCCATGCGCCTTGATCACCACCCCATCGAGCCCGAGAAGGGGCGCCCCACCAT
>JBGCER010000199.1:0-6687 GCA_045106515.1 Myxococcota bacterium
CGGGGCCGAGGTCCAAGAGAAGCTACGGCGAGTCGGGATCATGCTGCTGAGGCTGGGCGGAGGGTAGGGCCTCTCGCCCGGCGGGCGGGCCGTTCCACCGATCTTGATCCACCTCACGGCGTATGATGACCCGGCCAGCTCACCCCCGAGCGTTTTGAACCTCACCCGGTACGGAGATGTCTCCGCCGATCCTGCAAAGGGGGTCGACGCCATGCTCATCGGCGAGGAACGCCCGTCCCCCACCGGGTGCGACGCTGTGTCGTCCCGGTTTGTGCCAGCGGTCGGTGTTGCATTCGAAGAAGACCGGATCGTCGGGGCGTGGAAGCGGTGAGCGGCTCGCCCGGCGGCCAACCTGACCATTGGTGGTGACGTTGGAAACGGCTCTCGCCAACCAGGAGCGACATCGCTCACTCCGGAGCGGCGATCGCCTCGCCGAACGTGAGAAAGGCCCCCGGGTCGAAGACCTGTGGCAAGGTCCAGCAAGCGGCAAAGCCGTCCTCGCCGGGCCCCTCTGCGCGCGCCTGTTCGCGAATGTGGCCACTCCGCAGGTCCACGGCCGCCACGCTGCAGCCGCGGGGTGAGCCCACCAGCATGAACGGCGTTGAACCCGGATAAATCCTTGCCGCGCCCAGGCCCATCATCTGTGGCTGTTCGTAGTGAACGTGGCTTTGCAGCTGCCCTCGGTCCGTCCACAGACAGACGTCGCCGTGGGAGTCCCACTCGTTCCAGCCGGTGGAGGTGACGAACGAGCCGTCCAGCCACGTGATGCCGCCATAGGCGTAGCAGCTCGCAGGGGCCAGCTCGATCGACTTCATGGTGGTCAGGTCGAGCACGCGCGCCTTCTGGAGCCACTCATCACCCACACGCACCCGGTTGTAGAAGTACAACCGCTGTCGGTCGGGCGCGATGTGGGCTGCAAGGATATGCGTGAAGAGTGCCGTGCGAGCCCCATCCTGGCGGATTTCTACCACCTGGTCGCTGCCGGACCGCTCACACTCGAAGAGCCAGTGCGTCACGGTTACGCCCGGGTTGAGCGCGAACCGGTCCGTCCAGTCTGTCTGCTTGACGCCACGCCACTGGCCAGGTGCCTCGTCCGCTAGCTTGTCGTAGTCGGGTTGGGAGGGGTCTTCGACGATGGCGACCTCGCCAGGGACGAAGGACTCGGGCTGGCAGTCCGCGCCGCCCTCGACCCCCATTCGGCCTGGGGGGGTCTTGGGCATCACCTGGATCCACGGCCCGTCGGGCGGTGTCAGGGGGGCCGGCTCCGCTTTGGGATTCGAAGCGCCCGGGCCTCCACAGGCTAGGCTGGCGAGAACCGTCATCCCAAGTCCGCTCACGGCGATCGAGAGGCGAGTGCTTGTCGGTGTCATGAGCGGCGACGCGTCATCGAGCCCTCCATGCTCAGCACGTTAACGCTGTGGTGGGCAGAGGCCCTGGGTGCGCCCGTCCGTCGCATTCAGCACGGTTCACGCCATCGTCGCGCCTTCCCGATCAATCACGAATCTCGGGTAGAAAGCCGCCCCACGGCGCCACCGCCGTCAGGTCCCTAACGAACGTTCGGACCCAGTAAACCACGTGCAGCGGGCAATGGCGACAGTGGCCGCGGCTCCCCGTCCCTACCCCCCTTCCCCGCCCGCCTGGAGTCCGGTGTCCGGGTCCCAGAAGTCGACGATGGCCTCGTCGTAGCCCGGTGGCATCCCCTCTTCGGAGTACCCCTCCCACGCCAAGAAGTCGCAGATGACGCGCCGTTCTTCGGAGGTGAACGTCAAGATACGGGCGCGAGTGTCGTCGCGATACGACGAGGGCTCCAAGACGCACTGGACCAAATGAAAGCCTAGGTCGACCTCGGAGCCCGGGCCAAGCTCGTGACACATGACCGCGGGCAAGAAATACCGGAACGCCGCCGGGGTCATGAACGAAAAGGCGGTGGAGTGGAAATCCACAAACCAGGGGGTCAAGCTCTGCCATTGGGCGCCGCGAAACTCGATAGCGTAGCTGGAGGGTTCCTCGTCCTGGGCCCCCATGAGCGGCCCGTCGGGGGGCGGGGTGTGGGCGAAGGCCGATTCGATGGCGTGGATGAGATCTTCGAATACGCCGTTATCGGCGGGCGGTCGCTGGTAGGCGCGCCCGCTATTTCGTAGGTCTTGGGACGCCTTTGCGGTGGCGGGATGGTCGGTCCAACACCACGCGATGGATTGGGAGGCTCCGTAGGCGTAGATGCTGCCCGCAATCGTGGGGGCGGTAAGGACGAAGCCCAAAAAGCGAGAGACGGCGATGCGTTGCTCGGGAGTGAACCTCTGCCGCAGGTTTTGCGCGTCTTCGTAGTCGGTGCGGCCCGCACGGATAGCGCACGGATTCGGCCGGAGCCAGTAGGTGGTCGAGTGGACCAGCGATTGGGTCTGGTAGTCGTGGACGTGGTCCCACGGCGCCTCGAGGGCAGCCAACAGGTGGGCCCGCCAAAACCAGCGCTCAGCGCTCGGTTTGAGGTGTCTGGCGACGTGTCCGTGCTCGATCAAGCCCTCGGCCGTCGGCTGGGCCATCAGCGCTTGAAAGGGCGCCTCCAGGGATCGATAAAAGCTGTCGTTTCTGTCGGGGCTCATCACCGGGGGGTCGGGGGGCGTCTCATCGCCGGAAAAGGCGGTACGAATGCACTCGGCCACCTCGGCACGCCGTTGCTCGAATTCTGGGGTCAGGAGGGTCATGGGTTCCTTTGGTCGACGGCGTCGAGGCTAGAGCCTACTCCCAACTGTCGACCCAGCCGCCGCCGCACGATGATCGCTCGGCGGCTCCACCTCACCGAGATCGTAGCAGGTCTACACCCCGAATCCCGGCGGTTGGACCGCCCCCCCGGGTATCCACGGGCTCGTCGTCGTTCCACCACGCGTGTCGCCGCTGACAACCGGCGAATGGGCGGGCACGGGGAATCGCACCTGGGCTTGGTCCGCGAAGGTCCACACCTCGTCCGACGGCGTGGCCAGGTCGACGTCCACCATGCCGAAGGACTCCAGGGGCCTTGGGAGGTGGCCACTCCGCAGTGTGTGGGAGGGAGGGCTTGCTGGTGGCAGCTGTTACGGCGCAGGTTTGAGGCGGGTTTTGGACTGAATCGCGCAAGGATTTTGGGTGAATGGCGAAAAGGACGGGAAGGTCGTAGGGGTCGGGTTCGGGGCTTTCTTCATATCGGCCGCCACCTTCCCCGAGTCCTTTCGCAGCTTTTCCCAACGTCACCCGAGCCGCTCTGGCGCGAAATATCTACAGATCCGACGGCAAAGCCTTAGCGCGGCGGCGCGGCCCGCTGGTAGCCGAAATCCTTGGTGCTGTACGCAAACAGCTGCGTTTGGGCGGCGCCGCCATTCAGCGGGGTAAAGGTGATTTTAAACGCTGGATAGCCGCCAACGGCTTGCGCGGGCTGCGCCTCGACCTGCAAGCTGCCGGGCGCGCCGGTCTCGACGCTCGCCGCATAGGGCTGGCCGCATACGCCGCCCACGCGGCCTTCGAAATACAATACGCGCCCCGCGTCGCCAGAGCCGCCCCGGGTCCAAAAGCTGGTCACCGCATAGGCGTCAAGGTGCCCGTCGCCGTTCAGATCGGCCAGATGCAGCTCGCGCAGGCGCACGGCGTCGGCGCCGCCTAGATGCGCCTCGTCCAAGGCCGCGTAGAGCGCCTCCAGCGGAATCACTGTGCAGGCGAAGGCCCCGATGGGCGCGAGGGCCGCCGCGCATGTGGCGGCGGCCAAAATATGAAGGCGCATCAAAGTCAAAACTGTCGACCACTCCTGAAATAGCCGGGGCGTCAAGGTTCAGATAATACCCGATGCCGGCCAAAATTCCATTGTGTTGCGGAAAGACTGCCCCCCCAGATGGTTCGCGCATTGGCCAGCGGCGCTGGCGGCGGCGTTCTCGACGGCGGTCATGGCCAGCTCTTCGCGGGCCTGGTTGTGGACCGGATTCGCAGCCTCAAGTCCCTCCAGCCGCCGTACGAGGCGACAATGCGGATACTCTCTGGACTGTGGAGGCCCTGTCCGCCACGCATGAATGGGACACGGTGAGGACGCTTGCGCGCGCCGTCTTAGTCGCCATGGGATGGCCTGAAGACGAGCCGATCGCGGTGCGGTCTTCATTCGCAGTCCGCCAACAGGCGATGGGTGACCTCGCGCTCAGACTTCGGGCGTGGATGCGAAACTACTTGGCATGCGGCGACCTCGCCGTGCCGAGCGGGCTGACCTTGCCCCCATTCGACGGACCACTTGGTGAGCTTGGAGGAGCTGGGTCGACAGGGAGGGGTGTGCACGCAGGCCCCATAGAGGGCGAAATAGATGCTTTGAATCTATTTTTGCGGCGATGGATGCTGCTCCCACCGAGCGAAGCGAGGCGGTGGGCCGAGCCGTGCGGTGACGTGCGTGGGACAGCGGGCTCGATAGTTCCTATCCGCAACGCGGCAGCGCCGTCGGCGCGGATATAGGGCCCTCAATTGCCCGGTTAGCGAACATGGCTCTCACTCCTTCGCGGAACGTCTCGATGCTCACGCTTTCTCTGCTACTACCCCTCCTACAACCGGCTCACGCCGAGCCGATCGGCACCATCGACGGCGAACCCATCGAGCCTGACTGGGCCAGGGGAGAGCGTCCCACTGACGACGACAAGCTCCGCAGCTTCGCGAGCAGAGCCGACCAAGCCATCGGCCTCGAGATCGTGCGGCTCGCGACCGCGGACTTGGGTTTGGACCTCGACGTCGTCGAGTGGTGCGTAGCGGGCGACACCGACCGCCCCGAGGCCGATCGGCATCACCTCACCGAGCATCTCTGGGAGACCCGGCACGCCCCCACGACCGACACCGTCGCCTTCGCCCCGGCGGTGGAAGGCACCTTCAAGGCTTACCTCCGCCAAGTCGAGTTCTCCGGATCAGACCTGTCTCGCGTCGACACCGCAGAGGCCACTTTGAGAGCCTGGGCTGAGACGCTCTCCGACGAAAAGGCGCCGCCGATCGACACCCGGGCAGATCTGATGGCGGCAGGCCTGCCATGCAATGTCTTTCGTGAGCTTCACGCCGTGGTATCGGAAAACCCATTCGAGCTGGGCGCGGTGACGGTCCACCGGGATCTCTCGCTCGTGACTGTCAACCACATCGTGGCCGTGTGCGATGCCGACGGCTGCGAGGCGATCGATGGTGCCGCACGGGGCTTTCACGGCGGGAATGACCAGTTCGTGATGCCCCCCTATGGCCTAGTCCTCTACCAGGAGAAGCTCGACGTGGCAGAGGCAGAGCTGAACGCCGCAGGCCGGGCCACACTCGACGCCGAGCTGGCATTTCGGGGCTATCGCTCGAGGACAGCCCGGATGATCCTGGCTGCCGAGCTCGCCAAGCTTCCCGCAGACACCCAGGTGCTTTGCGCCGGTGAGGACTGCGCGCTCCGTTCGGACTTCGACGCCACGGGGCCCTGGAGCCTGTTTGGAGCGGGTGCTGAGGCGGTGTTTGCGCGCAGGCACGACGCTGCACTCGGGTGTCTCGTGCGCAAGCCAGGGCCGGACTTGATGTCCCTGGGGTGCTCGGTCGCGGATCAGGCCCACTTGATGCAGGCGATGTCCAAGCCCGACGGTGCGCTGGAGCGCTGGGCCCTCCGGTTCAGCCCTCGGCTCGATGAGGTGCCCGAGGAGGCACAAGAGTGCACCGTGACCGCCACCGCGCCGGCGACGAACCTGCTTCCGACGCGAGCGTGTGAGGTCGGCAGGCTCTACGGAGCCCTGATCACCGCCGAGCCTTCGGAGCGATCGGCGCTACTCGAGTCCTGCGGCATCCTGCCCGGCCCCCAAGGGCTGTTCACCAAGTGCAAGACCGTCGCCGAGCCGCCCCCTACCCCACCAGAGTGGCCCTTCCGGGTCACCCCAGAGCAGTTCAACGACGTTAGGAGCACGCTTCCTGTGCTCCTGTTCGAGTTGGCCGAGGGCTCCATCGACGCCGAAAAGGCCTCGGAGTCGAGCACGGGCTTGGCGCTGCCCGAGTCCCCCGCCCTGGTTGCAGCCTTCGACCAGACCTGCGCCCGTTGGTACGCCGAGTACAGACGGAGCCCCCACCCCGAAGCCACGCTCGTCCCGACCTACTACTGCGCGAAGGACTTCGTTCTCAACTGCCAAGACACGCGAAAGTGCCGCAAGCAGCTCCCGGACTGGCTCAGTCGGCTCCAGAACCCGGAGCTGCTGACCTTCGCCGCAGTGGTCGAGCGGAAGCCGGCAAGCGGGACGGAGCTGCGCGCACAGCGCATCGAGGCCTTTCTTGACGCGCAGCGACGAGGTGGGCTCGGGATGTACATCAAGCCGAAGCTAGATCAGATCCGAAAGGAACTCTCGAGCCCCATCCCAGCGGTGCAGGAGGCCCTCGACCGGCGCCGTTGACGTCCACCCCAAGCCGCCCGCCCCCACCCAAGACGAATCCGTCGCGCTGGCGCAGCCTTGCCACCACGGTGTGGCGGAACGGTATGCAGTCTTTCCGGCTGCAGCGGGCTAGCCGCGCCACTGCGCGCGCTACGACATCGGCGTCAGCTCGCGTGCTGCCCCCGGCGCCAGGCGCTCGGGAGGTCTGCCGCACCGCATCGACCTCATCGCGAGAGGTCGTGCCCACCTCACGAAAGCGCCACTGCAGACCGCGCTCGGAGAGGCCAACCGACGGGCGAGATGTTCCGCGGCGCCTTCCGGG
>JBGCER010000200.1:0-3806 GCA_045106515.1 Myxococcota bacterium
GACGACGGTGTCGATGAACGGCTCCAACAGCGCCACCACCCCTTCTGTCGCGGGCAGGTTCGTTCGCACCGCCGCATGGGCGATGCTGGCTGACCCGATCCCGGCCTCATTGGAGAAAACGGCACGTTTCATACCGACAACCAAAGCTCCAAGCATGCCGCCAGCCACAGCCGTCGGGGTGAAGGCCTGCACAAAGATGTCGCTGATGGCGGCGGGCAACACCTGGATGTTCATGCCGATCACCGCCACGGCGCCTGTCACGTAGAGGATGGCCATGAAGGGCACGAGCTTATCGGTGACAGAGGCGATGGAGCGAATGCCGCCGACGATCACCAGACCCACAACCACAGCCAAGATGATGCCGATGGCCCAGCCATACCCATTCAGGAGACTGGCCTCTCCCCCTGTGACCGCGCGGAGCTGTACAAAGGCCTGGTTGGCCTGGAACATGTTTCCAATGCCCAAACAGCCGATGACGATCCCAACGGCGTAGAAGGCGCCCAGGCCTTTGCCCAGCCACCCTAGGCCTCGCTCTTCCAGGCCGTACCGCAAGGTAAACATCGGTCCACCGGAGACGGAACCATCCGGGTTAATCCTTCGATATCGAACACCCAGCGTACACTCCGCAAACTTGGTGGCCATCCCCAGTAGTCCGGCGACGATCATCCAGAACGTGGCTCCAGGTCCACCGACGGTGATCGCGATGGCCACACCGCCGATGTTCCCGATGCCGACCGTGCCCGAGATCGCTGTTCCCAAGGCGTGAAAATGACTCACCCCACCTGGGGCACCTTCACTATCAAACTTGCCTCTCAACGTCCGGAACGCCAATGGCAGCCCCCGTGCATTGATGAAGCCGAAGTACAGCGTGCAGAACAGCGCACCCAAGACGACGATGGCGACTACAATGGGGATTCCGACGCCGAATACCGGCACCTCGACCATCACTGCGTTGTAGAACCCCTTCAGTGGAGGGGCGATCCAGTCGTTGAGCTGCTGATCGAAAGAGACGGGGTCGACATCGGCCAAGCGGGCTCCCTGGGGCGGGCACCGTACCGTGAATGGGATGGCGCCACAGGGAGTCGCCGATCCGCCCTACCGTGGAGTCCTGCCACAGGTGGGCCGTGGCCTCCGCATTGAAGCACGATGTAACAAGGGAGCTATCAGGTTCACTTCAGGACAATCGTCCGTTATCGACCGTCTGGAGGTGCCCCATGCGCATGACCCTGGTTCTTCTTCCATGGCTCGCCCTAGCAGCCTGTGCTGGCAGCGATGGCTCATCGGACGACCCGAACGACCCCAATCCTTCAGACTCGACGGATGGCTCGGATGACACCGACGTCATCCCAGAGGTGTACAACCCGGTGCTCATCAACTTCGATGAGCTCAGCGCCGACATCGATGTGTCGACCGAATACGCCGATAGCGTGACCTTCTCGGCGACCGACGACTCCGCCCTGTACGCCTGGGACTATGCTCGCTATGCCAGGTCTGGCTCTTATACAGCCTATACCGCCCGTTCTGGCGGAGGAGCGGGCGTTTCATCCGACCTGACCTGGACGTTCACCGACCCTGTACGGAACTTGATGTTCTACTCCCTTGGCGACCAACGAAGCGGCGTCATCGCCTCGATCGACATCACCTATGACGGCGGGCAAACGGCGACGGTGGACATGATCACCGACGGCGCGGCAGCCGAGGCCGACCTGCACGATCTGAGCGACTACGCACGGGTCACGGAGATCACCATTCGAGACATGGTGGACCCCAACACCGTCAACTACGATGACATCAGCTTCGAGCAGCTGGAGCGTTAGGCCCCTTTGGGAGGCCGGATGCGGCAGCGCACACGCCAACGCCGAGTCGATGTCAGCTTGGGTAGGCCGATCCTATCGTCTGCCGCGAAACGATGAAGGCGGCCTCCAAGCCTGATGGCCAGCGAGCGAAGCGCCCTCCCCTTCGACGAGTCCTGGGCTGCGTCTCCCTAGTGGCCCGCGGCACGCTGTTGCTCTCGGATGTGGTTCTGCTCCTGACCGTGTTGCAAGTGGCGTCGGTCCGAACCATCAACCCTCCGTTCACAGCCACCCAGGTGAGCCGGGCATGGAGCGTGGGGGCGTGGCCAGACCGGCAGTGGCGCTCCCTGGACGCTTTGGGTCCTGTGCCATCCGCCATGATTTCCGCCGAAGACCAGAGCTTTTGGACGCACTCCGGGTTCGATTGGAAGGCTATCAAAGACGCGATCGCCCACAACCGTGAACACCCAGAGAGCCGACGCGGCGGCAGCACCATCACCCAGCAAGTGGCTCGGAACGTCTTTTTATGGCAGGGCGGCGGATACGTCAGGAAGGGCTTGGAGGCCTACTACACGGTGTTGCTCGAAGCCCTGGTGCCCAAGGAGCGCATCTTGGAGCTGTATGTGAACGTGGCGGAGACCGGGCCCGATTGCTTTGGAGCCGAGGCGGGTTCGAAGCGATGGTTCAAGCGTTCCGCCAAGGATCTGACCGCCGAGCAAGCGTCGACCTTGGCGGCGATCCTACCCTCTCCTCGGAAGTGGACGCCGTCGGATCGGGGTGTGCAGAAACGGGCGCGGTGGATTCGGGCGCACCCGGCTCCTGCGAAGAAGGGCCAGTGACGAAGACCCGCTAGATCGCCCATGGGCACGCCCCAGAGCCCGACTGCTGCGCATCGCTCCCCCCAAAGCTCACGATATTCGTCTCGCGCGGCCGATTATCGCACGGGATCACGCGCCAGGAAGCCGCCACATCGAGAACCCCGCAGAAAAGGCGAACAAACCGTAGAAAGACCTGCATCCGATGCTAGGATGTTCCCCTGCCCAGGAACCGAAATGCGCGCTGCTCTGCCTCTTGTCGCTAGTGCCCTTGTGTTGGGCTGCAACCAGCCCCCCGACGGACTGTCCGTCTCGATCTCTCCAGACGTGCCGACAACCGTCGACGCCTTGGGGGTCTCCATCGACACCGAGGCTGTCGATCCCAACGGCGGTGACCAGGTCCGCTACACCTATGTGTGGTTCCTCGGCGAAGACCGGACCGACAATGCCGAAGCGACCTTGGCCGCTGATCTGACCCAAAAGGGCCAGACGTGGCGGGTGGTGGTGACGCCCACCGACGGTTCCGACCCCGGCGCCCCCGCCGAAGCCCAAGTGGTGATCGCCAATAGCCTCCCTTCGGCGACGGTGACCATCGATCCCGCCGCTCCGGGCACAGACGCTCGGCTCGTCGCCAGCGTCGATACCACAGATGCCGACTTAGAACGGGTTAATGTTGCCTTTTCGTGGACGGTCGACGGGGAATCCACCTCCATCCAGACCGACACCGTGCCCGCCGCGCAGACGTCGAAGGGCCAAGTGTGGGAAGTCAGCGTCACGCCCAGCGACTCCGAGTCGGACGGCGAGATCGTCACGGCCCAGGTCACGATCGGCAATGCGCCGCCGGCCATCAGCGGCGCACGGATCGAGCCCTCGGTGCTCACCCGTGAGGTGACGGCCTCGTGCGTGGGCCTGGGCTGGATCGACCCCAATGGCGACGCCGAGTCCTACACCGTGCAGTGGCAGATCGACGGCACCGAGGTGGCGACGAGCGACACCCTAGACTTGGCCCCGTACGCCCGCGACAGCGAGGTCCGGTGCGTGCTGACCCCCACCGATGGCCAAGACTCAGGCGAACCGCAGACCGCAGAGGCGGCCATGATCCAGAATTCACCGCCAAAGTTGGCGACAGCCGTCATCGGGCCTAACGATCCGAAGACCGGCACACCCGTGACGGCCGAGCCCGATGAGGCGACCGATG
>JBGCER010000201.1:0-13209 GCA_045106515.1 Myxococcota bacterium
CCTCGCCACACCATCAGGCCTCGGTCCTGGTGCCACCACGAGACGATAAGCTCATCTCCAATCGGCTGGAGCGTCACCGGCCCGCTTCTGCGGCGGGTCGTCCAGTCCTCTGTGGGCTCGGGGGCGTGGAGGAGGGCGGCCCTCCACTCTCCCTTTCGGTAGCGCATCGCATAGACGCCCCCATCGTAGGTCATGGCCGCGAACGAGCCGTGGGCGGCGACACTCCAGCCTGCTGCCCGCGGCGACCACCGGCCCATGTCAAAGGAACCAGAACCGAAATGAGCGCGAACGGTGTCACCGAGTCGTTCATCCCACATCAGCGCGTCAGCGGCGCCTGCTTCCGGGTCGTTCGATAAGAAGTCGCCGGCGGATGTATGAACCACCTCACATTCAACCCCTGGGCAGCTCACGACGTTGAGCGTTTTGTAGTCCGGGGTCTGAGCGGAGGCGTACAGGGTGGACTCGCCCGTCTCGGTTCGGCCGTAGTGAGGATGGGAGAGGTTGTAGATCGACGAGGACGCCCGGGTGGCCGGATCCCCCCACGGCCGCAACGTGCGCTCGGTGATCACTTCCCGAACGTCATTGCCAAGCCATCCCGCCCACGCCACACGCAGGGTGCCGTTGCGGTCTTCATGCACGTCGAAGTTGTGAAGCAGGCGCACGCTCTTGGGGAGCAGCATGCGACGTCCCGAGAACGTCCCGTCCGTCCAAGTCCGCCAAGAGATCGTCGCCTCTCCAGGGGGTATGCCCCATTCATCGACCTTGGGGTTCTGGTTGTGGTGTTGCTGGAACAAGTGGACAGCGCCGTTCGCCTCGACAAAAGGCCGAATTCGAAAGGAGTACGAAGGCCCGTGGGACGCGAGCGGCGACCACCCTTCCTTTGCTGTGACCGAGCTTCGAAGCTCATAGTGCCACCGTCGCGCATTGCCGAGGTGGTCGGGTTGGGTCGTTATCGTTCCATAGGTCCACAACAGCAGGTGCTGATCGTTGGGCAGCGGAACCAGGTGCGCGTCAAAGACGGCCTCCTGAAGCCCGTCCTGTGCGGGCTGCACCTGCCACCAGTGGCCCTTGTCGGTCAGGTGGGCGGGGCTCTTCCGACTCCGGAGGGCCTGGTCCACGGCGCCGAAGCCCTTGGACTCCACGAGCTGGAGCGCGGCGTCGATGTCGCCACGCAGTAGGTCGTCCAGCGAGACGTCCGCTGCCATGGCCATGCCGATGAACCACCACACCATGCGTCCTCCAGATGAGCCTTCCTACATCGTTCCGCTCAGCGCTGGCTCACAGCTCCCTCTCCACGCAGGCGGGCGGCTCGGTCGATGAGTTCGATCAGCTCGGTGTCCTCGCCGTACTCCACCCGCTTGGCACCCCGAGCGATATCGCCGACCATCCGCAGACTCACTTCATTCATATGGGGGCTGCCCCGAAGAATTTCGGCGAATCCGGCGGCGGCGAACTGCAAGCGGAACTGGGGGCTCGCGCTGGCGAATCGGCCCTGGATGACGCTGCTGGGCACATCGTAGCGACGCTCGACGGCGGGGCTATCGGGGCCCGGCGCCTTGTTGCGTACGCGAACGGTGCCCAAGCCGGCGCTCACATCATCGGTCAGAGCGACCTCGTACAGGGCCGTCACCTGGTGGCCGGCGCCGATTTCGCCTGCATCTACCGCGTCATTTCGGAAGTCCTTGTCCGCGATGTCTCGGTTTTCATACCCGATAAGTCGGTAGGCGAGCACAGTGTCGGGGTTGAACTCGACCTGGAGCTTCACATCTTTGGCGATGACTTCGAGCGTCGACGAGAGCTGGTCCACAAAGAGGCGACGGCTCTCTTGTAGGGAGTCGATGTAGTAGTAGTTGCCGTCGCCATCGTTGGCGAGGCGCTCCATCATGGTGTCCTTATAGTTGCCATTGCCGAATCCGAGCGTGGTCAGCGTCACGCCCTTTTTGGCCTTGGCGGCGATGAACGCGCTCAACTGGGTGTGGCTGGTCGCGCCCACATTGGCGTCTCCGTCGGAGGCCACGATGACGCGGTTGACCGCGCCCGGTCGATACCCCAACTCGGCCTGTTCATAGGCCAGGTTAATGCCTGCCCCCATGGCTGTAGAGCCCCCCGCGGTGAGCCCGTTGAGGGCCGAGATGATCCGGCCGCGCTGGCTGATGGGCGTCGGAGCCAACACCACCTTGGTGGCGCCCGCATAGGTCACGAGTGCGACGGTATCGCCGTCGTCGAGCTCTTCGGTCAGCATGCGCAAGCTGTCCTTGAGTAGGCCGATCTTGTCTTGAGACTGCATCGAGCCAGAGACGTCTACCAGGAACGTCAGGTTGACCGGCTTTCGGGTGTCGAAGTGCACCTTCTTACCTTGCACGCCGATCCGCACGATGTGGTTTTGCGGGTTGAACGGGCTGGGTGCGGCTTCGACATCGACCGCGAATGGGTGACCTTCGCCGGGCTGCGCATACTCGTAGGGGAAGTAGTTCACGAACTCTTCGACCCGGACCGCCGCCGCTGGGGGCAGGTAGCCTTCGCGCAGCTTGCGGCGGGTGATCGTGTAGCTGGCCGTGTCTACGTCGGCGGCGAACGTGGACATCCGGTCCTGTTGGGTCAGGGTGAATCCGTTGATGCCGTAGTTGGTGTAGTCCTCGGTTTTAGACTCGGGAACCACCGGGACCGTGGCTGACACCGGGTCCGCTACCGGTCGGGGAGCCGGCTTGGCGACGACCGCCACAGAGGGGGGCGGCGGAGGCGCGGCTTGGCGACGAAGATCCTCAGCCGCTTTGGCGCGGGTGGCTGGCCGGTTCTTGCCCCGCGGCTTGCTCAGGCGCGCAGCCGATCGATCCGACCGCCCCTCGCCGCCGGCCACGCCGGCGGCGGTCCCAGTGGTGGATTGATAAGAGCGACCCGATGGAATCCGCTCTAGAAACTCTGCGGTGACGACTTCGCCGACCTTGGAGTCTTCCTCTCGACTCTCTTCCTCGTCGACGGGCTCCTGCGCAGCCTCGGGCTCCTCATCAGAAAGCAGGTTTTTGGCCACTTTTTGTGATTCATCCTTGGTCGAAGCGGCGGTGGCGTCCACCGAGGGTAGGTCCGTCACGTCGTCGGTCGTCGCGCCAGACGCCCGAGTGGGCTCTGGGACTTCGAGGTCCTCAAGGACGGTGTTCTTGTGGGTCCCGCACCCGATGAGGGCGAGTCCAAGCGCCAGCGGCAGTACGAAAGGAAGTGCGGTTTTGAGGGGGGACATGTTGGACCTCCGGGTCAACGCGGAAACATCAGGCGAGACGGCTACGGCGGACCAACGAAGGGCCGTTCGGGTTCCTTACACCAGTGATCGCTATTTCTGAGACGCGAAGGGGCGGCCTCTGCAAACAACAAATCGAGGCGGCTCAAGGACGCCCATTGAGCTCCCTCGGCGTGTCGATTCTCTTCGACCCGACGCGCGGGCCTTAGGCGCCCCCAGTCTTGCCGGCGTCCTCGGCCCACTGCCGCAGCAGGAGCTCCGCCCGAAGGATCAACCTGCGCGCATGCAAGGCGCCTTTGGGCACGGAACGGATCGTCTTGCGGTCCAGCAGGTCTGACCAGCTCTTCGGAAAGTCATTGTCGTAGCTAGACAATGCGATAGCCAGGTCGCTCAGCAGTTGATTATCGGTCTTGGCCAAGTTGCGGCTCTGCGTGGAGCCCGTGTGCTCCGCCGTCGACAAGAAGTTTGTGAGCTGGTCCCGAATGGTCTTGAGGGCCTGGCCCCGCGGCCCCAAGCGTTCTGCGAGGCCGGTCAATTCCCCGGACTCCTGGGCCCGCAGCGCGTCGACCTCGGCGCCGGAGTGACACGCATCGATCACCACGTCCGCCGAAGCGCCCTGGCTCGTGGCTTTGGCCGCGATTCGGGACAGGGTGCCCCACGGAAGGTACGGCCCGTCGCCCTGCACGGTATCGCTCCCAAGAAGCCCCTTCTCCCGGCTGCCGTGGCCTGCAAAGGACAGGGTGAGCGCATCGCCGTCCCCCACCGTCTCAGCGACTTGTCTATACGCAGCGTCCATTTCGGCGGCGGTCGGATTGGCCAGCAGGGCGGTGGTGTACCCCTTTGCTCCCAGTGTCTTTGCGAGGAGGCGGGCGTCGTTCACCGCTCCGTCGAGGTTCGAAATGCCCGCGCCGTATCGGTCGATGCCCACGTGAAGCGAGACCTTCTGACCCTCTTTGGAAGCCCCGAAGCCGCCAACCCCGTCGGTGACCGCCTCTTGGTCCATTCCCGTCCGCTGGTTGAGACCATCGCCAGACAGGTGGCTCCCCGCCGTATTCACCGACCTCCCCGCCTCGATCTGCTGGGCCAACTCGCCGGTTAAGACCCCTTGACCCTTCTTTTCATAGGCATACTGATCGGTCCGAGCGGCCGAGAGCAGTCGCAGATTCCCCGTACCCTTCGTGAGCTCCTGCGCCTTGGCCTCCGGCGCTTCAGGCACCTTCTGGCCCGATAGCGAGCGCCCATCTGCCCCTTGAATCTCAAGCTCGTCAAAGAGGCCCACCGCCCATCCGTCCGGGTCCAGAGTCGGATCGACGCGCTTGGAGAAGGCCGAGATGAGCGCGCCTTTGTCGATCGAGATCGTGTCTCCGGGCTTGAGGTCAGCAAGTTGCTCGTAGGCGGCCGACCGCATCCAAATTAAAGGTCCAACCTCCCAAAACCGTTTACGCGCCTCGACGGGATGTGCCCGCTCGTCGGCGTCACCCTTGGGAGCCAGGCGTCCTCCAGCGTGAATGCGTACCGGCACACTCGGCGCTTCGGGAAGGCTCATGGTCATGGGGTTCAGCTTCCAGTGGATCGACTGGGCCTGGCTCGGCTCCATCTTTCCATCCCATCCCCCAGGCGTACTCAGGGTGACCGAGGCCACGGAGAGTGGGGCCTGCGGATGGGAGATCTGGCATCGGCCCAGCACATTGGAGATAGCCCTGCGTAGATCTTTCTCAGAGATCTCCCGCTTGCCGAGCGCTCCGATGGCCTGGGTCACGGCCGGTGCGATCTGCGTCCGAGCCCAAGGCTTCATCGTGTCCTGGCTCCAAGCGGCAAAATCCTTCGAGCCAAGGTAGCCATACTCCAAGTCAAAGCCCCAGTACCCGCTCCCCGTGAAGTATTGGCTCACCCACGCCTGATCGTACTCCCACGACGCGCCTAGGGAGCTAGGTCCACTCCCTGGCTTCGCATCCGCTCCAGACGACCCATTTGACCGGGATGTGAGCGGGGAATCAAGATCACCGGCGGCCTGCTCCAGGGTGGCAAACGCAGACTCCGACGCCGGCGCCAGATCCGCGATGGCGGCCTCATTGCCATGGGTCTCGTTCTGGGGGGCGACCGGAGCCACGATTGGCGCCGTCGATGCAGCCTGTTTGGTCGGAGCTCGGACTTTCACGTTGAATCCCAGGCGCCCCATGGGGAGTGCGGCGCCGCCCTTCATGAGTAGGGCGCGTCATTGCCGCTGCCATCTGCGCCGGTTCTGATGACCCCGCCTCGAACGCGGTAGATGGCACCGTACATCGGGTATACTGCCGCGCTACTGCGCCGGCGGTAGCAGTCTTGTGGACGGGGGATACATGACGAAAGCCACGTGGGTACTGATGTTGTCAGCAATATCTGCAGGCCCGACACATGCAGGCAGGGTCTACGGTGCCCAGAGCCGCATGCGCCGAACGGCGCCGTACCACGCATTCACAAGGATGGAGCAGACCGATGGCCGCAGCATCGTTCACCTTCCTACCTATCGCAAGGTGCTGCCCAGTGGCCTTCAGGTCATCGTGCAACCGGATCCCACCGCACAGGTTGTGACCACCACCATGGTCCTCGACGGCGGGGGCCAGCACGCTGGACCCCAAGAAGGCGAGCTCGCACATCTGATCGAGCACTTGTGGTTCTCCTCGACCCAGACCGGCACAGTGACGGTTGAAGCCGAGCTCGGTTTGCATGGATGCGTTCACAACGCCAGCACCGCCCCGCAATACGTCAGCTACTGGAGCAGCTGCCCCGCCAAGTCCGTTGAGTCTCTGCTGGCGCTGGAGTCACAGCGGCTCATCGATCCATTGAGCGGCGTCTCCAAGGCCACCTTCGACGGCGTCCGGGGCGTGGTCCGCGCCGAGCAGCGCTATCGCGGCGCCGGTATGCCCATGGACACGGTCTCCGCGGTCCTCGGCGCGAGCTTGCCCGAAGAACACGAGCTTAGCGCACTGGGATCCCAGCGCACCGAACACCTTGAAACGCTCACCCTGGCTCAGGCCGAGCGCTTCACCACCCAAAACTACCGACCCGAGCGGGCCACCCTCCTGGTCTCGGGCAACGTGGGCGGCCCCGTTGACGCCTCGCTGGACCGAGTCATCGCCACGCTCCCACCCGCTCTCACCGATGCGCCAAAAGCCGGTCCCATAGAGCGGTCCTTTCCAACCGTTGGCCAGCACGCCGTCCCACTACCGCTGCGCTCCAAAGCGCCAGTGGTGCTCAAGGGAGCGACCAACACCCGCCTTCTGCTCTTGGCCTGGACCGTGCCGGGGGCCTGGAAGGCGCTGGATAGCTCCCTCCAAGATCTGCCAGGAATGCTGGAAGAAAACGCCTTCCCCCAAGGAAAACGATGGAGTTCAAGCGCGGTGATGAGCTGCGACTTGCTCCCAGGCCCAACCCTGAGCATCGTCTACTGCGCAACGCCGCTCACCCCAGACCAAGACCGCGATGCACTGGCCAAACGGCTGGTGCGCCAGACCTACCGAGTTCGTGGGTCCGAAGCCAGGAACCAAACTCTACAAACCGCCATGTTCCGCTCTCAAAGCATCAAATGGGACGTGCTGATCAAGGCCGAGGACCTGGTGCACCAAGCCGGCCGCAGCGAGAGCGTAGCGCTGCACTCGCACATGACGGGGCATTCCGACTGGATCGGCGATTCGACGCGGGTGGCTCAGCGCTGGGACTGGGCCCAGTCCGAAAAGTTGGCGGCCAACGACCTGCCCCCCGACCGCGCGGTGGTCGTCCATGTGGAGCCCGACCTCGATCGCGACCCAGCAGTGTCCACAGATACCCACGCCAGCAACCTGGCTGGCCTGTCCGACGTCGGAGCACCCGACGACCTCTCGGCGTGGCTGGTCAAGGAATCTGCTTTGGACCTTGACACCCGCAAGATGGCCATCGAGACGCTACCCAATGGGCTGACGATTGTGGCGTTGCAACACCACAGCCTACCGGGGTGGGTCTCCGCTGGACTCGCCTTCAAAGTCGGCGATGCCGCACCCCTCGATGAAATCACAACCATGGTGAATGGCTTTTTATCACAGTTCGGAACTCCATTCTTCGGGCTCGAATACCACATGGACGGCAGTGGCTGGGACGGCCGGATGCACACTGGAATCGTCAAACAACTGCCCGAACTCGTCAACGCCCTGATGCCAGATCCGATGCACATGAGCCGTCGGTTCGACCGAAAGCTGGTGGAGTTCGCTGACGAACTGAACCACCGGGAGACCCCCGCACTCTGGCGGGATGCATTCAAGGATGAGCTGCCCCGAATCGCCATTCGCGACCTCGATCGGACGCCTGAGCCTCGAGCGTTCGAGCAGGCAGCCAACAATCGCCACCGCCCCGACAACGCTGTTCTCGTCATCGTAGGGCATATCAGCCCCGATGACGCCATGGCGATGGCCAAACGCTCCAAGCTGTCCAGCTGGACACCCAGCCCGGGCAGCACTCAGACCCCGCCTGCTACAGTCATCCCGCCTGGCCCTGCGCGCTCTCTGGTCTTTGTCCGAGACGCTGCCACCGTGCAGTCCAACATGCGATGGACCTGCCGATTACCCCTGGTCAAACTCGACCAGCGCCAAGCGCTCGAAGTCGGCACCGAGTGGGCCCGCAAACACCTGTGGGTCAGCCTTCGAGACGCTCGCGGCTGGTCCTACGGTGTCGCCGCAGAGACCGACTTGGGACCCGGAGGTGACGGCGTTCTGCACTTCAGCCTGGACGCCCCTGCCGCAAACGTGCCCCAGATCATGCAGCAGATCCAGGCCACTGTAGAGAGCGAGCCCAGCGACCGAGAGCTACAGCTCATCGCATACCAAATCGGTCTTCGTTACCCGCTTTCGACCCAGACCCACATCCAGCTCATTCCCGTACTCGTCGACCAGGCTGTCGCGGGCTCCGACGTAGAATGGCACTCGAAACGGCGGTTTCGATTGGCCAAGGTTGACGCCGAGCAGGTGCAGCAGGTGTTCGCCGGGTGTGCCGAACGCACGGTGGTCGAGATCCGAGGCCCCAAGGCCGATATCGCCGCCGCCCTCGACAAGGCCAAGATCGCCTGGGAAGGGGTCGAAGTGCCGACGAAAGGGCATGACGCCGAACCAGCCAGATAGCCGCGCGCCCGTATTAGATTGTGTAGATGCGCACCCCTCGAACCTTCGCAGTCGCCCTCGCAGCCGTCTATGCCACGAGCTGTGCGGGCGGCGCCGTGGACCTCTCACGACCGGTCCGGTTCGACCCGGATGCGCCCATCCCCGATGAACTCTCGGACCTAAACCTGTTCGGGTACGACGGTGCCGGCGGGTTCACCTACAATGATCGGATCGCTGAATACGACCTAAACACCCCCCTCTTTACGGACTATGCGCTGAAGAGTCGGGCGATCTACCTGCCCCCCGGTACAACGGCTGGCTACGACGAAGATCGGGTCCTCGACTTTCCGGTCGGCACCATCCTTATGAAGAGCTTCCTCTTCGCAGCCGACTACCGGCAGCCAGACAAGGACCTCACACTCGTCGAAACCCGACTGCTAATTCGCCACGACAGCGAGTGGCGCGCTTTCCCCTACATCTGGGACGCAGATCAGCTCGATGCGACGTTGTCGCCGGGGGGCGGAGTACGGCAGGTCCCCTTCCTCGATGCTCTGGGAGACCCACACGTCTCGTCCTATCTTGTGCCCGCCCGAAACCAATGTCAGACCTGCCATCAGCGAAGGGAGGACCGAGCCGCCACCAGCGAGCTCACACCGCTCGGACCCAAGGCCCGGAACCTAAATCGGGACCACGACTATGCAGGCGCGATCGGCGTCGTGAACCAGCTCCAGCACTTTGCCGAGCGCGGCCTGCTCACCGGAGCACCCGCGGCGCAAACCGTGCCGCAAGCCTATCGTTTCGACGAAATCGAGGCGAGCGGCGTGACGGACCTCTCGTACGCGGAACTCGACCGAGCGGCGCGGAGCTACCTGGACGTAAACTGCGGGCACTGCCACCACGCCCAAGGCCGCGGGCAGACCTCGTCTCTCTTCCTGAACCTCGACAACACCCAAGACCTGCACCTTCGCTCTTGCGACAGCGGTCCAATCATCCCTGGTCATGCCGACGCATCCAGCCTAATCTTCCGCGTAGAAACCGAGCAGCTGGGATCGATGATGCCGCGCTTTGGGCGATCGGTCACCCACCAGCGCGGCGTAGAGATGTTGCGCGCGTGGATCGACCGCATGCCACCCGGCGGTTGTGAGCCGGCGCCCTAAAACCGGAGACCCCGTGACACCGACAACTCGCACCCTCGATCCTCGGCCCATCTTGCTACTGCTGCTGGTTCCGATCCTGTCATACGGCTCTTCTACCGCATACTACGGACTCCGTTCCGGCGCGTTGCTCTACCTCGTTCGCATACCGGAGTGGTCCGACGAGGCGGCGTTCGGTCTTTATGCCATGTCCTCGGCGGCGCTGCTTGCCGGCGCCATCCTTGGCGGACTCGTCGGCGCGCTGCTCGGCGGATGGGGATCTACGATCCTCGGTCTTGCCGCATTGGCGGTCGGGTGCGCAACCATCGGTGTTGTGCCCGACCCCACCATCCCCTTCCTGCTCACGTCCGGCGCCAAGGGCATGTTGACCGTGGGCTACTATTCGGTGATCGCGGACGGGTTTCGAGGCCAGCGAACCGGACTATTGGTCGCGGCATTTGCCCTATTGCACGCCAGCGTGGAGATCGGGGCCGCCTTGGGGCCCACATTGGGCGGAAATATAGGTCTCACATACGATTTCGTCGGCCTGTTTACCACCAGCGCCGCGGTGGCCGGCACAGCCACTGTCCTCGCTCTCGCAGTGGGCCTCGCCTGGCATCTACTGGCGCGGCGCTTTCCAGAACCGGATGCGCGCAGACGCCGCGTGTCAGCCCCAACCCACCTGCTCGCCGTCGGAATGATGACCCTGGGTTTACCCTCCATGTTCCTTGCCTATCAGTCCTCCAACGTGACCTACCAGATCGGGTCCGAGTGGGTCAGCGCCGCGGGCTACGGCACGAGCCTGTTCGGCCTCGTCGAAACGGGCGTGACCTTGACCATCGTAGCGCTCATCGTCTTCATCGCCGTGGGCCTACACATCCTTCGCGTCGGCATTCAGCCCCTGGTGGTCGCGGGTGTCGGTGCCCTGATCGTCGCCGCCTCCTTGGCCTTTTTTCTGGTGTCGGGGTGGCCGACTCCTGGCAGCACGGCGCTGCCTATCTCGCAGATCGGAGTCGGTGGCGCCGCGGTGGCCGGCACGGTCCTGCTGTCCGTGTTCGTCCTCGCATCCTGCGTTCGCGACCTCCACTGGCGCCTGGTCGCTCCGATGATGGCGCTGTGGTCAGCGGTGCTCACTGGAATGCACCTGGCGCTCTCCGATGTGCGACCGTCCGACTGGCTGCATCCAAGCGACGAGATCTCCCCCATCAACTGGGTCATGCCGGCGGGTCTGCTCATGCTCGGGGTCCTTCTCGCCATCTCGGGATTCGTCTTCGCGCGATTCTGGCGGTCCCCCACAACCGCATAGGTGCAGAACGCGGCGACGCCGATCCTGTACACAACATTGAAAACGCTCTTTCCAGCCCGATACTCCATCGCCAGGCTACACCCCAAGTGAAGGAGGCCAGGATGCCGATGACCCGATGGATGGTGTGCCTTGCCCTGTGTGGATGCGTAGTGGGCGCGTCGGTCGACGAGAACCCTCGTGATGACGATGGCTCGGGTCAAGGTGAGTTGACGGATGGCTCGGTCATCCCGATGGTGCCGGTCGATGACATCACCGGGTACGAATACATGGACAGTGGGTTCAACCTTCCACTTGGGAGCGAACGCCAGAGCGGTGGCTACCTCGCGCTCGCCGTGGGCGCTGACTACCCCACCTCCCTCACGCTCAATCCGGGCGAAGTGTGGGAGTCCCGTTGCTTGTGGGAGGGCGAGTGGACCCTCGAACGCGTGGAGTCGGACGATCCATCCATCATTATCGCCACACCCAAGGCCGGCGAGGTCGCCCTGGAAGTGGTCGGCACAGGCACGACGACCGTGACCATGACCGGCACCTTCGACGGCGGCTGCCCATGGGAGGGCCACCCATTTGGCCTTCACCCGCTGGAGCGCGTCTACGAAGTGGTCGTGGCCGAACCCGACGGCGCAACCTTGACGTTGCCATTTGGGTGCGACGATCCCCTATTGGTCTCCGGCGGCACGCTGTAGACGGGCTTCGGGGTCGTGGTGACGGTCGATGGAGAGGCTCGCGCGGTCGCCAACGCCTTGCCGGGTCGACAGGTCACGGTGACCCTGGATCTACCCAAAGGCGTCACGACGGAATTGCCCGCCGATGACGAAGACTTTGGGGCGCTTCAGTTCACCGGCGGAGACGGCTCGATTGGATTGTCCACCTCCGTCGGTCCCTTCGCCGAGCTGGAGCTCGTCTCTCCCTCGGAGGTCACTTCGATGGACCTGGGCTGGACCGTGCCCCTGGGCAACTTTGGCCGCAATGCGCGGCTCGAAGACGGCGAGACCTACTCCTGGAGCGAGCTGTACCAATACGAGGGCCGACAAGTCATCATGGCCACTGGGGCCCCCTTCGTGGGAGATCGAGCCGCGTGTTCAGCGCCTTCGGCGGAGTGGTTCGATATTGAGGTCGACCCCAAGGACCGCGATATCGACTCGGGGCTGGTGTCTGGACGCAATGGCCTGTACACCGTGGGCTACGGCGCCACGGTCGCGGAAAACGGGCAGGTCCACATGGGCATCTCGGCCCCCGAGTTCAACGGCGGCGAGGGGATCGAAACCGAGATCTCGGTCACGTTCACCGAGTAGCCATCTCCGTCGGTCGAGCTTGGTGATCGCGAAGCTCCTGTTCGGAAGACACCCCCACGCAGCCTCACTCAGCGAGTGCGGTGTACGGGCTGTTGATCGCCACGATCGCCCCCTGTTCCGTAGGCAATACCGAGACCCACCGCTCTCCAACCAAGCGAAGGTGAGCCCCATCCGTTCGCCATCCCACCCCGTCGGCGGTGATGGCGCCTTCGGCTTGTTGGGCTTGCCGGCCCAGGTATCCGGAGAATTCTGCGGGGAGGGACAGAGGGTCAGACTCACTGGCCAGCACGTTCGCCACGCGACCTGCAGACACATCCAGGCCGAATTTTTTGCCGGTTTCTCCGTAGGGATCCATGATTCGCAGCTGAGCGCCTTTCGGGTTGAGGGCCACCATGTACAGCGACATCTTCTCGGGCGTCAGCTTGAAGTTTTCCCCCGGGAACGCGGCCACTGCCAATCCGGCAAAGGCCTGCGGCTCCGTCGGCAGCGGACTCGCCGTGACGTCATTCCAACCGCTCAAGGCCGTGCACCACACCGAAGCGCTGTCGTTTTCGCAGGCGGCTCGTCGGACGCGGGTGACATGGGTCGCGATGGGATCGGTGCCACCGCCCTCTCGGGTCACCGCGCCGTTGATTCCAAACTCCAAGTCGTCTGCGACGTTGCAGGGCTGGCTCGCGAGGAGGAAGACCTGTTGACCCGACGTGATCGAGCTGGGCAGCGCCGAATTGGACACATAGTGCTTAGCCGGCATGGGAAAGGGCTCGCTGCGCTGCAGTCGGCCCGAGATTTTGGGCACCTTTCGGCCGCCCTCACCAAAGTTGGAAAGCGACACATTCATCGAAAGGAAGCACTGGTTCGGCACCAGCGGAACGACCACCTTGTCGAAGGCCTCCAGGGTCACGGTAATCTCGGCTCCATCCCTGACAGCAATGGTGTGGGTGCCGGGCCCCAGCCCCAGCGTCACCGGCTTGGACAAGCGCTTTTCTTCGTCGCCGTTGATCGACACGACCAGCGACTCGCCGGCCGGAATCAGGTGGACTTGAGTGCCGTCTTTGGTCTGCGCCTCCATCATGCCGCAACCGGCGAGAGAGGCGAGAATCGACAAGGAAAGTGAGAAACGAAGCGAGGGCATAGATAATCC
>JBGCER010000202.1:0-12341 GCA_045106515.1 Myxococcota bacterium
GAAGTTCCGTCGGTTCCAGGCCAGGGCGGGCCACCGCCCGGCGGCCGCGGGTTGCCCGAGACCCGCCAGCTGCACCACCCCCCAGCACGCTCGATATACAACGTGGAGCCGCCGGCACAGTGGGCCCACACAGGGTCGAGCATGATGTGAGGGCAATGCACCGGTTCCGATGCGCCATGTTGACCGCCGGGTGGTGGCACGTCCAACGGCTCATAGACGTGACACCCACCATCGTGGGAGGCGAACACCACCCGCCCGTCCCGCAGGCTTGGGTTCACCAAGGTGTCCAGTGAGCCGACGATCGGGCCACGTGTGAGCGCATCCGTTGGCGGCGACCGCTTTTCCATCTTCGGCTGCGGCGGATTGTGGGTCGGCCCACCGTCCGAAGACCCGGTCAGAACGCCAGAACACGCGACGCCAAAAGCGAGCCCCGAAACCAAAACCAGCGATCGACCCGTTTGTGCCATGTGTGAAGGCTAGCACACCATCTGGACCCGTTCGCCGCACCGGTCCAGGCCAAGCGGGGTGGCCAGACTACCGCCAGACGCACCGTGAACGCCGTGCGAACTGCCTTGGGTTACCCATCCGGTCCCGGAGGTCTTCGCCCCCATGGCTGACAAGCCCCCTTCCCGCCTGCGCCGTCTCGCTCGTCTCACCAGCCTGACGAGTCGGGTCACCAGTTCCTTCGTCGGCGAGCGCGTCAAGAGCGCTATCCGCGGCGAAGCTGACATGTCCAAAGAGGACATGGATCGCCTGTTTGTGCAGAACACGGGCCGCATCGTCGACACCATGAGCAACCTCAAGGGAGCCGCCATGAAGCTGGGCCAAGGCATGGCCCTGGCGGCCCGGTCCTTGGACCTGCCGCCCGAGGTGGCCAACCAGCTGTCCAAGCTCAACAAGGACGCCGAGCCCGTCCCCTTCCACATCATCCGCGAAGACGTAGAGAAGGGCCTCGGCATGCCCTTGGAAGAGGCCTACGCCAGCTTTGACGAGACCCCGCTGGGCACCGCATCTCTCGCCCAAGCTCACCGCGCCGTCATGCACGACGGCTCCGACGTGGTGGTCAAGGTCCTGCATCGCGGCATCGACGACAGCGTCGCCACCGACCTGCTCGCGCTCAAGGCGGTGCTGTTGGGCAGCCGGGTGCTGCGCCGCGACAAGAGCGAAGTCGACGCCGCCTTTGCCGAGATCCAGGCACGCTTGGAAGAAGAGCTCGACTACCTGCAAGAAGCCGCCAACATCCACGAGTTTCACCAGCTCTGGGACAGCGACCCCGATGTGCGTGTGCCCAACGTCTACGGCAGCCACAGCACCGAGCGCGTGTTGACCCTCGACCGCCTCGACGGCGTACACGTCGAAGAGTTCGCCGAGATCGCCTCCCCCGAGGCCAAGCAGAGAGCCGGCGAGACCTTGGCGCGCCTCTACTACACCATGGCCTTCAGACACCGGGTTCTACACGCAGATCCTCATCCTGGAAACTACCTCTTCACCGAGGACGGCTCTGTCGGACTGCTCGACTTCGGCTGCGTAAAACGCTTCGATGAATTCTGGATCGGTCGCTACTGCCAGATCGCCCGCCACGCCATCGATGGCGAACGGGCCCTCGCCCTCTACGAATCCCGAGAGATGGGCGCATTGACCGGCAAGGACAAGAAGGCCAGCGAGGCCCTGTGGGAGTTCTTCGATGCCTTGGCCCACCACCTGCGAAAGGGTGCCTTTGAGCTGGGGTCCGAAGACGACAATATCGTCGAGCAGATGCGGCCGGAGGGCCGCGCACTGGGCAACCACCCCAGCGTGCGGGTGCCGCCCGACGTGATCTTCCTGCACCGCGCGCTGGGTGGGATCTACAGCATCGCCAAGCGGCTTCACCCGACGCTGGACCCGGGTGCGCTGTTCATGGAGGTCTGTGACGAGGCCATCTCTCGGGCAGCTGGGCGGGGGTAGCGGCGAGCTGTTGGTTGGGGGGTCAGGACGCTAGGTGTAAGACTTTGTGTTGGGGGTCAGGACGCTAGGTGTAAGACTTCGGGGACGCCACGATTTCGATTCCCTACGCCACCGTTCAGACGGTCGACCGCGTACGGCACCGGCCACCCAAAGCCCCGACGCCGGCGATACCTGGGCCATGCTCGGCGTCGACGACCAGCCGGTGCGGGTGTGGAGAGAGGGCCCAGTCTGCGTGCATCGCAATTACGACGCGCTGCGGCGACCGACAGCGCGAGGAACCGCGCGAAGTCGCTGTCGAAGGTGACGATCGTGGAGTGTTCATCGCGGGCGACCGCGAGCAACACTTCGTCCTCTGCCCGAGACAGCCCGCGCTCCCGGGTGTGCTCGGCGTGGTGACCCGCTTCGCGCAGGGCTGCAGCAACCTGGACCGGCACGTTTTGATCGACGAGGAACCTCACCTCACGCGGCCGAGCCGCCTAGGAGCACGGGTTCCCAATCGGACATCGCCGCTCCGAAGGACAAGACCTCGACCACGTCGTCTGCCTCGAGGTCCGGGTATGCGCTCAGAAGGCCGCCGTGCTCAGGAAAGGCCGCGAGAGCACGCAGGACGTCCGCCACTGCGATCCGCAGCCCGCGAACGCACGGCTTGCCCCCGAGCTTGGCCGGGTTGATGGTGATGCGGGGGAAGCCGGGAACGGGACGGTCCATGCCCCTCCAATAACACCCCACGGGATGTCGCGACGCGAACTCCCTGGGCGGCTCATCTGCTCATCTGCTCGTCGGCGCGTCGCTCATAATCGGGGATGGAAGTTGCATGCCCCCCGAAATCCGGACCCGCGCATTTGGTTGTTTCTCCACTCCCCGTTCCACGACCCCTTCCACCCGGTCGGGCTCCGGGTTCGTCACGAACTGCACGGCGCGGACCGACTCCTTGCCTTCCACCATGGCTCTGCACAAGCGGTGGACGCCGTCCATCACCATCCCCGTCTCGCTCAACACGATGGGATATTGCAGATCGGCGGCGTTGATCCTGCGCATGTGCTCGACGACACTCCTGACGGTGGGGGTGTTGATGTGGCCATACCAAATATCCAGGTCAAACCCGCTAAAGGCGTCAACCGGGTAGTCGAACACGGGCAGGTCCGCGGCGAGGGCCCACAGCCGACTCACCACCCAGATGTGTCGCTCACCATTCACCAGCGTGCTGTGCGTCCGTTCGGTCATGTCACCTTCGGCGGTCTGAGTTGGCGTTCCGCCTCTATCCCGTCGCCATCCGGACGTTCAGCTCGATGGTGGCGGCCAGCCGCCTGGGTCCTCAGGTTCAGCCGGAACAAAAACCCCCTAAAACGCACACCCATTCGGCAGCGGCTCGGCGCTCGCCAGATCCGCCGCCCAACTCCCATCCAGGTCCGCCGCGGTAAATCCGTCGTCGACGCTGCCGTAGAAGGCTTGGCCGCCGTAGCCGCCCGGCGCCATGTGGGCGCGGATCCACACGGAATCCTCGCCGGCGATGGGCACGGGGCCTCCGGTTCGGGTGAACGGCTGCTCATTGGTGTGGCTATGGCCGAGCACACGCCGGTAGAGCAGCTCGCCGTCCTCGCTCACCACCTCCCACCAGTCTGCGTAGCGATCGCAGCCGGCCTCGTCGGAGCGGATGGCCACGGCGAAGGTGTAGGCGGCGCTCTCCCCCGTCGCTTCGACCTCGGTCACGTTTGCCAGCGGTGTGCCGTCCCCGCTTTGAGTGTCGACCACCGCCGGGTCTGCGGGGGTCTTGCAGGCAAAAACACCACACATGAGCAGGGATAAGCCAGTGTTTCCAGCCCATGCCCATCGTGAATTGCGCATCGGATCGACCTCGTGAGTGGTGTGTGCGCTGCAGATGCCACAGTCGCCCAAGAGTAGCACCGGTGTGCACCCTGTCCCCGCACCCTAGCTCCGCCAGCGAACCTTCGCTCCCCGCGCTACCCTATCGATGCACGGACCCTCGGAGTCCACATGTACCGCCTCACTCTTGCGTTCTCGCTCACCCTCATCGGATGTGGCGTCGACACGCCCAATGAGCCCCTCGTACTCACCGCCCCAGCCCCAACCGCCGATATGCAGGCGACCGCCCGGCTGGACCTGCGTCCAGCGCTGTCCGATGAGGCCGCGCCGGTGGGCATCAGCATCGCCCCAGACACGGGGGAGCTGTTGGTGATCGACGCTTGGCAGGGCGTTTTTCGGCAGGTTGATGGCGAGTTTTCCCTCGCTGTCACTCCAGAGGCCCTGACCCCGGTCGAGATGTGGGACATGCGCCCCTACACCGACGTGGCGGCGCTCCCCAATGGGCAGCTGGCCATCACGGTCAGGTCCGATGGGCTGCTCTACCGACCCGACGAAGGGGTGACGCGCCAGCACTTCTGCTACGAACCCGATGATGGCGGGGATTGGACGGAGCAATACCAGCTCACCGACAGCCTCACCTATGAGCCCACCAATGGGCGCCTCTACGCCACGCCGCAAACCTTCGAGGGCGATACGCCCTTGGATGCGTTCGCAGCCCAGTTCGACGCCGCAGGCGGCAGTCCGCTCGGGTTCGATGCCCTGGACGACCCCCGCTACCGCTTCGGCGCCGTCGTGGCCGTGGCTCCCAATGAGCTGGTCGTGGCCCAGGGCTCGGTGCTGCTCGACTACACGGCCGGTGAGGGCCTGTCTCCGCGGGTCGATCTGGCCAGCTTTGGCATCCGCGATGTGCAGGGCATGACGCTCGACCCGGCCACTGGCAACCTACTGGTGCTCGACGGGGCTGGCCTAGAGATCGTGACCTTCACCCACTGGTAGGGCTCGTGGGGTGCGGGGAGGGGCGCTTCGGCGCCGCCCGGCTCCCCTACTCTCCCCGATACGCAGCCGCCCGGGCCTCGGTGCGCTCCCACATGCGGATATACCCCTCAGCGGAGCGGAACAGCGGATCGAGGTCGTCTTCGGACACGGCGTCCCGTCGGAAGTCTTCGATCAGCTCGGGCAGCAGACCGATGGTGGCCATGCCTTCGGTGTTGAAGTCGAAGGTGCGCTCACCGGCTTTGGGCTCGGTGAACGTGACTGCCCCGTCATAGGACATAAAGGGGTAGGTAATCGGGTTTTCCTGCTCTGCTTCGCAGTTGGCATCCTCGCCAAAGCGCGGCCGGGGTCCACCGGCGAAGCCGTTGAGATCGAAGGCAAAACCCAGGCTCGGGTGCAGGCCGGCGTCGACCATCAGCTGCAGGCGGCTGTTGTAGTTTCGCCAGCTCAGCCCGGGCTCCACCGGGTCGTGACAGCGGCCGGGCTCGCGGAAGGAGATGCCGCCGATCTCGTAGAGCTTGCCGTCGTTGTCGTTGTTGTGCGTGCCGACCGCTGGATAGTCCGCGTCGCGCAGCATCTGGAACACCTGGGCGTAGGACTTCCGCGGCAGGTGGTCGAGCTCGATGATGATGCCCCGCTTCATCATCTCTTCGATGAGCGACACCCCCAAGTCGGTCATGGACGCGTTCTGGCACCAGTCGCCCTCGATAGGCGGTTCGGAGATCTCATCGACGTATGGAAGCAGGGTCTTGACTGGGTTGTCCTTGATTCCGCTGAAGTCCAAGGGTGGCGCGGACTGAAATTCATCACGGGGCTTCAAGAAGCCACCAAAGCTCACCGGGCCGTCATCGAAGGCGGTGGGAATGTCAGGGCAGTCCTGGGTCATGTTGGTATAATGCCCACTATTGATGACGTTGCCGATCTCGATGAACCCGTCGTGGCCATCGCCTGGCGTGAAGGCATTGTCGTACTTGTGCACCGGAAAGAGCGCTCGAATGCCTCGTTCTTGGTAGGCATCGAGCTTGTCTTGCACGCCCTCCAAGGTACAGGCGGGCCGATCGGCGTTGGGGCTCACCAAACAGTCGAACAGGTTCGAGGTTTCAATACCCAGGATCACCGCCATCTTGCCGTCGGCGATGACCTCTCGGGCTTCGGCGGGCGTCTTGACGATGCGGAACCACCCCTTGCCTGGCCCTCCGCTCATGGCGTCCACGTAGCGTTCGAGCGCGTAGGCACCGTCGATCTGGCGGTCTACACCGGTCATATCGGTGCAGTCGTAGCGACCCGGCACCAGCTCGGCCCCGACGCTGACGTCGCAGATCACCTCATTGGTGGTGGCGTGTTGAACCACCAAGCGCAGGCCTGAAAGCCAGGCTCTTTCCAGCCATTTATAGTATTGAACCTGGTGAGTGGAGCGCTTGCGAGAGTCCGGCCACTCGGTGAACTCGGGGTAGCCAGCGGTCTCGTGGTTGTCATCGCCCAGCTCGCCGCGAATCAAGTCGAACAGCACCGAGGTCAGGGCGTCGCCGTTGTCCCCATTGTCAAAGGCAAACCCAAAGAAGTCTTTTCGCCCCATCTCGCCGTGATGAATGGAGCAGTCGGGCAGCGCGTGCTCCACGCCGAGGGGGTGGAAGGGGCTGCCGTGGAAGAGGCTGCCGGCGAAACCGAAGTTGGTAAAGATGTGGCTGTGGGCATCGACGATGCCGTAGAGGTCGCCATCCTCGAAGGTGGTGCGCCCTGGGGTGCCGGTGGCATCCACCGTCAGCTCTGGGGGCTCGGCGCAGCCTTCGGCGGGCTCGAACACCACGCGGGCCGCTTGCCGGCGCTTGTCGATCATCCCGTCGCGGCCCAGCACAAGCTCGGGATCCTGTTTGCTGCGCAGCAAGACCACGTCTTTATCGCGCGGGTGGGCCTCGACGAGCCATTCGGCCCCTGAGATATAGCCATCTTCAATCCTGGAAATATCAGATTCCAAGGTCGTTTTCCGAACAAGCCCATCGCCGTCGCGCACCACGTAGCCACCCTCGGGATCGTACAGGAGCGTGGTGGCGAGGTCGGACGGCCGCAGCCACAACGGCGTGGCCTCGGCCGCGCTCGTGCCGCTGAAGGCGAAGCCCTCGCCGTCGCGCACCAGGTACACGCCCTGGTCTTGCATCACAAAGCAGGCGTTTGCCAGGGCAAAAATGTCGACGTTGGTCTTGGGCGGGCCGCACGAGGAGGCGGCGAGGAGGACGAGTACAGCAGGCAGTCGCATGGGCCATCCGAGAGTACTTGCCACAATACGCCATGAGGGCTCCCCGCGAGGGCTTTTGCGTGGGGCAGGCCGTGGCCGAACCTACGCGCATGCCCCAGGCCCCTACTTCGCCCTAGCGGCGCGCCCCAGGAGTGCTGGTACATCATGGATGTCGTGAGTCTCCCCCACCAAACGCCCCTTCCCGTCGAGCACCATGTACGTCGGCAGGCGCACCACCCCATAGGCTTGCTGTGACCTGCGGTCCAGGTCGATGAGGTGGACCCAGCCCTCGGTCCACTCACGGTTTTTGAGGAATGCGCGAAACCGAGACGCCTGGGCTGTGTTCTCCCACGCCGCCCCCACCAGGGTCGCCCGACCGGCCCAGGCCTGGGCGAGCTCGCGCTTCTTGGGGATGGAGGCCACGCACGGCACGCACCACGACGCCCAGAAGTCGAGGAGCACCGGCTTGCCTCGGTACTCTGAAAGGGCGTGCTCGGTGCCTTGGAGGTCGGGCAGCCGCACGTCCGGCAGGATCGTGCCACGCTCGATCGGCACCTTCTTCGCCACCATCTCACGAAGTTGAACCAGGGCCTGTACCGGTGCCCCCGCCTGCGCCCATGCATCCACCGCAGTGTGCAGCTCGTCGATCTGATGCGGTCTGCGAGCCAGGGAGAGGCTCCGGCGCAGGGTTGCTTCTGCGGCGGTGTGGCCGCCGATCGCATCGGTGCGATCCAGCACGATCTCCAGGGCCCCGTCGGCGCCAGGGGCAGTGGGGTCACAACAGTAAGCCCCGTAGTACCTGGCCATACTCCGAAACGACGACAGGTGTACAGCCTCGGGCGTCCACCGAACCACATCGCGCAGCTCTAGATAAAAATCAGCATCTAAGGCAATCTTGCGGCGATCGACTGACCGGATGTACATCTCCGCCAACTTGGCTTTTCCGAGCTCGATGGCCCGAGTGTGCGATGCCGCTGGCTCGCTCTTACCGAGTCGCTCAACCTGTGCCGGCAGCTCGGTGACGGCGGCCCGCACGGCGTTGATGGTGCCAGGATTTTGCGCCCTCGCCCAGTCTTGGATGCCGATCTGGAGCTGGACCTCGGGGGCGCCGATACCGGTCACCTCTTCGGCCGTCAGCCGCACTTGCCAATCGCCGTCGAACCACACATCAGACGGGACGCCGTATTGGGTCACCACCAGCCATCCGCCCTCGAACGTCACCGTGGGCTGGCCGTTCACCCGAACGCGACGCAGGCTTTGATGGGAGGCGTTGGCGCTGGACGGCACCTTGGCGTCGCCCTGCAAGGTCAGAGTTGTCGCCAGCGCCATCCAGGAAAAGAGCAAGACCATAGAACGGGTCCTAACACAACTCCCGACAGTCTTCCGAAGCGGACCGGACCGGGAAGCCGCCACATCCGCCGGAGTCAGTACCGACCTGCTAAAATCCGGGAACGACCCCAGAGGTACACGTGATGAACCTTGATTTGCCGGCCCAGCTCACCGTACCCATTCGATCCATCCAGGCAGCAGGCGCCTCGGCGCTGCTCGTCGCCGGCTTGGCGTGTGGCGGTCTGGGCACGAGCGCGGCGAGCACACCACCAGACCCTGTCCCCCCTTCGTCGACCGAGGCTGCCGTGCCCCAACATTTCAAGGATCTACCCGGCTACCTCGCCTTTGCCACCGCTCGGCGCGATGTGCGCGTTCACCCCTGGACGCCCGTGTACGACGGAGCGCGCGTGGCCATCATCAACTCGTCCAACGCCTGGTTCGACGTGGCCGAAGGCAAGCCGTTCATCGGCGTGGCCAAAGAGGGCACCCTGGACCTGACCTATTCCACGCAGTCCGAAACGCCCTATGGCTGGGACGACGTACCTACGGTCATGACCGGGTTCAACGTCCCCAAAGACCTGGCCGAGCAGCCGGTGTGGATCCTGCCCGACAACACAGGCGGGGCTCGGTACGCGAGCGCCTTTTCCCCGAAACCCACGAAGCCGGGGCGCTGGACCGTTGGGCCGTTCACCGTAGACGTCGAGCTGACACCGACCGGTGGCACCACGACGGTCACCACCTCGAAGGGCGGCTCGGCCAGCCAACCTTGGACGACCCCAACTTCGCCCGATATCGAGCCCACCAAAGCGAGCTTAAGCGACCCCCTATCGATGGGGGTGCCTCGTCCTTTGGGCGCCTTCCGCTTGCCCGATGACCGCATCGTCTTGATTCTGCGGTCGGTGATCCCCTCGGGCTTCCGCGTCGACATCATCGGCGGCACGCCACAAGAGATCGGGATTGTCGGCCGCCGGGACTTGATCCTAGGCAGCCCGTAGAGCCGCCATTAGCGACCGGTCTTGGACCAGTGCACGTAGTCGCCAGGCCCGTACCAGATGACGCCCAGCTCGCGGCCGATGTGGTCGACCTTGGCCTCATCGAGCACCCCGTTGCCTTGGGGGCCCGCCTGGAAGCTGCGGCCGTCCACCGTGAGCCTGGCCGGAACATTGGTGATCTTCATGTCGATGGCGTCCCCACCCATGTGGTTGGACGTCAACGAGGCGGATCGCACGAGCCCAAAGCGATTGACGAGCTCCTGGGCCGCCGCGCGCGAGGCCCGGGCATTGCCGTGATTCCACTCGATGTCGATGCCGTTGGCCGCACAGTGGGCATTGGCCGCATCCGTGGACTTCGTGCCCTTCGCCACGTGCCACGCGAAGTGCATAAGAATGGCCCGCTTGGGATGACGAAGTCCGGATGTGACCTGGACGCTGGCCCCCGACGCCCGCAAGCCGTCGACGAAGGTCTTGGCCTTGGGTCCAAAGTCCGAGGAAAGGTCGTCGAAGTCGGTGGAGTTGGCCCACCCATTGGCATTGGCGATGTCGTACCAGTTGGCGCCGGAAAGCCCGCCGCCGCCCGTGGCTTGCTCCTCTCCGTCCTTCACTTCCACCATGTAGTCTGCGGAGACGTAGGCGGTGGATCCGTCATAGACGAACTGAATCCACCCATCGGTCTGACCCGTGGCCGTGATGAGCGCGCCGCCACGTAGCCGCCCGACCTTGTTGTCATTGGTGTCGCTGCTGGGGGTGCGGCGCACGTTCAGGGCGCTCGCGTTGACCCGGTAGCCGGTTCCGGCATTGGCGGTAGACACCTCGGTTGCGTCCTCGCTGACCACATCGGTGTCCGTGGATGCATCATCTTCCACCGGGCCATCACCCTGCAGCGGAGCGGTGGCTCCACCCTCGACCGCAGCGCGCATGTACTGGGCCCGCCGATTGAATCGGTCCCGGGGAACGCTGGACCACCGCGTGCGGTTCGCCATCAAGTCGGCCATACCGTTCAGATCGTTCGCGATCGCCAGAGGCTGAACATAAACGCGCGTTGTAGGCGTGTAATCCCCTCGATACCGAAGATCGACAACCAAGTCCCGGATAGCTGGATGAAGCGTGTCCCAGTCGATCTCGTAGTCGTCGCGCTCTCCGCCTTCGCGCTCGGATACAACGCGAGCATAGTTGCCGCTAATCCGCTCGACGTCTTGGGAGAGGGCCCCATAGACGATGTCGAAGAGCAGCTTCTGCTGCTCTGGGCTGATCTCTGGAAGCTCGTCTTTGTGGCCGTTGAGCCAGGCTCGCGCGCTTCGGCCCGTGATGCCCGCAGCGCCCGCGAACTTTGCAGCATCGGTGGCTGCGATGCCTGCGGACTCCATATGACGCAGAATGTCGGCTTCGGAGTTGTGACCTAGGTCGTAGCCGCGGCCGATCGTGACGCCCGACGCGCCTCCGGGCCAATGCGCGGTCCGCGTATGGAAGGCGCCACCCTCGGTGCCCTCGGCGTCAAAGGTCAGCTGTCCGCGGGCAACGACGAACGGATCGGTGGACTCGGCCACAGGACCTTGGGCGGGCTCCTCCTTTTCGGACTCTTTGGTTTGCTCGGCGGCCTCGGCCGTGCCGAGGGTGTCCCACCAATCCGAGATGAACTCGACCACATCGCTGACCCCGTCTTTGACGTCTTCGGCGACGCGCTCCCATAGGGAGGGGTCTTCGTTGGACACCACGGGCTCATCGCCTCCGGGATCGGGTTCATCGGGCATGTTCTGGGTCTGAGTCGCATCGACGTCGGGCGCGACCACGTCGGTCTCGGCCTCGGGTTCGAATGGCTCATTGATCCGTCGACCGACGGGGGCGATGGACAGGTATAGGTCGTGGATTGCCTGCCACGCCTTGCCCTCGCGCACGATGAGGCCCACCGCGCTGGGTCGAGGCGCGCCGGTGATCACATAGGCGCCGTCGGACCGAGCGACGTACGTATAGCCACCGCCGTCGGCGAACGTCCGAACGGGACGGGCGCGGGGGCGCACCGACGTCATGACGGCCAAGTTGGAGCTATTGCTGCCAAAGTCGGTCGCCTGTTCTTGACCACTAGATCCGGGGCTCGTCGCCGCCTCAGTGGCGGTTCCACGGGTACTCTTTGACTGCATGGGCCCACCTTCAGTATCGAGGAAAGATACTTTTACAGGGCATCAGAACGCGCCCCGCGCTGGTACGCCTACTATAGCACAGATGGGGAAAAACCCCAGAATCGATCGACGCGCACGTCTGGTTCGTCTACCGTTCTGCCAGCTCGACCCACCGCTGCATCACGACGGGCAACGCCGCCCGGAAGCGCGGGCCGAGCAGAGGCGCGAGCAGTCGACCACCAAGGCCTCGCAGCTCCACGTCATGGGTCAGCCGCGTGAGCCCCTCCCCGGTCCGAAGCGTTCGGGTGATCACGAGAGACCCCAAGGGCAGCCTGGTCGTAAAACAGTAGGACTTAACTGGGTTCCAGGTTGAGATCTCGATTCGTGTCTCCCGTCCTTCCGAGCTCAAGCGGCCTGTCTGTCCCAACGCAATCGGCCCGTCCAGGTGGGCGCTCTCCACCTCCTTGTCCCAGCTCGGCCACGTCTGCACGTCTGTCCACAACTCCCAAATGGCCTCGAGAGCGGCGGTGGTCGTAAGCGTGTGGGCGAAGTGTCGGTGGGTGCCTTCAGCAAGGGGCTCGTTCGGGGTCATGGTCGATTCCTAGTTTATTGAACATCGTTTATCTTCTAAACGTTGTTCCACTTGCTCCATCGGTTGAACAGTGTCAAACAGGACCCATGAAACGTACCGTCGGTCAGCATCATGGCGATCTGCGCCGCGCGCTCCTCGACGCGGCGCTCGACCTCGTACAACAGGGCGACGCCCAGTCGCTGACGCTGCGAGGCGTGGCTCGACACGCGGGTGTGTCCTCGGGCGCGCCGTACCACCACTTTGACGACAAAGCCGCGCTTCTCGGCGAAGTGGCTCGAGAAGGCTTCGAGCAGCTCGCGCAGGTGCAGGCGGGG
>JBGCER010000203.1:0-17586 GCA_045106515.1 Myxococcota bacterium
CCCCTCCCATGATTCCCGGCACCACGGACCCTCCGTGGTGTCCAATGGCTCCATGGAGCGCACCGTGAACCGACTTCTACTGGCTGTGTTGCTGACCAGCTGCACTCACTCCGAGTCCATCGCGGCGGAGCCGACGCCCTACGCAGTCGCCACCCCACAGTCAAAGATCCGCCGAGCGAGCGACCCCGACGAGGGGCTGGCGATCGGCACGTTCCAAGCGCTGACTGCGGGCATCGAAATCGGGATTTTCACCTCGGATGCGCCGCACATCTTGGGAGATGGCCGCGTTCGCGTCGTGCGGGTGGACCCCGCTGTGGCCGACGTGGTTGTGCACTCCATCGTCGGTACCGCAATCCGCCCCCAAGGCGCAGATAGCTGGGCCGCCACCCGTGGCCTGACCGTGGCGTTCAACCCTGCCATGTACCACCCCGACGGCAAGAGCGTGTTCTATCTGAAGACGCCTGAACGAGAGAGCCAGCCGGTATGGAAGGCGAGCTCCTCGTCGGCCTTGGTCATCGATCCCAAGGGTGTGAAGCTGCTGGATGTCACCTGTGACGGCCGGGCCCGGCTCAACACGGCCACGACCATCGTGCAGTCCTGGCGGCTGCTGGACTGCGCACGAAAGCCGACGTGGAAGGAAAAGCCCAAGATCTGGAGCCACGCTCTCTTGGGCGCAGACAGCCAAGGCCGCCTGCTGTTCATCCACGCCCGCACCCCGTGGAGCACCCGCGCGTTCACCGAGATCGTATTGGCGTTGCCCCTCGATGTTCAGCGTCTTCACTACGCCGAAGGCGGACCTGAGGCGTCGCTGGTTGTGGTGCACGATGGCGTGGAGCGCGTGTGGGTAGGCAGCTATGAAACCGGGTTTACCGAGCACGACAACAACCGGCTCGCCTGGAATCTGCCGCACATCCTGGGCGTCGTCGCGCGGCAACCCTGACCGCGACCACGGGGCGCCATCGCTCCCAAGAGAGTCCAGAGCGTTGCACGGTGTACCACCACGACTCTGGCCACCGGGCGATCCGGTACAAGGCAATGTGAGCCAGCCCTCGGGGGAGGGCTGGCATCACCGCCAGACCAGGGGGGGGTCAGGACGCTAGGTGTAAGACTTCCAAGAAGTCTTACACCTAGCGTCCTGACCCCTCCCTAGTTTCCCCCGCTTCGTGTACAGTCCCGCAATCCAACTCGGAGTGACCTGTGTCCACACCCGGAAGTGCCTCAATCGAGATCGCCCCTCCTCTGCCGCCTTTAGTCCTGGCCGCCTGCATCGCGGCCATGGTGCTCGGCGTGCTCGGCCTTGGCGTCGGGCTGGTCCAAGTCGTCGGCGGGCTGCTCGGGGGCTTCGGCGCCTCGATGATCGCCTTCAGTGGCGATCTGTCCTTCGTGACGATCTGGCCGCTCATCACCACCATCGTGGGGCTCCTCATCTCGGGCCTCGGCGCCATCTTGAGCCTCGTCGCGGCCATCACCGGCCTCATGGGCATCCTCAAGAAGAAGGTTGGACTGCTCAAGTGGTCCGCCATCGCCTTGGTCCTCTTCGATGTGTTCTGCCACCTCATCTGGCCGCTAATTGGGGCCGCCGGCGGCATCTATGCTCAGATGGAGATGCCCCCAGACCTCTTCATGACCATGGCCATCGGCATCGTGATTGGCGCGCTCATCACGTTCGTATGGTCCTTGGTCCTGACCGTGCTGTGGGCCGCCATCGCCGTCATCGCCATGCGCTACAAGCCCGAGACCACCCTGGTCTAGGGACCGAGGCACTCGCCTAGCCGTAGGGGTCATAGCCGTAGGGGTCAGGACGCTAGGTGTAAGACTTCGAAGAAGTCTTACACCTAGCGTCCTGACCCCCTTTCGTTGGCCTCGGCAGCGAAGTGGTACGGGTACCTCACCCGCCACTCGCAAGGCACATCTGACGCCCACTCCAGGCCTTCAAAGATCTCGATTAGGCAGGCGTCAACAGGGTGTGGCTCGCCAAGGATCTGCACCCGCTCAGCCACCTGCGCGCCGGGCGGCACAGAAAACTCCACCACCCGCTTGGTGGGCACCGCACGCACGGACTTCGGCAGGCCGTCCCAACAGGCGCGGACGTCCTCGACCGCAGCGGCGATCGGCTGCTTGATCACGTCCCGACCGACGCAGCAGGAGATGCGCGGCTCCGGGGTGCGCAGGGGCAGCTCCCCTTCCGGCTTTCCGCTATCATCAAGTTCAAACGCCGAATCTTCCGGAGACGCCTGGCCGAAGGCCACCATGCATAGAATCAACCACATACACCCTTGGTCCCCTGATCCACCGGCCGGTTCCCAACGATTGCGGCCGACCTACAATCCGTCGATGCTCAGCAGCGTGAACGCGTAGCACATCTCTTCATCGGTTCGTTCGCCGTAGCGCACGTCGATGGGCGGATCGTGGAACAGGTTGGGGTTGCTCATCGAGTTGTCCCACGTGCAACTCATCGTCACCGAGTCGCCGCCCTGGATCTTCACCGGCTCGGGGAAGACGTAGGTGAGCTGATTGTTGAAGTCGTACTTGTCGGACTGCACCATGCATTGATCTTCGCCGTCGCGCAGCAAGCTCAGCTCATAGGCCTTGCCGAGCAAGTGCATATGGGGGAACGAGGCGTAGACCTTGCCCGTGACGGGCACGTCGGGAATGTTGAACTCGGCGGTGTACGAGTAGTTGTCATCGCCGGCCGGGATGTTGAACCCGCTATCGCCCACCGGCACCATGAACACATTGTCGGTCACCGTCGACGCGTCGACGAGGTCGAACGCGTAGCCGGAGAGATCGGCCTGCCCGGTGCTGCTGCCATCGTTGTAGTAGTGCATCTGTAACACCACCATCTGGTCGCTCTCGATGCGCACGGCGGCGCCGTCGGGCAGGGTCACCGGCAACATGCCCGGGGCCCAGCCTGCGAGCATGCCATTCGCCGGGGACATATCGATGCAGTCCACGCCGACGGCGGGATCGTGCTCGGGCACCTCGCTCTTTGGCACGGTGAAGAGCACCACGTGGTGAACCATGGCTGGGTTGCCGATGACCGGGTGCAGCTGACGCACGTAGAGGTCTTCATCAGACTCAGGATCGAGGAAGAAGCACCGGTATTCGTTGCCCGGATCCTTCTCGCTCTGGTAGAGAGGCGCATAGGCTGTGGGCATCAACAGCTCCATGTCCACCGCGTCCATGGACTCATTGAGCGGCTCGATGACCGGGGCGTCCGACTCATTACCGCGGATCTTGCCCTCGGCGATCCACCCGTCGACAATGCCCACCTCGTCGCCTTGAAGGGTGAGCCGATCGCTGCCGACGTAGTCCTGGCACTCGGGATCTGCGGCGGGCGGCGGCATGGTGCCATCGCCCATGCGAGCGGCGATGCGGTCGGCGAAGGTGTCGACGACATCGGGGTCGGTAAAGTCGAAGGGCCCCACGCCCTCGGGCTGGTGGCAGCGCGTGCAGTGGGTCTCCATGATGGGCTGCACGTCTTCGTAGTAGGTAAACTCAGCAATGACCGGATCTTCGGTCTCCACCGGGTCATCACCGCCTTTGCAGGCTCCCACAGCAACCGTCGCAGCCAACAGCACAAGAATCGAGCGCACGAAACCTCCAAGGGACCACAGACACCGTCGGCCACAAAAACCGAAACCTGACCCACGATCAACAACGCTCCGACAGCGTATCCGATCGTAGGTAAAACCCGCTAGGGTCCTCGTCGAGAGGACCCATGCTGCTGCTCACCCTAGCCCTGCTCACCCCAGCCGCCCCCAATGATGGCTGGCGAACGATCAAGACCGAGCACTATACGGTCCACTACCCCATCGACGCCGAAGAATGGGCGATGGCCGCCGCGTCTCGCTTGGAGGCGATCCGCGAACACAACGTGGAACAGGTGGGCTGGGAGCTCAAGGCGCGCACCACCGTGTTGCTCTCAGATCCGTACGCCACCAGCAATGGCATGGCCATCCCCCTGCTCAAACGCCCACGAACCGAGCTTTGGCTCACGCCGCCCGGCGCGGCCTCTCCCATCGGATGGAATCGCCGATGGGATGAAGGCCTAATTGTGCACGAGGACGCGCATCTGGTGCACCTGAGCCGGCCTTCCCGAGGGGGGCTGGACACCTGGATCGATGCCCTCACAGGTATCGGCCCCATCGCCCGAAAATCACCCCGATGGGTGGCGGAGGGGTACGCCACGGTGGTTGAAGGCGATCAAACTGGATTCGGTCGCCCCTATGCAGCCGCCGAGGCCGCCGCGACCCGGCGCCTGGCGACCGATGGTGTGCTCCCGGCGTACAACGAGCTCAATGGCACGGCCCGCTGGGGCGGCGGAGGCTTCGCCTATGGCATTGGCGCTGCCTACCTGCGGTGGCTCCGAGACCGAGCCGGACCCGACAGCCTGCGCCACCTGTGGGCCAGAATGTCCGCCAAAGAAAACCGAAGCTTCGAAGAGGCATTTGAAGGTGTTTTTGGCGATGAACCGGACGCGCTCTACGGCCTTTGGGTGGCCCAAGTGACCGCCGACGCGATGGCCCTGCAAGCCGCCCGCCCACCCCAGCCCGACACGCGATGGATCGATCTGGCCAAAGGGGTTGGGGCCCCAGCGCTATCCCCAGATGGGGCACACTTGGCTGTCGTGGTCACCGACGACGACCGCCGGGTGCTGAAGGTCTACGAGACCGAGCCCGATCCAAAAGCGGCTGAAAAGGCAGAAAAGGCCCGGACATCGCTGCTGAACGCTGACCCCGAAGACGTACCGGACCTGCAGAAGCCGGAGCCCACCCTGAAGAAGCCTCGACAGCGGACGCGGCAAGACCGAACCCCTTCGGGCGTTCGGTGGGTGAACAACACCACGCTGCTCTTCGCGGGCCGAGAGCGGGACCCTGAGGGCCGAGGTCGGTGGGACCTCTATACCTGGAACCCCAAAACGGGCGAAGAACGTCGTGTCACCAAAGGCGCGGACATCCGCGACGCGGACCCGTCTCCCGATGGCACCTTCGCCGTGGGCGTACGCATGCGGTGGGGTGCCTCGTGCCTCGCCCGGGTGCACATCGAGTCGGGGGCGGTGGACTGCCTGACCCCTCCCAGCGTCGACCTGGTGGTGGACGGGCCGCGCATCGACCCCACCGGCACGCGATTACTCTGGTTGGAGCAAGCGGACGGGCCGTGGGTGCTCAAGGTGGCACAGCTCTCCGAAGACGGTCTCGACACCTCCAAAATCCTGGACACCCCCGCGCGAGCCCAGCTCTCCACCCCGACCTGGCACCCCGAGGGCGACCGGATCGTGGCCTCGCTCGGGTGGGACAGCCTGATGGAGCTCGCGGAATTCCCCCTCGATGGCGGCGCACCTCGACTGTGGACGAAGAGCCACGGCGGCGCCCTGGCGCCGACCCTCGGCGACAACGTGGTCTACTGGCTCGACCAGGACTCCCGCGGCTACGACGTGCACCGGGCGGAGTGGCCCACCCAGACCGAGCCCCTACCCGACCCCATCTCGGTGCCCTCGCTGGCCGTGCTCGACGTGGCGCCGGTCGTGTCGCTACCCCTGCGCAACGAGGTGCGCTCGACCCCGTACAAGCTGGGCAAGACCGAGAGCCGCTGGCTGCTCGAAGCCAACACCGGACGCAAAGAATCTAACTTGGCCGGGGTTATTCGCCTTGGCGATGTGGTGGGACGCCACGAGGCCCTGCTGCGAGCCGGACGCGCGTCCACACCCGATGGGCACAGCCTGGCCGCCAGAGCCACCCTCGAACTGCGCAGCGCTCCCTCCGATATCGAGTTTGATAGCTTCATTCGAGCCACCGTCCAAGGCTGGCGCCCCATGGGCGGCGCCGGCATCGCCGTCCGAGACCGACACCTGTGGCCATGGGGCGAAATCCAAGGAGGCGCCGGCACTTTTGCCTATGTCGCCCCCCAAGACGACCTCACCGCCTACGCAGGGCACGGAGATGTGCGCTTCAAGGCGTGGGAGCCCACCGGAGGCTGGATCTCCACCACCCTTGATCTGGCAGCCGTGGCCGGCGAGTTCGGTGCCGGAACCCCCACAGGCACCCTGCGGAACCACCTGCGAATCGGCCTGCTCAAAGAGGCTGTCTCCGCCGAGATCGGCTTCGGACAGGCCATCGGTGGCAGCGACGCGTCAGCGCTAGACCTCGGCGGCGTACAAGACCCCTTCTTGCCCATCGCGACCCAGCGCACTCGGATCTTCGAGCCCGCCCTGCCCCGTGGCACCGCCGTCGGTTCCACCTACTCCGTCGTGCAGGCCGGCATCGGTGCCCCACAATCCCAGCTCTTCCTACGTCGCCACCACATCGGCGACAGCCTGTCTTTCGACCGGGGCCACACCTTCCTAGGCGTGAGCAGCACCACCCCGCAAAAAGCCCAACCCCTCGTCGGACTCCCGGCGTTCAACCTGGACGTGGGCCTGTCCGTCATCCTAGAAAACCAAGATGAAGGCTGGCTCTCCAGGCCCCTACGAGACGTCAACAACTATGCGTTCTGGACCGGGATCCGGTGGGGCCTGTAGGCCGCCTGCCGCTCCCCCACCGACCAGGCCCACAAAAGCCCCCGCCCCTTCAGTCGCCGTTAGGTCGCCGCCTGCTGCGCAGCGACCCGCCCACACAGCGTCTTGGGCCCATTGAGGTTCCCATCGGCCGCCGCCGGCTCAACCGCCGCCGTCTCCGGACCCATACCCAAGCGTTCCAACAACGCACGATCATCTTCAAAGGCGGGGTTTCCTGTGGTGAGCAGGGTGTCTCCCGTGAAGAAGGAGTTGGCCCCAGCCATCAAGCACAGGGCCTGTTGGGCTTCACTCATCTCGCCACGGCCGGCGGACAGGCGAACATAGGTGTCGGGCATCAAGATGCGGGCGACGGCGATGGTCCGAACGAACTCGAAGGGATCGACCTTGTCGACGCCCTGGTCGGCCAGCGGAGTCCCCTCGACAGGCACCAGATCATTGATGGGCACGCTCTCGGGAGGCGGGTCCAAGTTGGCCAGCTCCCAGAGTAGACCGACGCGATCACCGCGGTTCTCACCGAGGCCCAAAATCCCGCCAGAGCAGACGTTTAAGCCGGCGTTACGCACATTTGCGAGAGTCTGCAGGCGCTCGTCATAACCGCGGGTCGAGATGACCTCGGCATAGTGCTCGCGGGAGGTGTCGAGGTTGGGATGATAGTCGTCTAGGCCTGCTTCTCGGAAGGTCTCGGCCTGGTCTTGGCTGATGGTGCCCGCAGTGACGCAGGTCTCCATGCCCAAGTCTTTGACGGCTCGGATCAAACCAGCCACGCGGGGCGTGTCTCGCGCGCTGACCTTCCGCCAGGCCGCACCCATGCAGAAGCGGGTGCTTCCGTTGGCTTTGGCTTGCTTGGCCGCCTGGAGAACGGTGTCGACGTCCAGCAGGGCTTCTCGCTCCACGCCGGTCGAATACCGAGCGGACTGGCTGCAGTAGCCGCAGTCTTCGGGGCACGCGCCGGTCTTGATCGACAGCAAAGTCGACCACTGGACCTTCGTGGGGTCGTGGTGCGCTCGATGCACCTGCATGGCCCGAAACAAAAGGTCGGGGAAGGGCAGGTCGTAGAGGGCTTGAACAGACTCGCGGGTAACGCGCTCGCTCATCGAGACTCCCTGGGGTGCGCGCCCCTAACGCGCTCGGCAGGCCACGCCCTCGCTCACCCACCATCGGCCCTCTCGGCACACGCTCGGCCCCGAGCCAAAGACGGACCACACCGCCGAACACGGCAGAGACACCCCCGACGGCTGGTTCGCATAGGTCTGGCCTCGCCCGGTGGATCTCAGCGTGTCGAGGTGGGACAAGGCCCGCAGGGTCGGCGCGCGACGATCCAGGTGGATCACCGAGGAGCGCGGCACGGGAGGCTGAATTCGGCGGACCCGTGGGCCGTAGACCTGGGCGATGGAGCTCGCCGGACCCTCGGCTTGGACCCTCCCGATCGCCGACCACGCTACCTCGGGTATCGACGCTCCCCAGGTAAAGACCACGACGGCCAGGGCATCGGGCGTGTCCCGCCCCGAACGATCCGCCACCACCACCCAGCCAGCCCCTCGGCTCACCTGAAACGATGGCAAGTCCGCACACCGAGACAGCAAGTACACGGCCGCTCGCCGACACGGACCGACGGGATCCAACACTGAGGGGGTACACACGACGGGCTTCAAAACCCGGGCATGTCGACCGCCGGTACGGGCCAGCGCGTCGAGGTCCACCCACGGACCCACACGACGGGACTCCAGGGTCAAGGACAATAGACGGCCAAGATCGGCCTGCTCCCAGCCGCTCTCCACCGCAAAGATCGCCAGCCTCAAGGCCTCGGCGGCGGACTGCGGACTCCACACCCCAGGCCCATCCCGCTGGGAGAGCCACCGCCACGCCAAGCGGTCCAAGCGCTGTCGCTCTGTGAGGGCGAGCAGGTGGGTGCCGAGCAGGTAGACCACGGCCTCATCGATGGAGTCAGCTCGGCCTGCAAAAACCCGTTGAACCTGCCGTTCGCACTGTTCCAGGTCGGGTCGCGTGCCGGTGAGCAACACCAAAACGGTGCGCAAGTCCGCCGCTAACCGACTCTGGTCCAATTGGATGTCCACCGGCATGAGCGCTCCGCGTGGGGGCAAGCAACGCCACATTGAACCCAGCACCACACCCCGAGATCAAACCCCATTCTCGCTATCGCCCACCCGATTCATAGCGTCTTTCCGTCGTGACCGAGCGCACCCCGTCTTGCGGGTACCGAATGCATCCCCGTAGATCACGTCGAGCCATGCTGGCGTGCGTGTGGCGCGGCGCAGAGGAAGGCCGATAGGACCCCCTCACCACCTGTTCATCGAGGACCCGCGTGCGTCGACTCCTGTTCATGGCTGCCTTGCTCGCGTCGAGCTGCCTCGACGGCGACAGCCTCTATGAAGAGGGAGGGAACTACCCGGCCAATGCGTGTAGCACCGCCGAACGACGCAGTATCGCCGCCGCCGCCACCGAGAGCATCGGCGGAGGCACCCGCGATTTCTCGCTCTTGGATCGGTACGCCTACCGCGTGCGCCTGACCGACTTCTGCGACCGCAGCATCCTGCTCGTCATCGCCGATATGTCCGATGGTGACGCCCTCAATTGGCTCGACGACCTGCAAGGCTGGCTCGACGACCGCGACCCCGATGCCGATCGGCTCGTCATCTTCACCGCCTGGTTCAGCAATGCAGACGGCCAGGTTCCCGACACCGGCGACCTGCGGCGATTCGCAGAGTTCATCGAAGGCGTGCGCGGCCCAGACGCCTTCACGTATACGCTCAAGCGCTCGGCCACCCTGGGCGACGATCCAGACGCCGACCTGGTCGAGGTCGATTTCGAGATCGGCCTGCTGCGGGATCCCTTTCGGTTCGAGAACGCCGCCGCCGCCGCATCGGTGATGTACGAAGCCTCCGATGTGCCCGACGAGTTCCGCCGAAATCGGCGCCCTCACGAGCTGCGCACCCGATGGGGCGTGCGCCAGGGCCCATTCTTTGTGGTGCTCGAGCCCGACCTCACCATCAGAGCGCTCGGCGAAGACCCAGTCGAAGACGGCATTATCGAGGCCCTCCAGACCCTGCCGGAGTAGCGGCCCCGCCGATTGAAGTCGGACCGAAGGCGACGGCGTCTGACGACAATCCTCAGTGGCATCGAAGAAACGCGACCCCTTTCGCGTCTCACCGGTGTCTAGATCTTCGCTGCCTTTATGGAGGCAAACATGACCGCCCGAATCGACCGAAAGACCGCCCTGCGACGCGCCGCCGCCCCATCGGTGGACTTCTCGCTGATGCCGAACCCAGGCGCCATCCAAGCCCTACTCGACGCGGCCAATGGCACGACGTCAGAAGACACGCCGCGCACCCGCCGCCCCCTGTCGCGCAACGCCACCATCGTGCCCGCCAGCGAAGACGTGGACGCCATCGAGGCCGAGCTCGCAGCCGACGACTACCCCGCCGAGCCCCAGACGGAGTCGGTCGTGCCAGACCGCTTCCGGATGCGCACCCGACCGCGCAACCAGCCCACGCTCCAGCCGTTCGACGTGCCCATGGCCCGCGCCCTGGACGATGATGATGTGGCGCTCGACGCCGCCCTCGCCTTCGTTCGTACCCACGAGCAAGCCCCCCGGCCCACTCGCAAGCCATCCGAGACGCCGACCCTGATTCTGGAGCTTCCAAACGCCTCAAGCCCGACTCGCCAGCCGTCCGACACCCTGCGCCCACAGCCCATTCATCGGGCCACCGAGCGCCCCAGCGCCCTCACGCTCACCCCGCAGGGTGAAGACGAGGCCGGTTTCTGGGACACCACGCCAAGCCTGGAGACGGTCCCCGAGCTCGATGGCCAGCCCACCCTCGCCGAGGAGATCGACCCTGATCTCGACGTGTGGATGCGCGCCCGCGGCCGCAGCCGCTTCCTGTCCGCCCTCGGCGTGGCCGCCGCCATGCTGATGCTCGTCGCCGCCGCTGCCGGAGGCGTCATGGTCATGGCCAGCCCCGCCATGATGAGCATGGACGCCGCACCGTCCATGGACGCACCGCTGCCGCCGCCGCCTCAGCCGCGCCCGTAGGCCTCGCGAAGCACCTGTAGGAACCCCGACTCGTTCATTCGCCCGCCGATCCGGTCTGCTACGGCCTCGGCGGCGAGTGTACCCATGACGTTTCCGGTGCCGCAGAAGCCACCAATACCCCAGAGGCCGTCCCGAACCTCTTCGACGATCGGCAGCGAATCTTGGGTATAGGTGACCACCCCCGCCCACCGATGCTCGACGATGGCTCCGGGTCCCGCCACCCGGCGCAGTAGGTCATCGAGCGCGTCCTGCACCGGGGCTGTGCACTGCGGCATCACGGTCCCCTGCTCCGCCGCCCCGCCCGCGTCTCGACACCCGCCCATGAGCAGCCGACCATCGGGCCGTTGCTGCCAATAGTCCAGCCCATTGCGTTGATACATGGCGTGTTGCGCCACCCCTAGCGGCAGCGGCTGGGTGGACAGCATCTGCAGGCGCGTGGGGGTGAGCCGCGGTGCCAATTCGGGCAGCAGTGTGCCCAAGCCCCCATCGGTGCACACCATGATTTTGGCAGCATGAACCTGGCCAGTGGGCGTATGCACCACGCCGTCCTCGATGCGCTGCACCGGGGAATCGCCATAGAGCCACGCCCCGGCATTCCAGGCCTCATCGGCGAGCTGCGCGCACCGCTCTACCGGATGAAAGACGGCATCAGATGGGATGAGTAGCCGGTCCGGGGCAGCCAGTTCAGACGCGAATCCGCCGTCCCTCAAGGCCTGGTGGTGTGCGGCCAGATCCTGCTGCTCCGCTTCGTCGACGGCCAGGCGCACGCTGCCGATCCGATCGACCCACTCGGGTGCGGCCTTCTCCATGCCATCGATGGCGTCGAGCGTGAGCCGGTACAGGTCCTGGGCGATCGATGGCCCCCACGCCTGCACCGCTCGGTGGTGAAAATGCGCAGGTCCAGCCAGCAAGAAGCCCCCATTGCGACCCGCAGCCCCCGAAGCCACACCCACCGCGTCGAGCCCCACGATCCGTCGCACCTTGTTTTTCTGCAGGCGGCGCAGCGCAGCCAGGCCCGTGCCGCCGAGTCCGATCACACAAACATCGGCGTTGATCCGCCCTTGTAGTTGAGGCAGGGGTGCGAGCGGTACCTGCCAGGCCGTGTCTTTCATGGGGATCTCCGTCGCACCGACGACGCCTTGTTGCTGCGCAGCCGCATGCATCCTCGGCGAAGGCCGGGTAACGGGGCGCCATGCACAACCACACCACGACAGAGTCGGTTCGGCTGGACAAGGTCGTCGCCGCCTTCCCCTCGGTCTCCTCGCGGAGCCGGGCCAAAGACGCCATCTCAACGGGCAAAGTCCTGATTGACGGTGAGGTGTGCACCGAGGTCGGCTTCATGGTGCCGGCGGGGTGCGAGGTCCAGCTTCAGTGGAACCGGCCCGGAACCGGAAAAGACCGCGTCGCCGGTAAGAAAGGCCTGTTGGAAGCCGGTCTAGACATCGTCTTCGAAGACGAGCATCTGGTGGCGGTATGCAAGCCTTCGGGCATGCTCACCGACACCGCAAGCGTCGAGCAACACCGCACCCGCGACAGCGTATGGAAGCGACTTCGCGCCTACCTGCGGGCCAGCGGCGACCTGCCACGCACCGTACACCGCATCGACCGAGACACCTCGGGCGTGGTGCTTTTTGCGCGCACCGACCCTGCCGAGTACAATTTGCGTGACCAGTTCCGCAAGCACAAGCCCACGCGCTCCTATCTGGCCCTGATCCACGCCAAGCCTTCGTGGGATGAAAACGAGTGGCTCGACTGGACCCGGTGGAACGGCGCGGCCCGAAAGCTGGTCAAGATCCCCGACGACGGCGACGGCGGAAAAGAGACCCGCTGCCACGTCACCGTTCGCCGACGCTTCATCCGCAACGCCAGCGAGATCGAGGTTCGACTGCACACAGGCCGACGCAACCAAATCCGCCTGCAAGCAGCCGTTCGGGGCTACCCGCTCCTGGGAGAGCGGCTCTACGTAGACCGCCCATGGGGCATGAAGGTGCCGCGCCAGATGCTGCATGCACGCACCTTGGGCGTGGTGCATCCCATCACCGGCCGGCCCATTACGCTGCGGGCTCGGATCCCCTCGGACTATGCCCGGGCCGTGTCCTTGCTGTCCCGGGAGTGAAGAGGCTGTCACGCCTCTTCCGATCCCCACAAACTGCGGTCAAGATCCTGACTTGGAGGCCGCATGAGATCCCTGTTTTTGACGCTCCTGGTGAGCGGCGGTGCCGTCGCCCTATCGGGATGTACGAGCGGTGATGACGAAGACACCTCGGTGACCGACACCGATACGGACACCGATACGGACACCGACACGGACACCGATACGGACACCGACACGGATACGGACACCGACACGGACACCGACACCGACGGTGGCGTCTGCGCCGACGAGAAGGTCAAGATCGGCTTCCTTCGCCTGGACAGCGCCACCGGCGACGACGAGATGGACGCCTTCTGCGCCGAGTTCAACGTGCTCGACGGCAACCTCATCGTCAAAGATGTGGCCAGCCTCGAAAAGCTCGACTGCCTGTGCCGCGTCACCTCGAAGGTGACCCTCAACGAGACCGTGCTGACCAACTTGGACGGCCTAGAGAACCTGCACACCGTCGAGGGCGAGTTCGACATCACCGACAACGCCGAGTTGGTGGACGTCAGCGGTCTGGCCGGCTTGAGCGTCATCGAAGGCGCGTTGGAGGTCAGCGGCAACGCCAAGCTCACCAACCTGGATGGGCTCGATGCCCTCGTAGAGTTGGGCGACTCGTTCACGATGGTCGGTAACCCGGCTCTCGTCGACATCAGCGGCCTTGGAGCGGTGACGGAGATCGACGGCAACGTCTTCATCCAGGACACCCCGCTCAACGATGTGAAGCTGACGGCCCTGCAGACCATCAATGGCAACCTGCGCATCGAAGGCGCGGCCCTGACGACGCTGGAGGGACTCGAAAACCTGACCGAGATCGACGGCTCGTTCGAGTTCTGGAACAACACCGCGGAGCTGTCGGGCGCAGGGTCCGACAAAGACCTGGCCGTGTTGGGCGCGCTCAAAATCCGCAATCACGAGGTCGCCACCAGCTTGGCCGGCATGCCCTGCATTCGCAGCGTCGGCAGCTTGGCCGTCGAAGTCAACAGCTCGCTGACCTCGCTCAAAGGCTTGGAATGCCTGACGGACCTGGGCGGCTCGCTGGGCGTCGCTGGCAATGACAGCCTGGAGTCGCTGGACGGGCTGGACAACGTCACTGACGTGGACAGCATCTTGGTACAACGCAACCCCGCAATGACGAATATTGCCGCTTTGAGCAACATTACAACCGTCTCAGGTGGCGTCGACCTCACCGCCCTGCCCGTCCTCGGCAGCGGAGCGGGCCTCGATGGCCTGACCTCCATCGGCGGCGCCGTGGTCATGAACGACACCGGGGTCATCGACCTGAGCGATATCGCCAAGCTCGAGACCATCGGCGGCGGCTTCACCATGCTCAATGCGCCCCGCTTGGTGAACCTGGGCTTGCCGGGCCTGCGCGAGGTGACCGGCCCGTTCAGCGTCAGCAATGCTCCGGAGCTGCTGGACGTGAGCGGCCTCGCGACCCTGACCGTGGTGACCGAAAACCTCACCCTGGACGGCGCCCCCAAGGTCACGATGGTCGACCTCAATGGCCTCACGACCGCAGGCAGCGTCAACCTCATTGGCACCAGCGTGAGCACCCTGGTTTGGCCCTTCACAACGTCGGGCAGCATCACTATCCGAGGCGGTGAACTCACCGATCTGAAGGCGTTCCAGAACGTGACGGCCATCTCGACCTTGGTCATCAACAACCAGGACTCGCTCCCCGGCTACGACGACTTGGCCAACCTCCAGACCGTCTCGGCGACACTGGAGCTGAGCGGCAATGACCAAATCACGGCCCTTACCGGCTTGGAGAGCTTGAGCAGCGTGCGCACGCTCACCTTGTCCGGCCACGACAAGCTCACCGACCTGTCCGCCTTGGGCATCACCAGCACCGGCGGCAGCTTCACCCTGTCGGACAATGACGCCCTGCTCAACCTCGACGACCTGACGGGCATCACCACCATCGGCAGCAGCTTGAGCATCCGCGACCACGCCTTGTTGAGCGACCTCACGGGCTTGTACAACGTCACGAGCGTGGGCCGGGACCTGACCATCCAGGACAATGCTGGCTTCTCGAACACCGATGGCACCGACCTTCGCGACCAGATCGGGTCGAGCAATATCGGCGGCCGCACCACGATCCGCCGCAACGGACCCTAGTCGCGCGCGGCCGAGGGGACGGCGTCCGCCTTGGCCTTTCGGGGCCTGAGACTGCACGCGACTCGGCCTTGGGACGAGCCCACCACCTGGGTGCCGTGGACCCACCGGGCCATGGGGATCTGCGCTCCCACCTGGCAGCGCACGATCTTAGACACATCGGCCTTGAGGGACAGGTCCAGGGCCGCCTCCACGCGGGCGTTCGCGGTCCACAGCGAGGCGTCGGGCCCAGCGATACGATCGGCGGAATGCGCCTGAACGACGCCGGCAATTTGCGGCTGAAATCGGCCGATTTGAACGCCGAGCGCAGTCTGGGCCCCCACGTCCATGCCCCACCGGATGCTGTCGGACCGCTCGGCCAAAGGGACGAGCCACTGACCGCTGGCCGACCACTCAACACGGCCACGGGTGGTGGCGATGCCGCCGCCAATTCCAGCCGCCGCCACCCCGAGCCCAGGCAAGGTCTGGGTGGTCGTCGTCATCACCATCAGGCTGCCATCTTTGGCATGAACGCCGATCAGCGCGATGTCGTCGCCCGCGCCGCTGCGGCCCGTGGGGGCCGTGAGCAAGGCCCGCACCTGACCGCGCACGCGATCGCCTCCGGACCAGCCCGCAGCGAACATCGCATCGCCAACCCCAGTCGTCTGCCGCTTGCTCGCCAAGGAGGTGACCCAAGGCAGCGCCACGCTGGCTTCCAGTCCCGAGCGATGCCGCACTGCCACGGTGGCAACCTGCGTAAACCGCACCACACCGGGCACCGTATCGACCCGGCCCCATCCGGATTTTACCTGGCGAAAGCGGACTAAGTCCGCCCCGACATCCACTCTGACCGATCCCGAGTCCGCATCCCAGTCCCCCGCTGCACCCACGGTGGGCAAACGGCTGGGTGGCGCATCATGGTGCGCCAAGGCCATGGAGATCAGCGAGAGGAGAATCAATCGCCCGCCTCGGTAAACAAGGTCTGGCCAGCACAGTCGTCCACGCACTCAGCGGTGTCGAAGGACATGCCCAGCGCCCCATACGTACCGGTGCAATCCGCGGGCTCGGTGGGCGACGACATGCAGCCCGGTGGGGTCTCTGCGCTATTCGCCGACAGGTCCACGGCGCTGACCAGCGAGGCCAGGTCGAGGGTCAGCTCCCCGGTCGGCGGCAGGTCCACCTCGATGGTGGCGCGAGCGGGGCGGGAACACGGATCTTCGGGGGCGGCGGTAGGCGCGTCAGAGACGCAGCCGGTCGAGCCAATATGCACGTTCCACCTAGAGGAGGCCTCTCCGGCGACCGCGAAGTCAACCCGCAGGAACTTGTAGCCGGACTGCCAGGCCCAGAACATGCCTGGCGTGTTCAGCGGGGCCGGAGCCGTGGCCGAATCCAGGTGGTTGAAGGCGAAAGGCACCCCCACGTCGAAGCGGACCTTGTCGTGGTTGCCGTGGGCGATCTGACCGATGATCTGGTCGTTGAGCTGGGAGGTGCCGCTGTCCGCGCAGGCCGCCGTGCCATCTTCGAAGTCCAGCAGGGCGATGCTGTCGTGCTGCCACGCGCTCTCGTCGAGCTCCAGGTTGTCCCAGCCGCCTTCGGTATTGCGAAGCTGGATATTGGACAGCATCAGGCGCGCATCGGCGAGCTGAACCGCGTTGTCTGCGCTGCCGACGGTGTAGTCGGTGCCGCACGCCGCCGCGAGATCGCCGACGTTGGCGGCGAAGGACAGCACCACCTCGTGGGAGTGGGAGTGCTGCGAATCGGTGCCGGAGTCATCGTCTTGGGGACAGGCGGTGAGCACGAAGGCGAAGACGGGCAGAATCAAGCGCATTGGATCTCCTGAACGCCGTACCTATGGACCGCCACGCACCCCGTCACCGTGGCGATTTGTCGCGCTCCCCTCCCCGGCGAGTCGGCACCGAATACGAGGTCCGCGATGCGCGACCGCCTACTCCCGTATTCCGCTCTGTTCTGGCTCCGAATGGTGCCGCTCGGCGCTGTGATCTGCGTGCTGATCGCCGACCTGATTGGGGTGGGGCCCGGTTGGCCGGTGTGGCTCACATCCAGCATCTTGATCGTCGGCGCCATGGGCGAAGCGGTGCTGATCTGGCCTCGCAGCCACGGCGCCGTCCGCGCTGGAGCGGTGCTCGCCGTCGACGGCCTGATGCTCACCGTGCTCTTTGCCGCCACCGATGGCAATGCCACGCCCTTTGCGTTTCTGTACGTATTTCCTGTGCTTTTGGCCGGCCTCTTGGCTTCGTCGGGGTGGGCCTGGGCGGTCTTCATCACCACAACCCTGGGATATGCCAGCCTCTTCATCTGGTTTCCGAGCAACCTGCATCACCACGACCACTCGGCCATGCAGACCCACATCTACGGCATGTTCGGAGCCTACGCCGCCACCGCCGGGCTGCTGGTCCTGGCCATGGGACGCATCCGCGCGGGGGAGGCACGGGCCCAAGCCGCTCTTCGCAATGCCGAGATCATGAACGAGCGCACCCAGCGCCTCTCCGGACTCGCCACACTGGCCGCCGGAGCCGCCCACGAGCTGGGCTCCCCCCTGTCCACCATCGCCGTCGTCGCCGGCGAGTGGGCCCGCCACGCCGACCCCGCCCTGCACGAAGACGCGGCGCTCATCCAGGACGAGGTGCAGCGCTGCCGGGCCGTCATCGACGCCCTGGGCGCAGACAGCGGCTCCGGCATCGGCGAGGCCCCCAGCACCATCGAGCTGCAGGCCCTGTTGACCCAGTCCATCGGCGATCAGGCCCACTGCACCGCCACCGGTCC
>JBGCER010000204.1:0-7461 GCA_045106515.1 Myxococcota bacterium
AATGGAGTGTGGAAGGGCCTGGACCAGCATCGTGACGGCGTCTCCAAGTTCCGGGTTGTAGCTCGCGCTGAACGACTTCAGTTGGGGGCCATCATCTGAAGTAGACCTCGATATTCCTTCGGATAGGGTCTTCGCGTGCTCGGGGTTCAGGCCCGACCGTCGTAGGTGCAGGTCGAATTCTGCGCACGCGTTGCTGGCGCTCTCCAGTCGGTCCGCAGCGTGGACGCAAACGGGCGTTCCGACCGTTCGAAGTGCGGAGAGCAGAGCGGATCGGGCCATTGTTGCGATCTCATGGGAAAGAAGCGTATTGCTCTATATTGGGGGTGGCACTCGCGTGGTTGCGCTTGCGATGACTTGGCGCAGCTCATCGGTGGAGAAGGGCTTCTCTAGCCACCGCCGGTCGGGCTGGCTTAGGAAGTCTTCGACTTCGGCGGAACCCAACCCACCCGAGATGAACACGAATCGGCTCTGGAACTCCGGGCGCACGCGGACCACCGAGCGATAGAGCTCCGGGCCGCTGAGCCCAGGCATCATCATATCGCACACAATAGCGTCGTAAGATTGGGTGACATCCAGCAGTCGACTGAGCGCAGCGGAAGGGTCCGAGTGGCCCTCAACGAAGTGCGTTGGAGACAGTGCCCGTTGAACGGCTCTGACGATCGCCTGCTCGTCGTCGATAACAATGACGCGAAGTTCGCTTTCCGCGCCGAGGGGAGGAGGCTGATGGGCGTCGCCGGTGTGCGGGACCCCGCTGATGGGCAGCCGCAGGCGGAAGGTGGTGCCGATCCCAGGAGAGCTCTCGCACGTCAGTCGGCCACCAGCGGAGTCGACGACGCGATGGCAGATCGCGAGCCTGAGGCCAGTGCCTATACCTGCCGGTTTGGTGGTAAAGAACGGATCGAAGATCTGACGCTTTATGGGCGGGGTGATGCCCGTTCCATTGTCTTCGACTTCGATCATGACTGTGTTCTCGTCGCCGAGAAGCGCCCGGATCGCGATGCGGTTGGTTGCAGGGTGCGCCGTTGGGAACGCCTGGGCCGCGTTGATCAGGAGGTTGACGAGCACCTGCGTCAGCCCTGATTCCCCAATAGCGACGGGTGGTAAATCAGCAATGTCGACGTTCAAGGTTGCGAAACGGCCGATTTCGTGGTGGGTCGTACGGACAGAGATTTCGATACTCGGTCGGACTAGGCAAGGTGCATCTGCCGGTTCTGCATGGGCGAAGCTTCGGAGTCCGCGCACGATCCGGCGAATCCGTCGCACCCCACCTTGGGCCTCGGAGAGTCCCTCTACAACGTCTCGCATCACCCCCGAGGTGGACGGGTTCACCACCGTGTGGAGGGTCTCCAGAGCCACGTCGATATTCGTCATGACAAACGAGAGAGGGTTGTTGATTTCGTGGCCGATTCCAGCCGCAAGGGTGCCCGTGGTGGCCAAACGGTCATGTTGAATCACTCTTTCGGTGATATGGGCCTGCCGCACGTGGGACCGGTGCAACTCCATCAATTGGGTCACAGCCCGGCCCAGCTGTGCCAATGTATCGGACTGTTTTTGTGTCAGCGCCCGCGGCTTTCGGTCGATGACACACAGGGTTCCAAGCGCGTGACCGTCGATAGAAATTAGTGGAGTACCGGCATAGAACCTGATATTTGGGTCGCCTACCACTAGCGGATTGTCCGCGAATCGAGGGTCATCAAGGGCGTCCTTCACCTGCATCACTTGGGCATCAAGGATGGCGTGACTGCAGAAGGCGAAGTCGCGGTGGGTTTCCGTGGCGGCCATCCCCACTCTAGATAGGAACCACTGCCGATCTTCGTCGACCAAGCTCACCAATGCGATGGGAGTGTCGCAAATGTGAGATGCGATCTCGACCAACCCATCAATGGCCTCGCTACCTCGGCTGTCCAAGATCTCGTAACTTCGGAGCGCTTCGAGACGTTGCGGTTCGGATTGTGGGAAGGGCGCAGAGCTCACGAGGCCTCCCAAGCCTCGAACTTCAGGTCGCGATGGCGACGAAGTTCATCCTTGCGCCAAAGTATACATCAGCAACGTATTGTGTGCGCAAAGCCCTGGTGATCTAAGCTTGGCGCCACTTGCCGCTGTTGGACCGAAGCCCACCCCTGTCAATTCAGTCGGTACCTTGCCGTCGGGGATGCCCGCATTTGAGCCTAGGCAGACCCGTTGCTCCATCTTTGTTGTAGGCTTTCACAAAGGGAGTTTCCATGAGTATGCGTCCGTTGGCCCGTTGGGCGATGTCCATCGCCGCGCTGGTTGGCTTTTCTGTTCTCGCCGCTGGCAGTGCATCTCCCGACCTAGAGGCCCAGTTTGAGGAGGTGGCTCGACAGGTTGAAGAAGACCAGCGCCGGCGTGAGGCCCAGGAAGACCTTTTGCGCGACGGCCGCCCCGACGCGCCCCAGGCGGCCCCGGTCGCCGTGTCCCACGATCCTGCTGTGAAAACGGTTGAGCACGGATCTGGAACGGGCACCGTAAAGGCCAAGAGTGGGTCCTCTGTTGTGCTCGGCTTCGACGGTACACCCCCCGCGAAGGGGACGACCGTCGAGATGAAGATCAAGGTCGTCGAGAACATCTTTGGGGCGGATGTGGAGGCCGAGCTCATCGTGGGAATCGCCACGGTCACTTCCGTTTCATCCGATGCCTTCGGAGTGGAAATCACCGAGGAAAAAAGTAAGATTTCGGTCGATGGTGACGAGCTGGATCACTTCGCGACTGGCAATGAGATCCTTGTGTCATGGTGAGGCGGCACCCACCGCGCTCACTGGGCCAAGGCGAACTCTAGGCCGCCGACAATCGCTGCTACCTGGGCCCGAATGCAGGTCTCGTCGTCCACTGCGGCGCTGTCCGGGTAGACCTCGGTGGTGGTCACATAGGGCGCATCGGTCAGTCCCATGCACAGCCCGAGGGCGACGCCATCGTACTCGACCACACCCTCTTGGGAGAGGGGTACGCCGATTAGCCGACCGTGCAAGTCGGCCTTCGCGATGTGGGTCACTTGAGCGACGCGGTCCCGCACGGCAGCTTGGAAGGCTGGGGCGGGCCGATCGGTCCGACCCACCAGGTAGAACCCATCCGGGATGTTCCAGACGGACTGGGCCACCCCGTCCCTCGCCGCTTTCTCAGGTCTGAACTGGGTATTGTCGCTATCGGTGGTCTCGTGCAGGTCGATGTGTACGGCGATCGGGCCCAGTCCTGCGACCCACTGCATGAGGGCTCGGCATTCTTCTGCGGGACTATGTTGGACAAAACTACGATTTGGGTCGATGGCGTCGGGGTTCCAACGGTGGATCACCTCGTACGCCCAGGGGCTGACACAGGGGGCGATGGCCAGGTTGAGCCGGCCTGCGAAGGCGTCGGCGGCCTGGTGGGCGAATCGCAGTGCGCCCTGAACGCCACTGGTTTCATATCCGTGCACGCCGCCGGTGATGAGGGCGGTGGGTCGGTCCGCAGAGGCGTCCGGGGAGCACAGCGCGAACAGCGGATAGGTCGCTCCTTGACCCTCGATGGCGCCGTACTGGAGGACTTGGAATCGGTCGCGCAGGGCGTCGACCTTGGCCAATACTTCTTCGGCGTAGGAGCGGCGGCGAACTTGGCGGGCGCGCCAGTCCAAGCGCTCTGCATCACCCCAAGGGTGACCCGGACGGACGACGGGGAAGGGCTGCATGGTGGCTCCAAAGTCGGGTGAGGCACACTCGGCGGGTTCGCCTGCACCGCCTAGCATCTGAACGCGCTGCATCCCTCTCTCCGAGCGGCTCCGGTCGATTTTGAAGTGATAGATTGACCATCGGTCATACACTCACTCGGCGCACCCATGACACCGGAGATGGCATGAGACTCAAAGTCTCCAGTCTAGGCATGTTTTCGCTCCTGCTCTTCGGTTGTGATGCGCCGCAGCCCGAAGATGAGGTGGTCGTGACGCTCGATCACTACGCCTACACGGGACCTGAGCGGGGCGCCTATTGGGACCCCCTTGTGCTGCGGCCGTTCACCGAGACCACCATGGGCTCCATTGAAAGGGGCGGGGAGCGGCTCGAGATTCAAGACCAGCAAGAGGTGTCACCCGCCCGCGTGCATTGGTGGATGTCCGGCCCTGGCGGTCGAGAGCTGGACCTGTTTCCGGTAGCGTGGCCCGACTCCCCAGGACACGGGCGGTACATGGCGGATCCATTCCCAGACCCAGGCTTGTGGCGGGTCGTGGGTGAGGTCGATGGGATCGAGAAGGTGCGAAATGAGTACGTCGTAACCGAGCATGGCACCGCGCCGCTCGACCAGGCCCTAGAGCCAGAGGGGGCCTATTTCTTGGTCGAGGACGGCCTGAGTGAGGGGGGGCCGGGGCAGATGTTGGGAATCGTGGCGAACGCGGGCCTCGGGCCTATCGTGGTCCGGGTCCGACCCGGTGGCATCGCGGGAACCTTCGATGTGCAGGCGTTCGCTGGAGGGGAATCAGAGCCGTGCAAAGCCCTCTTTGTCCCGATGACGGCCCCCGACGAAGCGGCGCGGCTCTCCGCCACTGGCGACTACACCGCGTCGCAAGGGGTGCCGGTGACGCTCTCGGAAGGCGCCATTGAGTTTGGTCTGCACCCCGATGGTCAGAGCTTAGCCGGCCTGCGGATTGTTGGTGAGCTGGACATTCGAGACTTGGATTCGCTGGTCAACGTGCCGGGAGAGCCAGCCGATCCGGTGGCCGCCAAGGACCTTGTGGAAGGCAGCGGCGCGGTGCTGCAACTCTGCTCGGATGGGACCAAGAATTGCCTTTCGGTGTGGATTCACAGCGGAACCGGGACCCGGGTCACCGAGGCTGAGGCCCTTGATGTGTTCGGGAAACGGGGCACTTGGACGGACTTTGAGCCCGCAGGTGAGTGCGCGGGCATGGAAGAGGGCAGCCTGTCGTTCCGCGGCGCGTGCAGCGTTGTGGGGAGTGCCGGGCTGGGTGTGTGGTTCTTAGGCTTGGGAACTCTGCTCTTCCGTCGTCGTCGCGGTGAAGCCTAGAGTCGGGGCCGGGTCGTTCAGCGCCCGTGGATCCCAGACATCACACCCCGAAGCATGGGGCTCGGGACGATGACGGCGGTCACCGTCCGGTCCGCGCGGTTTGTGACCTGGGGGAGTCCGACCTGTCGCTCGGTGCCGGTGAAAGTGTCAATATGTACGCCGTGAATCGCCCCGCCGACGTCTGCGGCGAAGAACCAGCCATCGTGCGCCAGTATCTGGCCGTCGACCTCGATGGGCACGCCGCGGGCGCTGGGCACGTAGACCAGACTGCCGGTGGGGATGACGTTCGGATCGGTCGCCAAGGTTCGGTACGGCACAAGCTGGTAGCCGCGCACGCCATCGCCCCAAGGACCCACGGCCATGCCAAAGCGAACACGACCTTGGCTGCGCCAGCGAGCATTGCCCAAGGGAGGGCCACAATCCACCGCGACACCCTCGGAGGTCGCGTAGTTGAGCGTGACCGCGCTGCCGTCGAGTCGCTGGACCCGAGCGCTGCCTTGCAGGGCCGATTGGCACCAGTCCACGGCGGTTAAGTGAATCGGCTCCGCTCGGGGGAAGGGCTCATCACCGGGGGCGAGGATCACGTGGCCATCATCGGACGCCACCTCTTCGGCCAAGTGCAGCACGTAGTTGGTCGACCACACCTGCAACTCGGGCGCACCCTCGGCGGGGGGCGGCAATTGATGGTTGGCGATGGAGAGAGCCAGCACCCACTGGGACAATGTCCATGGATCGAGCATGTGGGACCACGGGGTGAAGGGGGCAGGAGTGGACTGGAGCGTCCTTGTAGACACCAATGGGTACCACAAACGCCCCGAACCCATTCATAATGTGCACGCCAACTGCGTCGCCGAGGCCCCATGTCCCATCTGCACGATTACATCTCGACCTTCATCTCGGTCGCCGAAGATTGCCCGGCCACCGAGGCCAGCGCACCGCCTGTCCGACCGAACAAGGTGTCGGCGGCCAATGTGCATCACCGGATGATCGTCGACGAAGCCGGGCAGCACACGCAGAGCCGGATCCTCTTCGCGGCCTTCCTCAACGCCAAGGGCCACGATCCGTCGGAGCACCCCGAAGGGGGTGAGCTGTGGACACAGTTCTGGTCGAAGGGCCAGCCGTGCTTGCGCTGCTCGGCCCTAGGCAAGCGGTACGGGTGGGGGCTGCACTTCGACGCGCAGGGAAGGGTTCGCGCGGTGCCGGTAGATAGCCCCGACTACGCCAGGTTCGCTGCGGATAGTGGGTTGGTACAAAAGAAGGCGATGCGCTCGAAGAGGACGTAGGGGGAGGGGCTCGCCTCATGGACCTAAGAGGAGTTCCATCTGTCCGATTCCGTAGGTGCCACTTCCGTCTTGGCCCACGAAATACAGATGGGGTAGCTTCTTGAAGCCCGGTCCATGGATGTCCACGGCGACGACCTTTCGGGCCGCAACACGGTCTGTGATTCTGAGGTTTGCGCGTTCCATTAATTCGATGCTTGCTTTACCGGATGTCGAGCGCTTGGCGAGCGCCACCTGTCCGTGACGGGACCCCACGTCCGCGTACACCTCTCCAACGTCGACCTCAAGTTGTAAGCGACCGGTGACCTCAGGTCGCTCATGAGCCTTCCACCTCATGAAGAGCAGCTTATTATTTGCAAGGATCGCCCACTCTTCCAGGGTCTCGTCGATCGACAGACGCAAGAAGGGTGGCGCGCATCCGAGCTCGTCGCTCAGGTCGATGGGCTCCTGGCCAAGGAAGAGCGGCCTGCCGTTGCTCCAGGCCAAGAATGGAGCGGGCACGCCGTGGCAGATGTGATCGGGGTCATCGATCATCTGGATGAAGACCGCAGCGTCGCGTTTTCGTTGGTCGGTCGTGAACTCGTCTTCCGGCTGCGTGGCTGCACCGTCCCAATTCGGAGTGGAAAAGTCCGTGTAGCGTCGGGTGTCGGCATGTCCGGCATATACCCCGGCCACTCCAAGGATGTACATGCTCCCCGGGCTCGACCATGGCACGTACAGCCGGTAGCCCTGGCCGCTGCTGCAGTGCATGACCAAGGTGTCCACTTGGCGGGCGTCGCTGCCGGCATCTACGCCATCGGACAGCGATACGATGCGGTCGCAGTCGAATTCGAAATCGTAGTCCGCCGCCAACTCGGCGAGGGTCTTGCGGTCTATCTCTGTGCCATCGGTCTTGAACGCCTTGAGCGTCGGCTCGAAGCTCTTGAATGTGTCGTCGACCGGCACCAGGTCGACGACGACCGCGACCTTATGTTTGGTGATCGCCAAGAGTCCGGGGAAGGGATTGGGGATCTGGCTGACGGTGGCGATGCCGTCGAGCGACGAGAAGACGCAGCCAGCCGCGAGGGCCGTGCCTAAGACGAGGGTGTTTCGAACGGTAGGACGCATTGAATCTCCAGTCGCTGGGGGGCTGATGTCCATCCTCAACTTGGCTCCGACGCTGCGTTGCGACGACGAA
>JBGCER010000205.1:0-6737 GCA_045106515.1 Myxococcota bacterium
GGGCATCCGGAAGGCCACCCAGGTCGTTCAGCGCGCCATCTACGCGTCCTCGGGCCCAGGACAAGGCCCGGTCGAGTGCACCGGTAGCCCGCACACGCTCGATGAGGTCTGGCAGCTCGGCGTCGGTGGGCGCATGGTCCAGGAGCCGTTCCACAATTCCGGGGTCCCGTTCAGCCGCAAAAAGCAAGGGTAACGTGACTTTTCGCTCTCGGAGGTCCGCGCCGGGCGTCTTGCCGGTGCCGCCTTGGTAGTCGAGCACATCATCGGTCACCTGGAAGGCCACACCCACATTCCGACCATAGCGGCCGAGGATATCGGCGGCGCGATCGTCGCCTTTGGCGAGGGCACCGGCCGCCGCGCACCAAGAGATGAGAGCCGCGGACTTTTTGTCGATGAGCTCCAAGTATTCGTCGAGGGTCGCGGACAAGTCACCCGAGCGCTGGAGCTGAAGGACCTCGCCTTCCGCCATGGCGGTCACGGCTCGCGCCAACTCGGTGACCGCGCGGTGACCGCCGGCCTCGGAAGCCAACAGAACCGCGCGAGCCAGGCAGAAGTCGCCGGTGAGGATGGTGACCGCGTTGCCGTAGACTTTGTGGGTCGCGTCCCGATTGCGGCGGCTCGCGGCATCGTCCACCACATCATCATGGAGTAGCGAGCCCAAGTGGATGAGCTCACCGACGCACATCAGCTGCGGCAAGTTGGGCGAGGACCACTGCACGGCCCGAGCGCCCAAGGCTGTCAGGGCGGGGCGCAACCGCTTGCCGCCCGCGTCGACCAGATAGGTGGCCACCGCGGGAACAGCGCGCACATCGCTGACAACCAGATCGCGTAGCGCTGCCTCGGCCGCCGCCATTTCGGTGCCCACGAGCGCGAGCGCATCTGCGGGACCATCGATCCGTGACAGGGGGGCCCCGGCCAGCACACCGGCGGGCTGGGTGCGGGCTGCAGCCCCTCCAGGAAGGGCGCGCAAGCGAGGCGAGGCCATGCATTCTCCTGTTCTGGGTCCATCTCTATGCACCCATCGGCGAACTTTCAATCATTTTTGAAGGAACTGACATCGCGAGTTAAGGGAAGCGTACGAAGACCCAGTGGAGCCTCATGAAGCCCGCCTCCCACCCCGAACTCTCCGAATCCCGCGCCCGCGCCATCAACCTGGTGGCGGAGACGATGGGCGAGCTCGTTGAGTTCTGGGGATTCAAGGGATCGATGGGGCGGATCTGGTCCACTCTCTACCTGTCGGTCGACCCCCTATCGGCCGACCAGATCGCGAACTTGACGGGCTTATCGACGGGCGCGGTCAGCATGGGCATGCACGACCTAGACCAATGGGGCCTCATCCGCCGCATCCCGGTGCCCGGCGAGCGAAAGCGCTACTACGCCGCCCACACCGATGTTTGGGAAGTGATCCGCCGCATCTTCCGGGAGCGGGAGCTGCGCCTGATCGGACGGGCGGTTGAACGTTTCGAGGAGGCGCTCGCCCTGTTCGAAGCAGAAGCGAAAGCGGACCCGGACGATGCGGAACTTCCGTTCATTATCGACCGTGTGAAGGGGCTTTTGACCCTGGCGAAGACCGGGTACAAGCTGGTGGAGCGGTTCGCGGATGTGGGCGACTTCACGCTGGCGCCGATCCGCGGGACGCTGAGCCGGTTCTTCTTGGGTCGAGGGGCTTAGGGGTCGGCTTCGGCGGACTGGGTTGGAATGGGCGTCGATCTGCCAGCCGCCCCGGGAAGAGAGCCCCCCAACCCCTGCGCACGCCTCGTCGCCGCGCTACAGTGCGGCTGAGATGGATGACCGACGATGATTCGCTACGCACCGATATTGCTGCTGCTACTTCCCGCATGCACCACCGCTCCGCAGATCCGCGGCACTGTGGTCGACATTTGGGGCGACCCCGTCGAGGGGGCGATGGTCAAGCTTGAGGGCTTGCCAGACCGCCCCGTCACCGACTCAAATGGAAGATTCTTCCTTCCTTATACGGTGGGGACACACACCATCAAAGCGGGCCGAGCGGGCTACATCCAAGAGGATGTGCAGATCGAGGTCCCCGAAGACAAGTCCGCAGTTGAGACCCCGGTTCTCCAGCTCTTCCCCATCCCCGAGGCCAAGGGATTTCACGCCATCGGGTCGTCGAGCTACGTGCGCCTCGAAGCCAAGCCCATCCGAGCCCTCGGCAATAGCATCAAGTCGCTGTACGGCCTGCAGGAGGCCGGAGGGGCCAGCATCGATAGTGAGACGCTGCAGATCGTCTACCACGGAGATCTGCGCTACGACCAGCTCGTCGGCCTCGATGTCACGCTCCACATGCTGGACTTTGTCGAGACGGCCGAACTCGTGAGCATCACCACCCAAGAGGTGCCGCTCAACCTGTACACGGCGGGCGAAGCGATCCCCATGAGCCTGTCTCGGCTGCGGTCCCGCAATGACTACCTGTTCACGCCCACCCAAGAGCTGGAGCGCGGCCGGGTCTACGCGCTGACCACGGACAATCTGCTCACGCCGATGGACCACGAGTCCTTCCAGCAGATCGCACCCAGCCTTCGATTGGCGTTCCCCATCGAGCTTCGATAGCCCGCATCTGGCGGACCCACGTGGGTTACGGCCCGATGCGCTGGACTTCGATCTTCGCCACACCAATGCGGAGCTGACGCGCCGGGTCGCGGCGTTCGATGATGTCGCCGGAGCCATCGAGGTCCAGCTTCGACAGCTGCCTGCGAGCGCGGAACACCTGTGTGTTCAGGGTGCGCCGGTCCATGCGCAGCATCCGCTGAAGGTCTTCGGCGTGCAACCAGCCGGCCTCGGAGTCGCTCACGCCCTGCTTGACGTCTTCGACGCGCTGACGGGCCAGCGTGAGCAGGAGGTAGTGATGGGTGCGAGGCTTGACCTCATGGAACTGATTGCTGCTCTGCACCGACAGCGTCACATGCTCTTCGTCTGCGCTCACGCCAAAGCGAAGAACGGCATCGGAGAGGCAGCTTCGCGGACCGGAGTTGAACGCGGTGGTCGCCACCACCTCGTCTTCATCGGGTGGCAAGAACAGGCGCCAGACCTTGTTGTCGGCCCGCACGATCTGCCCGTCCACGCCGCGGCCTTGGCTGTCTTCGTCTTCGACCATCCACCGGTCGAGCTGCCTGCGAACCGTGACCTCCGGCGTCTCTTCATCTGGGAGGGCCAGAAGCTCTCGGTCCGCGATCATTGCGCCGGTCCAAACCAGCTTTCCAGACACAACAGGCACGGCCAGCGCCGTAGGAGCGCCATCGTGAACCAAGCGCCATTCTTGAGACCCGCCAAATCGGACCGTCTGCCCAACGACGAGGTCGATCTTCTGCCCGGGCGCCAATCGAGTATCCCCAACGAAGGTGCCGTTCCGGCTGCCTAGGTCCCGGACAGCCCAACCGGGATCAGACCAGAACACGCTGGCGTGCTCAGCGGACACCGAGCGATCCTTGAGGAGCAAGCCGGCTGTGCCGGAGCGCCCCACCAAACACCGAGCGCCTGGGGTGCACCACCGTCCCGTCCTGGTTTGCCGAAGCACACCCAAGGTCAGTCCTCCCATGTCCAGACGATGAGGTGGTCGCCAGCGGTCGCCAACCATCGACCCTTTGAAGCAAACTCGATCGCTTTCACGGAACCCTCAAAGGCACGATAGAGCTCTGGGTGCGCGCGATCTTCGGGAGCCGACAACCGCGCCATGGCCACAGAGCCTGACCGAGTACCCATAGCCGCTCTGGTGCCATCTGGAGACAGGCAGGCAACGGAAAGATCGGTCATCCGAAGCGAGACCGCATTGTGCAGGTCTGCCCTTGACCACACCACCATGCCAATCACGGTATGGCCCAAGATAGTGGAATCGTAGGCCATCAAGTGATGAGCCGTACTCTCCTCATCGCTGACCCGAGGGTTCCGAGACAGCGGGCACACTTGAATCCCAGCCGTCGTCGAGCGAACTAAGACCAGCTTCCCATTGCTATCGAGCGCCGGAATGGAGCGATGGGGTACCCGGATTCGGGCGGCGACCTTGCCGCGGGAGATCACGAGAACATAGCGACCATCGATGGAGTCGCCCGAGAGTACCAGATAATCTTCATGGAAGAACGCCGACATTCTTCGATTAAAGGCGTGTTGGCCCGAGGCGATCACCTCGCCACCGACGCGGCCCATGGTCCACTGGCCCGAACCGTTCAGCACGGCATAGCGGTCATCGGTGGGGTGCACGGCAATGGTGTCCGTCCAACCCAAATCCGATGCAATGGGTGCGGTCCCCATGATGGGGTCGACGGAAAACAGCTGTCCACGCCGATTACCAACGATCAGCGTCTCGGTACCTGGCATCCACGCCAGACACGTCGGCTGTTCCACCGGGGGACGGAGGAGCGGTTCGAGCCCAGCCCGCGTGTGCAGGTAGTGAGCATTGGTGAGTTCTCGGGTGACCTCGGACATCAAACGAAGCCTATACCAACCGGCTCATGCGAGTCCGCCACGTTCAGCCACGACGGTCTGACTCAATGGCTTGTCGCTCGTCCGTACTGACTGGTACCACGTAGTCGCCATCGAAGCAGGCGGAGCACATCCGGTCATCCCCCAGTGACGCCAACCCATTGACCGAAATGTAGGTGACACTGTTGCACTCGAAGCGTTCGGTGAGGTGCGCTTCAAGCTCCACGTCGTTCATTCCGGCCGCCACCAGCTCCTCGGCGGTCGGCATGTCGATGCCGTAAAAGCACGGGTGACGCACCGGCGGACTGAAGATCGCCAAGTGAATCTCCTTGGTCCCCAGGTCCGACAACGTCCGGATGATGCGGCGCATCGTAGACCCACGAACCACACTATCGTCCACCAACAGCACCCTTCGACCACGAAACACGTCTTCGATGGGGTTGAGTTTGAGTCGCAGGGCCGCTTCGCGGGTCTGCTGATTGGGCATAATAAAGGTTCGACCGCTATATCGATTCTTGATGAAGCCCTCGCGGTACGGCAGACCTAAGTGCTCGGCCATGGCGATGGCGGCGGGGCGCGAGGTGTCCGGAATCGGAATCACCACATCCGCACCAAAACCGCGGGTCTCCCACTCTTCGGCCAGTCGCTGGCCCAGCCGCTGTCGCACATCGTTCACGCGACCATGCTCCATCAAGCTATCGGGACGCGCGAAGTAGATGTGCTCGAAAATGCAGTGACGAGGTTTCTTCTCACGAATCGGCAGGGTGATCGCGTCTTCGCCACCGCGGAAGATCATGGCGTGACCGGCGGGCAAGAAGCCCTGGCGCCGGAAGCCAGTCGCGTCGAGCGCGACAGACTCGCTCGCCACCATCCAGGCCCCGTCATCGCGACGGCCGTACACCCCCGGCCGAATGCCATGTTCATCGCGGAAGGCCACCAGCGTCTCTTGGCCGTCGATCTCCAGCACGCAGGTGACGGTGTAGGCGCCACGCACACGGTCGAGCAGCCGGCCCACCGCCTCAACCAGGTCCTGCGTGGTGTGACGGGCCGGAGCGATACGGGTCAGCTCGTCGGCCAGCACCATGAGGATGACCTCGACATCGCACTCAGAGAGCACGTGCATGCCGCGGCGGCGGAGCTGGTCCACCAACTCGGGCAGATTGGTCACGTTACCATTGTGCGCCATCAAAATGCCGGGCCGGCGAGTCACGAAGGGCTGCGCATCCTCGCGCGTGTTGCCCCCGACCGTTGGGTAGCGAACGTGGCCGATGCCACTGCCCCCCTTCAGCTCTTCGAGCTTGGCGGAGGGCACCGCGTGGATCACCATCCCCAAATCTTTGTGCATGTGGAACCGGCCGCCATCGACCGTGCCCACTCCTGCCGCATCCTGACCGCGGTGTTGCAAGGCCTGCAATGCGAGCCACACGACCGGCGCTGCGGCTTCCGTTCCGGTGACGCCTACGAATCCACACATGTTGCACTCCGCTCTAGCAGGGCGATGAGGATCAGGGCCTGGTACCACGCGTCATAGTCGGCGCGATGGACCTGGTCCGGGTCTTGGGGGGGCAAATCGAGGAGCACTTCGAGGCGCTCCTTATTCGAATCGAACCAGTGCAGGCCCAACACTCCAGAGGCCAAGGCCTTGGTGTCTAGGGCCTTGTACCCGAACGGATTATCCAGTTCACACGCCACATAAGACCAGTTCACAAAGGACCAGTCGAACGGCGCATTATGCCCCACAAATACGGGCTTGGTTCCGGGCTGGAGTTGACCCCTCGCCCAGTCCGTGAGGCTCTGAAGCGCCTGGGCCAAGGGCAAGCCCTCTCTGCGGAGTCGGCCCAAGTCCAAGCCACAAACGGCCAATGCTCCGGCGTCGACCTTGGGGGCCTGGGGCCGCACCTCGACGTAGAACGGCTCGGAGCGGACGTAAGCGCCGTCGACGAAGGTGACGGCGACAGCGCCGATAGAGAGCATGTCGTAGAGCGCGGGGACGGGCCCCGAGCACTCGATGTCGATACAGAACCACGTAGCGCGGGGCACACGGCCTCCAGGCTACGTCGGCTAGCACGTTGGATGCACCGCCACCACGGCACCTCACTCGTCGGAGCCACACACCCTTGAGCCGCATCGTGCCCCTGCTAGTTTTGACGCTTGGCGCGCTGTGCGCCTTGGTCACATTGGCCACGTTCGCTGGGCTCGGGCTTCACCGCGACGCCTCACCCGTCGCCGTCGCGCTATCGGCGGTGGCCCTGATCAGCGCTCCGCCGATCTTCGCGGCGTTACCGTTCAAGGACTACCGCACC
>JBGCER010000206.1:0-5863 GCA_045106515.1 Myxococcota bacterium
CCTGATCCGGCTCAATGGCCCGACGGCCCACCTTGGCGCTCCCTCCGCCGATCCGCCCGCCGCAGTGATTCGGGGCCCCAGCATAAAGGCGCTCACTCATGGCTTTCAGGCGGCCACCAGATACCCGGTGCACCTCCAGCACATCGGTGAGGGCCAAACGATCCGCCACCAGCAACGCGGTGAGAGGGCCCGGCACCCCCCGGCCCGTCCGCAACGTCGGCAAGAAGACGAGGTCGGCCCCAACGTCATCGAGCACAGCCTCGCAAACCAAGCGCTGGAAGGTCGCATCGGCCAGCACCGCCCCCGGCGGGCCCGGCGGCGCCGGAAGGAGAGGCCGATCGAGCTCTGGGAAAATGCGGGCTCGCACCCGAGTCACGGCCGCCAAAACCGTCGGGTCCGGTGGGATGTCCGAGGTGACTTCGCTCGGCACGATCGCCAACGCCGCCAACCCACCCGACGGCAGCAAGGTCGCTTTGGCCTGGAGTACGGGTTCGAGCGGTAGAACATAGGCCCCATCGGGCCGTCGCGCGCTGAGCCGCACATCGAGCGACCGAACCCCAGACAGACTCGCATCCACATCACCGATCAGTACGTCGACCCCACGTAATTCGCGCTGGAGTCGGGCGCGTTCATCGGGCCCTGCCGTCGTCAGAAGGACGACCACGTCCAGGCGCGTCTCCGCGGCAGCCAGCCGGTCGAGGACCTCCTGCACAGCCGCCACTGGGGGCACCAGCGTGATGCCTTCGGCGGCCAGTATCGGAGTACGCCGTACAAGGCTGGGATCGAGGGCGGCCACGACCCCCACGGTGAGCGCCCCCGCAGGGCTGTCCACGGTGATGATCCGATGATCCGGGAGGGCGAGAGCCGGGTCTGTGCTTCGCCAATTGCTCGCCACCCACCGGATATTCGGGGCTGCGGCCAACAGCGCCTTCGCGCCGGCGACCAACTCGGTTGCCCCTGGCGCCATCGCGTGGGGTTGCAGGCGTTCAAGCAGCGTAAACGCCGTGTCCCGATGCAGCGAGAGGCCGGACTCGTTCACGCTGCTCGCGCCATCGACAAAGGATCCGGCTTCTAGGTACACATCACTCTGGGCGACGGCCTGGGCCAGCAGCGCGGCTCGGTGGGGTCCATCGCCTCGGGGCCGCCCGATGCTGTCGATGGGCTCCCCCTCTTCGAGCGTCCACGCGAGGCCCACGCGGATTTCCCATGAGCCCAAGTCCCAGGTTGGAGGTGCACCCTGGCCCTGAGGGCCAATTAGGTCCGCCGTCACGCCCGCCGAGGAGCAGGTCCATCGGGTCGCGGCCTCTCGCCGGCCGGGCCAGAACGACGTCCAGACAGGAGCGTCGCTGGCAAAGATCAGGGTCTCATCGTCGGTGCGCAGGATCGACACCGGCCGCGCCTTCGTGCAGACTGGGCGCTCCCCTTCAACGACCGACAGCGTGTCCGCAAGCTGCCGGCTTGTGGCCGCCACCCTCCACTCTCCCTGCACGAGCCATCCGTGTACCGGTCGGATCGTCTTCAGCGAAGGCGCGCCCCCTTTGCCGAGTCGCTCGTGTAGACCGAAGCTCGTCTGACCTGACGCCAGACCACCTGCGGTGCCCGACCACGCCAAATCAAAGGCAGGAGGACCCGGCTCCTGGGCTTGAGCCTCGGCTTGAGCCTGGGCCTGCGCGGCCGAGGGCACGAGCAGTGTGAAGAGGACGTACAGCATGGACCTACTTGTGCAGAGACGCCCCTGCGACATACATCCCAGCACGCGTACCCAGGGCGCCCCCAGCCTGCCCCCCCACTACGCTACGGCGGCCCCCCTTGGCTACATGATGCTTCGCTTTTACTGCAATCGACCTCCTACCCTAAAGACACGAACGCGGATCCTACGATGACCGGGTTTCGGTACGCCCTGCTCAGCCTCACCCTCCTGGGGTGCGCCGGTCCCCGCCGGTATTCCCAGTGGTCGTACACCCCACCCGGCCCATCTGCGGCGTTGGCCTCTGCCCACGCGTCAGACGTAGACCTGGACCCCGCCCAACTGGAGCGGCTCGTTCGTGGCTTGGCGCAGATGCGATTCGTGCAGATCCGGACACTGCAGATCGCCCGGCGTGGCCGCGTCGTGGTCGAAGTCGAGGATCGACCAGGACGACTAGCCGAACCACAGGACCTGCGGTCCACCACGAAGTCCATCACCGCCTTGCTTGTGGTGGACGCCGCGCTCCGAGGAGAGCTCGACCTGAACGTTCCGGTGGGCGAAGCACTGGGTCACTCCGACGTCCCGCAGCTCCAAGAGGCGAGCCTGTCGCACCTGTTGTCCATGCGCTCCGGACTCCACTGCGACGATCACAACCCACGCTCGCCCGGTCAAGAAGACCGAATGTACCGAAGCCGAGACTGGGTGGCCTTCTGGGCCGCCGTTCCGCAGGTCGAGCCACCCGGCCAAACCGCTCGCTACTGCACCGGCAACATGGTGGCGGCTGGCGCAGTCCTGGAGGCTGCAACGGGGGAGCGAATCCAGGACCGCGCCGACCGCATGCTATTCTCGAAGATCGGCATTCAACATGCTGAGTGGGCGACCTTCGACCGGGGCCGGGGCACGGACTCCGGCGGACACCTGCAGCTCACTCCGCGGGACCTGCTGCGCGTAGGACAGCTCGTCCTCAACGATGGACAGTGGCAAGGCGAGCCGGTGCTGCACCCTGGTGTGGTCGACGCGGTCACCCATCCCGTGACCCGAATGCGCGGTCAGGACTACGGCCTTGGGTGGTGGTTGGGTACGGTGCATGCGGCTGATGGCAGAGAACTCAAGCTGTGGGAGACAAAGGGGAACGGGGGTCAGCACCTCTTCATACTGCCCGAACTCGACTTGGTGGTGGCGCTCACCGGCGGCGCCTACAACCACCCCGACGCCGCCGCGCCGTACAGCGTCATGGGCCGAGGGGTACTGCCGTCAGCGGGCGTCGTTTCCGTGGCCCCCAACTAGATGCTTCGTCTTCCACACGACTCTGCCCAGGCCCCGAGCGGCCGACTCGCCTGTATCGAGTACCTGCGTGGATTCCGCATCGAGGGCGACACAGCGACCATGATTGGGTCCGGCTGGTACAGCTCCGATCGAGAGATCGCCCTTCGCCGGCTAGCGCGACCCTCGGCCACAACAGCTGGAGCATGGACGACGCCGACGACGTCGGCGGCGCCGTTGAGATGAGGGTCGAGTACACGCTGTTACCAGGGTAAAACAGCCGCGACGGCGCTCAATTCGAGGTCGTGACAACAATCTCCCGCACCTGTTTGGCGAACTTGCTATGCTTTTGGGGTACCGCGGTCGCGGGGTTCTCTCCTCGAACTCCATGTTTTGCACAGCGGAACCGGATGTATCTATGCAACAGCAACGTCGCTCTGCGTCTCAGTCCACCACCCAATCGTCCACGCCCGTCAGCTCCGCGCCAAGTATGAACAGCGCAGAACAGGCGGTTGAACTGGACGGTGCCGCCGTCGAGGAGAGCACGCCGACTCTCGAAGCCGCTGGGGCCGGGCACAGCCACGGCGCCGATTCCGCCGAAGAGGGCCCGGACGTAGCCCCCCCGGTGATCGAGAAGTCCGGCAAGAAGGGCCCCCTGTCCGGCAAGCGGGGCGTCGAAGTCCTTAACGACGCGTTCAAGGGCTATAAAAAGATCGACATGGGCAATGTGCAGATCTTGGAGCAAGCGGCGTTCCAAGTGGCCTACGAAAAGGTCTACGGCAAGTCCAAGTTCGCATGGGCCAAGTGGGTCGTGCCCACCCACGGCAACCTGAACGGCTTCGCGCACAAGGGCGTCAACTACATCAACAAGAGCACCGCCAACACCGGCACCGTCCCCCACGAGATCTTGCACAGCAACGCAGCGGCAGATTGGCGACCGTTCGTCGACAATCCCTTCGACGAAGGCGCGACCGACGTGCTCAAGCAGTATGCCCTGAAGAAGGCCGGGCTCTCGTCGCCCAACTCCTACCCCAACCAGATCGCGTGCGTCGAGGCCTTCCTGAGCAGCGGCGTGAGCCGAGACGACCTGTTCAAAGCCTACCTGGTAGGCGGGGCTTCGACCATCGTTGGCAAGCACGTCGACGACAATTGCAAGGGGTCTTGGACGGACGTGAAAACAGCGATGCGAGATGGCGACTGGGCGAAAGCCAAGGTCAAACTAGGAAAGAAGTGACCCATGTCTATCGCACACCACCGCAAGACGCTAGAAGCGGGCCTGCCCATGGGCGCCGCTCAGATCACCCGCTGGGTCGACGAGCTCTGGGCTGACTGGCTCCGAGAGGCCGACGACCCCGACCGCGACCTAATCATCGCCGAGCTCTGCCGCACCTGGACCGAAGAGGTGAGCCACCTCGACGAAGACGGTCGCGTCGATGCCCTGCACCGCAACGTCGTCGAGCGCCGGGTCCGAGCGCTGATGCGCACAAGCCTGCGCTTGGGAGAGGCCGCTCTCGGTCTGAACACAGACCTCAGCGCCACCGATGCCCAGCACCAAGCACGCCAACTGGTGCCGCAAATTAGGCCGCTCGCAAATGGCATTCAGGCACTCGCCGCCCATCCTACGGTCTCGCTCTTGGAGCGGGATGTTCAGATCGCAGCGCTGGACCTCGTCTATGCCGCCGAGGGCGGCGCCATGAGCCCCCGTCTTTCTCGGGTCGCCGACGCCGCCGGGGTCGCCCTGTGACCCGAGCCGCGATTCTGATGGGCCTGTTGGTGGCCTGCGGTTCGGGCCGCGCTCCCTCGTCATCTCCAGGTCCAACCGCTATACCTGCGCCTGAATCCACCACCAAAGAGGCCGAGATGACGCTGCAAGATCGCATCCACGCCACGCTCGGGTTGACCCCATCCCCTGCGAGCGCCGACCTGGTCGACGCGCTGGCTGTGGACTGGGCACGAGAAGCGGGGACGGGTGACGATCGGGCCGACATCGTCGACATGCTCGTCCAGGACCTCAGCGCCGCCGCGTCCGACGTGCCGACCGAAGACCGAATGGGCCTCTTGCAGGCCCGCGTAGCCGGTCGCGAGGCTCGCCAGTTGAGTTCGGCCACCTTCCTGCTGGCCAAGCAGCTACAGCAAGGCGAGGTCTCGCCCGACACCGCCGTTCCCCAAGCCACGGCGCTCGCGGCAAAGATCGCCGCCTTGCGTGAGCACGCCGCGAGCCACGTTCCGCAGCAGTGGCGTGCCGAGCTGCAGACGCCGCTTCAAAACGCACTCTTGGACGCCGAGTGGGTCAAACGAGGCGGAGAGGGGCCCATGAGCGGCCGCTTGGGTCGGTTTACGGCGGACCAGGCCGACGCCCCACCGCCCGACATTCGGCCCTAATCCTCAACCCTGCGTCACCGAACGGGTGGGGCTCCCCCGGACGCCGCGGGATAGGGATGGATAGGGAGGCCCCATGCTCGTGGCACAGACCGTTCGACACCAGACGATCTCCGGCATCATGCTGGCGCTGGCCATGGGATGCACTGAGCCCCCCGACCGGTCCGGACCCTGGCTGAGCGTCGATGACAAGATGCAGAGCACCTTGGACCGCGAGCTCGAAGAGGCCCGGGCTGAGCAAGATTTGATGGGCCTCGCCATGGCCATCGCCTTCCACGAGGACCACACCCTATGGGTCGGCACCTCGGGCTCGGCACAGCTCGATCCCCAAGTCGATTGGCAACCCGAACAGCGCAGCCGCATGGGGAGCGTCACCAAGACGTTCACAACGTCGATGATCTTCCAGCTCGTGGAAGAAGGCGTGCTCACCCTCGATGACCCAGTGGAACAGTGGGTACCCGGCCGCTTCTCTGGCATGAGCATCCGGCCCCCCTTGGGCCATTCCAGCGGCATCGCCAGCTACAACTACGTGTG
>JBGCER010000207.1:0-3457 GCA_045106515.1 Myxococcota bacterium
GTTTGGCGTCGCCCTGGGCGATTGCAACCTCCGCCTGGGTGAGGAGCGCGAAAACCGCGATATCTGGCAAGTCCTGGTCTATCGCGATCTTGCTAGCCCGGTCAGCATCGTCAAAGGCAGCGTCGAAGTTGCCTAGCCTTAAGTGGGCGCGGCCGCTGAGGGCAGCCGACCAACCGCGCACGAGGGGGTCGGGCGTCGCCGGCAGCTGCGATACGGTATCGAGGGTTTCAGCCCAGGCTTCCCGCGACCAAGACTCGAAGGCGAGATTCGTGAGGACACTCCCTCGATCTTCAGCCGAACCGCCGCATTGCTCGAAACGATTTTTAGCCAGAAGTAGCAGCGCCCTCGGGTCAACTTCTCTCTTGGGAGGACGTTTGGCGCGTCGGCGAAGAAGCTCGAACCATGCCAAGTTCTCACGGTTTACCGCGAGCGCGCGATCGCATGGGTCGGTCTCATCGTGCTCAACGGCTAGCTCTGAGTAGACGTCTACCGCAGTGTTTAGGTCTCCGATCGATGCGGCCAACGTGGCTTTCATGGACTTCGAATCGTCTCGCCGATGCGCGGGGAGGCTCAGCCGGTTCACCACGGCCAGAGCCTCATCTACCGTTTGGGAAGACTGGCGATAGTGCGCCAATCGCCTTGCGGTTTGCGCAATCAGCATGGCCCTGCCCCAGCGCCGTGTCCCTTCTCTTCTGGGGTCTAGCTGCTGAGCCCACTCCATCGCTCGTTCAGAGTCGCCAGAGTGCATGATCATAAAACTCGCCTGAAACTGAACCCTCACCGCCTCCGTCTCCCACCCCGCCGCACTCAGCGCCTGCGCCGCCCCATACAGTTCATCGGGCAGCCGCTTCGACGCCGCCGCCCGGGCCTCCTCATCCTCGACCCTCGTCGCCGCCCAGGCGCAGTGCACCCGCGTCATCGCCTTGGCTTCGGGCCTGGGGTCGACATCAGGCGCGTCGCAGTCCACCTCGTCGGCGGTCGGCAGCTTCGGCTTCGCCACCACACGTCTTGTCCACCGCTGGCCCGGGTTGGGGCCCTCCAGACTCACCACCGCGGGTAGGTCCGCCAACACCACCTTGATCTGCAGCCCACCATCGACGCTCTTCTCGGTGGTCTCGGCCACCCGACCGTCCACCTTCAGCACGACCTCTTCGGGGAAATCCGTCCACAGCGTGAGCTGGCGCTGATCAGCTTCAAAGGCACATTCTCCGCTGATATCATCGCAGCCGAAGTACCATGGGTCCAGAGGAACTACGCTGGCTTCTGGATCGGTTGGGGACGGAGCGCCCGTCGGGCAGCCTGCGAGGATCAGGGCCAGCAGGCCACGCCTCATGGGGCTCGGACGCGGACAGGCACGTCGATGACGAGGTCTTCATCGCGGGACTCGGCGCTGGCGAGCACCTGGGCATCGGTGAAGCCGGCTGGATGAATCACGAGCATCACATTGGAAACATCGGCGGTCAGCGGGGGCTGGCCGGCGATGCCGGTCCACTTGGCGGCGCCAGACTCGGACACGGCGATGCCGGCCGAGGCGGCGCGCAAGGTGCCGTTCTCTCGCACCACAAGGGTCGCGCCGACGGGGCCGGTCACCGCGGTGGGCGGTCGTGCGGTGATGGTGAGCTTGGACCCGACCGACAGGGTCCGGATCTCTCCGACCGGTGCGCTGGGCGTGCCGCGGATTGGCTGGTCTCCACCTGTGACTTCGAAGGTGTAGTTGGGCAGGGCGTCTGGGTTGGGCCAGGCCATGAACAGCAGCACGGCGGCGATGGCGGCCACGACGGGCGCAGCCATGAACAGCCAGCGCCGATTATTGGCTGGGGGAGCCGAATTTTGCGAGGTTGTCGCCTTGGCGTCTTCTTCTGTCGTGTCGTCGGGCTCGGCGCCTGCCATGCCGAGCACGTCCCCCAAGACGCCATCGACGAAGTCATCGCCGAGGGGTGCGAAGAGGTCGGACAGCGCGTCGCCATCGGGCTGGTCTGCGAGGGCGTCCGCCTCGTCTTTGGACAACTTACCGCGAGCCAGATCATCCCATTCGGCAGAAGGTTCTGATTCTATGCACTTTTGCGCCGCCTTTTTGAGCGCGCTCATCAGCTCCTCCTCGGTCATTTGTCCCCCTCCGGGACCGACGTTCGAAGTGGAGATGGTGAATCTGACATCACAGCGCTCACTTTTTGCCGCACCAGCTTTCCGAGCCGGCTCCGCCAGGCGTAGATGGCGTCTCGGGTCATGCCTAACTCGGTCACGAGCTCGGGGATGTCGGCCTCGTCCACGAAGATCCGCTGGAAGAGCACCCAGCCTTTGGGAGAGAGCTCGGCTTCAAGCTCATCGATGACGTGGGCGAGCGCGTCTTGGGTCACCACGATGGACTCGGGGCCGTCGTTGTGGGTGATGAGCCGCTCCACATCCTCGACGGGGTCGTCGCTCCATGGGCTTCGCTTCTTGCTCCGCAGGATGGAGAGCGCGTGTCGCTTGGCCACGAGGCCGACGAAGTTATCGAGGGATAAACCCGCGTTTGGGTCCCAACGTCGCAGAACCTTGGCGTCGTCGTCGAACAAGATGCGGAAGGTGTCTTGGCACAAGTCCGCCACCTCTTGGCGGGCGTTGCGGCCCCGACCGGCGCTGCTTCGCAATAGGCAGCGTACAACGCGGGCTTGTACCACGGGCGTGAGACGTTTGATCAGGGCGCGAGCGGCCGCGGGCTCACGGCGGATCGCGGCGGCGATCAGGCCGAGATCGGGATGTTCGGAGGAGTTCAACGTCACTAAAACCAACCACGCCATTTGAACAAGGCCACCATGCCACCGGCGATGGCCACCATGCTACCCAAGACGGCAAAGTAGCCCCACCACACATCCGTTTCGGGCATGTAGCTGAAGTTCATGCCGTACAGCCCGGCGATGAACGCCAGCGGCATAAAGATGACCGAGATGATGGTCAGCACGCGCATGGTGTCGTTGAGCTGGTCGCTCTTGTGGTTGTGATGCAGGGTCACCATGCCCATGATCATCTCGCGGTACAGCTCCAGGTTCTCCAGCAGCTGGTCGATGTGGTCGGTCACGTCGCGCCAGTAGGCATCGAGTGGATCCGCCAATAGTGGCGTTTCAACTCGGTTCAGGCCGTGAGTGACTTCTCGGAGTGGCCGAATGGTCCGCCGCACCCGCAAGGTCGAGCTGCGCAGGTCGTGGATCTGCTCCAGGGCGTCATCGGGTGGCTCATCGAGCAGGGCGGACTCCAAGGCTTCCACGTCTTGGCCCAGCGCTTCGATGGCGGTGTAGGCATCGTCGACGACGGCATCGACCAAGGCGTGTAGGAGACGAGGTGCCCCGCGCTTGCGAATTGTTCCTACGCCGTCCACCAAAAGACGCCTCACCCCTCCGAAAGGATCGCCGGGTCGGTCTTGGAACGTGACCAGCACGCCATGGCCGAGAGCGATGCTCATGTGCTCAGTGGAGACCTC
>JBGCER010000208.1:0-2606 GCA_045106515.1 Myxococcota bacterium
TCGCCATCGTTGTCGATGTCCACAGGGGTGAGTGTCGTGAGCGTTCCTGTGGTCATGAACGGCGTGGGGGCTTGGGTGAGCGCGCCGGTCCCATCGCCGAGAAGCAGCGCGTTGGTGCCCCCTACGGTTGCGACCAGAACGTCCATGTTGCCGTCGCCATTAAAGTCGGCAATGCACTCGACCAGCGGGTTCAGGGTCTGCAAGACGGGCTGCACGCTTTCGACGTAGCCGGTCGGGGTCGAGAGATATACGTAGCGGCCGGTCCAGAGGGCGACGATGTCATCTCGGCCGTCGTTGTTGAGATCGCCGAGTGCGGGGACGTCGCCGTGTTCTGTGCCCGAGCTCGCGGGAAGCAGGGTCGATGGGGTGAAGGTGTTGCTCCCGTCGTTGACGAAGCCCTGGATCGGGGTGGCCCCGTAGGAGGATGAGACCACCATGTCGAGGTCGCCGTCGAGGTCGAGGTCGGTCAGCTTGAACAGCGAGAAAAGAATGGGGATGACCCGCAGCGAGCTGATGGTGAACGCCCCGGTTCCGTCGTTCGTCGCCGCGACGTAGTACGTGTGCTCAAACAGGGCGGAGAGGTAGAGGATGGCATCCAGGTCCCCATCGCCGTCCAGGTCACCGCACTCAATCTTGACTACTGCGCTTGGGGCGAAGGGGGTGGCGACCACGGACGCTTGCTCGAACCGACCCTCTCCGTCGTTGAGGCGAACGGCTAGGCTCTGCACGTTGGTCGGCATGAGCAGGTCCAGGTCCCCGTCCCCATCAACGTCGCCGAGGGCGCCGGCGCCCGACGCGCCTGTGGCCGCAGGGATGGTGTCAGACCGCTCGGTAAGCTGAGTTTGAGCAGTGGCGACGGTTGCTGTCGCGGCGAGCCCGAGGAGGAGAGCGAGATGTCGTGGCGAAGCGCGCATAGGTTGAGATAGGTGGGAGTGTTGTGGCGGGGCGAGAATCGGTGGGCTCTAGTATGAGACGCGTTGAGGCCCGTAACGCCGATTTGGCCTCTGGGTGGGGCGGTGTGTGGGCACGGGGCAGTTACCCCGGGGCGTGGTGGCGGCGGGATCCTTCGCGTTCTCGGCCGGGCGCGTTCTACGCGCGCCGAAGGGCTTCGACCGGCCGCATGCGGGCGGCGCGCCATGCGGGCAAGGTGCCGCCGATGAGGCCGAGGATCATCGCGAAGATCACGGCCGAGATCAGCACGAAAGGTGTCGTGCGGAAGCTGAAGGTGACCTCGGTGAACGTGTCGAAGTTGGTGGTGCCCGTTTGGATGCCGTTGAGGGGCAACACCAACAGGCAGCCCAGCAGGCCACCCATGAGGCCGAGCAGGACCGCTTCGAGCAAGAATGCCAAGAAGATCGCGAGCCCGCGGTAGCCGATGGAGAGCAGGATGCCGATCTCTTGGCCCCGGGACGCGAGGGCGGACAGCATCGAGTTGGTGCCGGTGAACACCGCGGCCAGCCCCATAATGAGCGCGAGCAGGGTGCCGAGCCCAAAGATGACGCCGGACAAGGAGCCGGTTTGCGCCTGGAGGTAGTCCCGCTCCGACATGGCGGCGGCGGGCACCTGCTTGCTGTCCTCGAGGCGGGCGACGATGTCGTCGAGGTCTTGGGGGGATGAGGCCTGGGCGATGACCCGGCTGAAGCTGGGTCGCTCGAGGGCCTCCATCATGCGCTCGACGTCGCCCCAGATCTCGGTGCCGTACGAGCCCTTGCCGTCAAACACACCGACGACCCGGAAGGGGGTCGTGTTGATGACCAGAGTCGAGCCCACCTGGCAGTCGCGGATGCGGCCCACCAGGCTGCGGGCGACGATGACTTCGTCGGCCCCAAATGTGAGCGCGTCCCCTTCGACGATCTGGATGTCGTCGCCGTGGATGGCAAACGTCTGGGGTTCGACGCCGCGGCTCGCGACGTTGGTTTCACCTCCGTCCATCTTGGGGCGGCGCACCGCGAGGTAGAGTTCGGCCGCGGCAAGGGGTTGGCCGTTGTCTCCCAAGGCGATCTCGGGGCTGCCCTTGACGAGGGTGTCCACCTGTTCGCGGTCGAGGCCGCTTTGGCCTTCGGACTTGGCGCCTTGCCGCATGATGACCACGAGGTCCTCGCGGCCACGCTCGACGCTCATACTGGTGAAGCCCTGCTGGAGAGCGAGCACGCCGGCGAGGACGGCGACGGTGGCGCCGATGCTGAAGACGGTGAGCAGCGTGGCGCTGCTGCGCACAAACAGGCTGCGGAACGTGTAGCGGAGGGGGACCAGTGCCATGTTAGGCCTCCGCCCTCAGGGCCGCGACGGGTTGAAGGGAGAGGGCGCGGCGCGCCGGTGCGAGGCCGCAGATGAGGCCGACCGCAGCGGCGACCCCCAGGCCGAGGCCCATGATCCAGGGCGCGATCTCGAATCCGGGGATCATGCCCGCAAACATCTTGGCCGTGGCCTCTTCGGAGAGCAGCGCGAGGCCGATCCCAAGAGCCCCGCCCACGACGCAGACAAGGAGGGATTCGACGACGAGGAGTCCCGCGACACTGCGGTCGGAGAAGCCCAGGGCCTTGAGGATCCCGATGTCCCGGGTGCGTTCGCGACCGGCCATGAGCATGGTGTTGAGCACCGCAAAG
>JBGCER010000209.1:0-7350 GCA_045106515.1 Myxococcota bacterium
GGGCCGACCTCTTCGCCATCGAACGGGGTGGCCTCACACCAGATCTCTTCGCCTTTTGATGCGTCGGTGGGTGTGAATGTAGGGCCCTCCGCTGCGGCGACGCCATCGATATACCAGGTAATGGTTGCACTTTCGGTGTCGCCATCTGCGTCCTCCCAGCCCGATACGGTGCAGGCGAGTGTGGACTCTTGAGTCACGGGTTCCGCGCCAATCAGCTCAATGCCGCTGTACGTGGGCGGGGTGTTGACGATGGTGACGCTGGCTGTGTCCGGCGTGCCATCGTCGGTGCCGTCGTTGACGGTGACGCTCACCTCGACCACATCGCCCTTCACGAACGCGTCGCCGTCCAGCTCAGCGCCTTTGGCGGCCTGTACGGTGCCGTTGACCCGCCACTCATAGGCGAGATTGATCGCGTCGCCGTCGGGATCAGAGCCCGAAGCATCCACCGTTAGGGTGTCCAGCGTTCGGGGACTCTCCGGGGTGAGCGACAGGGTGTCCAGGCTCGGTGGGGTGTTGCCGTTGGACACGCTGTCCGTCGCGGTCGCCGGGTCGTCCACGCCTTCGCGGTCGATGGCGCTGACCCGCACGGTCCACTCTTGGCCTTTCCGGGTGCTCACAGCAGGCACCGTGTCCTCACCGACGAGCTCGGGCACGACCTCGCCATCCTTGAGCCATTCGATGACGTAGCTGACGGCGTCGTCGTTGGGATCCACCGCCTCGTCCACCACCACCATGGTGAGCGCGACGTTGGTGGTGGGCGCCTCCGGATCGATTCGAATCGTCGGGGCTGACGGCGCCCCGTTGCAGGCCCCGGTCATCACAATGGCGGCGGTGGCGCTGATGCACCAACGGGTGCAGAGTCGAGGGCCATACATGAAAAACTCCGGGTTGAATGGGACCGTCGATTAGCTGAGTGTCGCTCGGATCCGCAGTGTTAGTGCCCCGGTCGCTCTTGCGCTTCAAAAGCGTCGTTAGGCACGGGTTTGCCGTTTTCCACCACGGTCAAGGTCCATGCAGATTTGCACACCACATTGCCAGCCGCCGTTGGATCCAGGGCCGGTACGACGGGAGGACAGGGAATAGGCCGGCTCTCACCAGGAGCGGGTGTGGTGCATTGCTGCGCTAGTTTGCCGGGTGTTGAACCGCCTTGATGATTCCTTTACGATTGTAGGTGCGATCGGCATCCGTTCAGGTGATGCTTCGCTCCACGCCACCGGAGGCCCTATGAACCGGCTGAATCTCGCCACCCCCCTTCTGATGCTCGCCGCACTCGCTTGCAACCAGGCGCCCACCGGCCCCCAAGTGGCCCTCGGTGTCGATGGTGGAGACCAAGCCACGACGCTCCGGGATCTGGTTGTGGACTTCACCGCGGATGCGACCGACCCCAATGATGACGCCCTTCAAACGGTCGTTACCTGGTGGCGGGCCAACCCGGGGTCCGAGGACTTCACCGAGACCTCGCTCACCGGCACGCGGTTGTCCGCGTCGGAGACGGTCAAGGGTCAGCAGTGGAAAGTCAGCGTGGTGGTCTCCGACAGCGAGCTGTCGGCCGAGCCCATCGAGAGCGACCCCATCCTCATCGTCAACTCCGTGCCCGAAGTCGTGAGCGTTCGCCTCGCCCCTGGCCCGGTCGACACCCTCGGCGCCCTGTCCGCAACCTCCTCCGGCGCGGACGCCGACGGCGAAGACGTGCAGCTGGACATCGCCTGGTACGTCGACGGCACCAAGTCCGAGGTCACCGGCCCCATCCTAGACGGCATCCACTTTGGCGCCGGCCAAGAGGTGTGGTTCGAAGTCACGGCATCGGACAGCGAAGCGACGTCAGAGCCCATGGAAAGCGAGCGGGTGGTCATCCTGAACACGGCCCCCCGAGCCACCACCGCTACGGTCACCCCCGCCGAGCCCGATGGCGCCACGGACCTGACGTGCACCGGTAGCGGCTGGTTCGACTTGGACGATGATGCCGAAAACTACGAGATCACCTGGTTGGTGAACGGCGTGGAGTCGGGAACGGCCGCCGTCCTGCCCGGCGGATCCGCCGGCCGCGACGACCTGGTGCGTTGTACCGTCACCCCCTTCGACGGCACCGATCGTGGCGCCGCCATCGTCAGCCCCCCCGTCAAGATCATCAACACGGCCCCCACGCTTGAGTCGGTCACCTTGAATCCGACGGAGCCCACCGCGGGCGTAGAGGTCACCTATGTAGCCACCGGCGCCGCGGATGTGGACGGCGATGAAGTCAGCACCACGGCCATGTGGTTCGTCGACGGCGAGATGGTTCACGAGGGCCTGACCTTGCCCGCCTTCTCGGGCACTCGCGGCCAGGAGATCACCGTCGAAGTGACCCCCACCGATGGCAACCTTTCCGGTGAATCTGTTGTTTCGACCGGTGTAACTGTCGCCAATACGCCGCCGGAGATGGTGAGCGTGATCATCAGCCCCGACCCCGTCTACACCAATGACAAGCTCTTCCCGCTCGTTACAGCCACCGACGTCGACGGCGACCGCCTGACCTACACCACGACCTGGTACAAGAACGGCACCTCCCACTCGACGGGCGTCACCGTGGATGGCGCCGCCGAGTTCGACAAGAACGACGAGTGGTACGTCGAGGTCACGGCCAACGATGGCTTGGACACCAGCACCACCTTGGCCAGCGCCTCCGTCACCGTGCTCAACAGCGCTCCGACCGAGACCGTGATCTCGCTGTCCAATGCCGAGCCCATTCCTGGCGACGAGATCGTGTGCAATATCGACGTTGACTCCACGGACGCCGATGGCGACACCCTCACCAAGACCTTGTCTTGGAGCAAGAATGGCAGCCCCTACTCCGGCGGCACCACCAATGTGGCGGGTGACACCGTGCCGGACACTGACACGGCGGATGGCGACATCTTCGTCTGCACCTACACGGTGACCGACGGCACCGAGACCGTCACCTCCGAGCTGTCCGCAGAGGTGTTGCTCTGGCGCGATGCTCGTACGCTCGGCAACTGCAGCGCTACGGGCGCCAGTGGCCCTTCACAGTCCAACTGCAACACCGCGTACAGCGGCACCTCCGCAGACGGCGAAATCAGCGTGACCGATGGCATGCAGACGTGGACGGCTCCCTTGGATGGCACCTACAGCCTCACGGCGTACGGCGCCGCGGGTGGTGCGGGCGGATACGGCTCAAATGATCCCTACGAGGGAGCGACCCTGACAGGTACGATCGACCTGTCCGAGGGCGACACCATCACGGTCTTGGTTGGCCAAGAAGGTGAGAGCGGCCGTTACTACGGCGCCGCTGGTGGCGGCGCGACGTGGGTCATGGACAGCTCGGGCACCCTGCTGATGGTCGCCGCCGGCGGCGGTGGCCATGGCTACAACATCTACGGCCCTTCGGGTTGCGATGGCCAAGCCGGTAGCACGGCGCGCGGTGCGTCGAACTTCTCGTCGAGCGGCGCGTGTGGCTCTTCGAGCGCCTCATCGGGTGATGGCGGCGAGTACTACAACCGAATCACCAGCGGAACCTTCTCCTACGACTACGCCTATGGCGGCGGTGGCGCGGGCTACTCCGGCGATGGCGCGGCGATCGACAGCAGCGAGGCGGCATCGTCCTTCCAGGACGGTGGTGCCGGCGGTGATGGTCGGTACATGGCCGGTGGCTTCGGCGGAGGCGGCGCGGGCGGCTACCTCTACGAATACACCTACAGCGGCTACACCTACGGCCCCTACGGCTCCGACTTCTACGGGTCCGGTGGCGGCGGTGGCTACACCGGCGGTGATGGTGGCTACTACCGCGGTGGCGGCGGCGCCTCGTACAATGTGGCCGACAACGCGACCAGCACGACAGGTGGCGGCGACGGCGATGGCAAGCTCATCATCGACCTGGTGCCGTAGGGTTTTAGGCGCTCGTTACAAGCGGCAACCAACACCTCCCGAGTGACCCCTTAGATAAAAGGTGCACAATGGAGGTGCCCATGTCCGGAACGATGTCGTCTGATTCTTCTCTTGAAATCTCTGACAAGACCAAGACCCTCACCCTGATCCTTTGCTTCTTCCTCGGGAGCTTTGGTGCTCACCGCTTCTACACCGGGCACACCATGCTCGGCGTCGTCATGCTGCTGACCTTCGGCGGCTTTGGCATCTGGACATTGGTGGACTTGGTGATGATCTTCCTTGGCAAGTTCACCGATAGCGAAGGCCGGGCGCTAGCCTAGCCTGGGTCGTGAGAGGGGCCGGGTCAGGGGAGCGTCTCCCGCTGATGATGGCGCCTCTGGCTGCGTGGCTAGCGGCGAGCGAAGGTGTCGCATTGCTCGATGCTGCCGCCTTGCAGGCCGCGTTTGAACCACTCGACCCGCTGAGCGCTCGAGCCGTGAGTGAAGCTCTCGGGCACGACAGTGCCTCGGCTCATGCGCTGCAGACGGTCGTCGCCGATGGCGGCGGCCGCCCGTAGGCCCTCTTCCACATCACCCTGCTCCAGCAGCTGTCGTTGCTTGTGCGCGTGATGGGCCCACACGCCCGCGTAGCAGTCGGCTTGCAGCTCCTGCAGGACTGACAGCGCGTTGGACTGGGTCTTTCCGGACCGAGCTTGAAGTCGGTCCACCTGTTCCGCGACGCCGGTGAGGCGTTGAATGTGATGCCCGACCTCGTGGGCGATCACGTATGCGGCCGCAAAGTCGCCTGGTGCTCCGAATTGTTGGTCCAGCTCCGCGAAGAAGCTGGTGTCGAGGTAGACCTGCAGATCACCGGGGCAGTAGAAGGGTCCGCTCGCCGCTGTGGCTCGGCCGCAGGCGCTGCTCACCGTACCGCTGAAGAGCACCAGCTTGGGTGGCCGGTACTGGGCGCCGCGCTTGGCGAACTCTTGGGTCCACACATCTTCGGTGTCCGCCAGGACCACAGAGACAAAGTCGCCCGCCACATCCGGCGCGTTCGGGTCGCGGGTTGAGGGCGCGCGAGGGGCGGGGGCCCGACCAGCGGGCTGCTGGCCTTCGACCTGGCTTAACGCTTGGAGGATCTCTCCGGGGCTGGCGCCGAACAGCAGCCCGACTCCAACGACGAGTACCACCACAACGCAGCCGCCACCTGCGGGCACAGCCACGCGGCGGACGCCCCGTCCACCGCCGCGACGGTCCTCGATATTGTCGCTTTTGCGACCGCCTTGCCAGCGCATTCAAGCCTCCACGACGGCAGACTACTCCGATCCCGATGGATCGGGGCGTTCGCTTTGCCAGCCGCGCGCTTGAGCCCAAGCCGGTCCCCACATGGCGGCGAAGTTTGCAAGCAGCACGACGTTCGCCAGGAGCGCCGCCAACGGGGCTCGGCTGGGCCAGGTGGCGGCCACCACGGCGGCTGCGCAGTAGGCGATGGCCGTGGGAATGGTTCGGGCGGTGACTGTGGTGGCGAACATGATGGCGACGATGGCCCAGGCCGCTAGTCGATACGCATAGGCGCCGTCGGGTCCCAGACCTTGGCTCCACGCCAACACGTCGGTAATCGAGTGGGCAAGCGGAACCGCCATCAGCGTCCAGGCGGTGGCGCGGTTGAGGGCCGTCCGGGTGAGGCTCTGTCGTGCCCAGATCATCAGCGTGACAAAGGCCAGCAGCAGAACGCCCGTAGCCGTGATCAAGCCGAACCAGCTTGGAGAGCCGCCGCTGATGACCAGGTACGCGGGGAGAGAGAGCCACACAGCGCTCGTCACCAGCACCACAAACACGCGTGTGCGAACGCCTACACGGACGTCTTGATCTGCAGCGATGGTCGCCAGCCGGTCCTGCTTAGCCGCTGCGGCCTGCGCGGCGGCCCGCACGTCCGCCGCCAAGTCCTGTGGCGGGGGGGCGAGCTCCGCAAGCAGCGGTTCGGCGGCTTCGGGCCGCCCAGAGTCCAGGTGGTGGCGGGTCATCATCGTCACAGCCGCTCGCAGGTCGTCCGCGGCCGTCGGATGCTCTGGCCACTCTCGTATCGCCTGCTGCAAGCCAAACCGAGCCGCCGCGAAGCGTTCGTAGATCTCGTGCTTGGGTCCGTCGGGTTCTTCCAAGAGACGCGTCAGCTCCGACAGCTGCTCCCGGCCCTGCTGCGCTAAGGCCACCGCCTGGCGCGTCCGCACCCAGTGCGTGAGGCGTTCGCGCACCTCGGACGCCGTGCGAGGGCGGTCGGCGGGGTTGGCGCGTAAGCATGCGCGGCACAGATCGTTCAATGGCGAAGCGGCCGTCGCGTCTAGAACGGGTTCAAAGCTGGGAACGGCCCGCAGCAAGGCGTGCAGGTCTGTGTGGCCACTATGTGGGGGTTGACCGGTGAGGATCAGGTGTAGCACGCCTCCGAGCAGGTAGATGTCGGTGTGCTCGCCCAGCAACGATCCTTGTGCGCGCACCATCTCTGGGGCGATAAACCGGGGGGTGCCGACCAGTCGATCCTCGGCTGCCGCCCTTGGGATCCAGTCGGGATGGCGGTCGTCCATCGACACGGCAAGGCCCCAATCCAACACGTGAACCTGGCCATGCTCTCCGATCATGACGTTGTCGGGTTTGAGGTCGCGGTGCAGGATCCCGCGCTCATGGGCGAACGCCACGGCATGGCAAACCTGGATCAGCACGTCGATGTGCCACGCCAGGGGGCGGGTCCCTTCCGGTAGGACCGCGCGCCACGGCTTCCCCTTGATGGCGCGCCTCAAGATGTGGGGCTTTCCATCTTCGCTTTGCACGATATCGTAGACTGGAACAATGTGACTATGCTCCAACATCCCGGTGATCCACGCTTCCTGAAGGGCTCGGCGCACCGCCACCGGATGGGTCGCTGACGCCCGAGCCACCTTCACCGCCACGCTGCGGCCCACCGAGCGTTGCTGCGCTCGGAAGACCTCGGCCATTCCCCCTCGACCGAGCAGGTCCGTCAGTGGACCTAGCGCATCCAGGCCTCCGGGAGATGGACCGGCCGACGATGTGGACGAACGCTCCACGGGAGGTTGGAGCGTGGCGGAGGGGTCCCCGTGGGCGTCGACGGTCTGCCACTCGACAGGCAGGGTGTTGTTTGGGGGAGGGGAGTTGGGCATCAACGCATCGTACTGGGTGAACAGAGTTTCTTGCCAATGGGCCCGTTCCATGTTCCTTGGCGGAATGCGTTGTTTCAGTGTCCTGTTGTTGCTCGGTGCCTGCACCCCTGAGCCCGATTCTCTCCAGTCTCCCCAGCGACCGGGTGAAGATACTGGGGATACCGGAGATACGGGAGACACCGGAGACACCGGGACATTTGTCAGCTTGGGCAGCCACATTATTGAGCCAGAGATTCCTGATTCCTGCTCGAGTGATATCCACATGGAAAAACTGGTGTGCACGGCTCAGAATTTCCTTGGTTCTTTGACCGAAGAGCAGC
>JBGCER010000210.1:0-5435 GCA_045106515.1 Myxococcota bacterium
TAGGCACGGCACCCCGACGCTGTGACCCGACGAGTGTCTCGGTGTGTCACAACGAGAGCCGCCTACCTCCCTTAAAAAGGGAAATAGGCGGGCTATTGTGAGTCTGGTCTGCCGAGTTTTGTCGCGCTAGTCGTCGTTCCCTGCGACCGTGATGCTCATGCTGCCAGCGGCCAGGTCATCCTCGATGTCGTCGGGATCGGTGGGGGTGATGGTCGTGTCGTCCCACTCCGAAAAGGCCTCTGCCGCGTCTCCGAAATCTGTAATTTCATCAGGGTCAAAGCCAAGAATGATGACCCATGGGTCGACTTGGCTCATGACCACGTACCCGCTCACGCCCAGGGGAATGATCGTCACCATGATGTTCCCCGACCAGTACGTGTTGCCGGAGCCGTAGTACGTCTCGTACTGGCCAACGAAGACGAAGTGGTTTCCATCGCGGAAGGAGTCTTCGATGTTGGGGATCTTCGGCAGTTTGTACTTGGCCGCGAATTTGTTGATGTTGTCGGCGTAGTTCATCTCGGTTTCAGTGGGGCTGGTTCGCTCGATGGTGTAGGTGTTGTCGCCCTCCAGCACCCAAGCGCCCCCCGACCGGCCGTACGACTTGGTCCGCGCTTCGCCCTTCGTAGACGTCAGGCTGTACGACTCATAGTGGGTGTATCGCTTGGCTTTGTACCCCTTGTAGCAACCCGCGGACGCCAGACCGCCCGTGCAGCTGGCTTCGGTCAGCCACACATCGCGGTTGACGCCAGCGGGTGTTGTGATCGATAAGACGGCCGTGGGATACCAGTTATTTCCTACTTTAACGTCGAAGAAGCTGGCCTCGTGGACGGTGGTGCTCGATGGCAGAATGGCCGCAGCAAAGGTGTCAGCGTCCGTGTAGCCGTCGAAGCTGGACCCGAAGGCCACGCTCGGAGTCACGTAGGTGGGTGACGCGGCCAGGGCGCTGGCTGGTGCGGCGAGGAGAGAGAGAAGAAGAACACGCATGGGACCTCCGGTTGGTTCCTCTGTGTTGTGCCTCCAACCTGTGACGCAGGTCCGTCCTAGCTTGGCGCAGAACGTCCCAGCGGCTCTGAGCCCAGCCCCAGCCCCAGCCCCAGTCCACAGGCAGTTCGTGGTTTGTGGGTCTTTGCGGTAGAGTGAGCCGTCTTGGAGCCTGCTCGTGCGCGCCCTCCTCCGCCGCTTATCGCTGCTCATTCTGGTTGCCTGTCAAGGCCTCCCCACGACTGAAACCACGGTTGAGGTGGTTGGTGATCGTGTGCTGGAGCGGGTTAGCGATGAGGCAGCCCCGGCCGAGAGCGAGGGGCACCCGGTGTGGCGCGTCCGGCAAACCCTGCCAGACGGCCGTCGGCTGGTTCAGGATGCCGAAGGCATCTTCTTGGACGAAGAGCAAGTCGGAGCCGATCCGATCTCGGCAGTGGCCATTCGGGGGAGCCGGTTTGTGTTCGCCGATCGGCTGGATGGCGATCCCGTCTCCAAGTTGGTCGTCTGCGGGGAGCGATGCCGCACCTTGGTGACGGTGGGTCACCCCGACCGGGTCGCGCTATCCGAAGATGGGGAAATGGTGGCGTATGTGGCGGGTTCTCACGGGTTGCCCGCCATCTTCGTATCGCCCTTCGCCGGGGGCGAAGCTCGCCAGCTCACCAACGCGGGCTTGCATCGACATTTTCCAGGAAAGCCGCCAGGTTTCGTGCCTCCACCTCAAGATGGGCCTCTGCGATTTGAGGGCTCGGAACTGGTCTGGGTGGCCCTGGGCCAAGAGCATCGGGTGGGCTGGAAGTGATTTGGCTTCTTCTCGCCTGCGTCCTGTCGTTTGCGCAGGACTTTCGGGCTCCATTTAGCGACGCTCACTACGGCTATTACTACCCGACCGCCTACTTTGATCACTCGGGTCGGGACTGGGCTTGTGGCAGCATTCGCTACTCTGGCCACACCGGTAGCGACTACGGGGTGGGCGGCTTTGCAGGCATGGACGCAGGGCGAACCATCGTGGCTGCGGTGGAGGGCCGAGTGCTCGCCACCCACGATGGGGAGTTCGACCGCTGTACGTCGGGTTCCTGCGCCGGCGGCGGGGGCTGCGGAAACTATGTGCAGATTCGAAACCCCGATGGAAAAGTGCTCATTTACTGCCATATGAAGCAGTGGTCTGTTGCGGTGCGCGCCGGCCAAAACGTGAGCTGCGGACAGGCGCTGGGCCAGGTGGGATCGTCGGGCTGGTCGACCGGCCCCCACTTGCACTTGGGCGTAAAGTCGGCCTCGGGGGCGCGGGTTGACCCGTTTGATGGACCCTGCTCTGGGCCGCCGACGTACTGGACGAGCCAAGGTCCTCACGGCGGTCGACCGGGACGCACTTGTCAGACTCGCGACGCCGATGGTGATGGCTATAACGCAGATAGGGACTGCAATGATAACGATCGCACGGTCAACCCTGGGGCGATTGAGATTTGTGATGATGGCAAAGACAACGACTGCACCGGCGGGGACCGCAAGAGCAGCTTGGTCTGGGTCGACGGTGATGGCGATGGGTTTGGTGCCGCGGAGCGCCGTATCTGCCGGTCTCGTCGCACTGGAGAGGTCAGCAAGAGTGGGGACTGCGATGATGCGCGCTCGGTGGTTTTTCCGGGTGCCGACGAGCTCTGCGATGGCCTCGACAATGACTGCGATGGCACGATCGACGAAGGTTCTCCGCAGGTTGTGGGCGACCCTCCACCGGAGCTAGCCGCCCGAATCGTGGATGTGGGCCAGCCTGGCGCCATCGCCGCGGGTGGCTCCGCGGACCTATGGCTTGTGGTCGAGAACGTCGGCTTGGTCACATGGCCGGCTCGATCAGTGTGGTTGGCGAACAGCGATAGCGCCCTCCGCGATGAGGCTTGGCCTGCGTGGGATGTGGCGGCGGTCTTGGAAGACTCGGTCGAGCCCGGCCAAACCGGGGTCATGCGCACCCAATTGCGAGCGGGTGATGCGGTCGGACAGCGCATCAATGAGGTGTTCTTCCTTCAGAGCGCCCAGGGCGTTCCCGTCCGTTGCCCCGTTGGTGAAGTGGGCGTGTCCGTCCGCATTCTGGACGCGGAGCCTGCCCCGGAGGATCGCGAGGCGGGATCATCGGCAAGCCTACGGCAATGCTCGACGAGTCCTGGGTCTGTTCCGCCGTTTGCATGGCTCTTGGCGTTGGCGTTCATGACTGCTCGGCGGCGTTCATGAGCCGGTGGGCCCTACTTCTTGTTGTGGCGTGTGGTCCAGAGCCAAGATTGAACGCGCCCGATCCGCCACCGGTGCCCTCTGAACCCCTCCCGTTGCAGCTGGTTGAGTCGGGCGAAGATCTGCTCGTGGATGAGGTGCCCGGTGAGCGGTGGGCGGCTCAGTCGGTGGACTGGGATGCGGATGGGTTCGCCGACATCGTCGAGATGACGCCCTGGGGGGTGGCTTGGCGCCGGGTGTTGCCCGGAGAAATAGGGGTTTCAACCCTATTGTACGAAGCGGAAGGGCTTCGCGGCTTTGCTGCCATTCGCGCCAGAGGCGACGCCGGAGCGGCTCTAATTGTTGTGGGTACGGGCGCTGACGTGGTGCTCGTCCACGATGGAGCGGGTCGGGCCACAGCACTGTCCCAGCGGCCGATGGGTGGGCGGCTGGTCCAAGCCTCTGATTTGCACGGCGAGGGGGGGATGGAGGCGGTGGTGCTCGGGGAGCATGACGGTGAGCACGAGCTGCGTCACTACCGATTCGAGGCCGAGCGTTGGCGCGTCTCTAGGCTTTCGGGGACGGGTGCGCTGGCCTCGGTATCTGGGATGCACGGGGCCGATGTCGACGGCGATGGGCGAGGGGATTGGGTACTAGTTTCCGCGCGGTCGCCCGGCTCGGTGCTGTTGGGGGATGGCCAGGGCGGCCTAGCCCTCGCTCCGCCTGCGCTCTGGCCCACCGAGGGCCTTGGGGGCCGACTGGCCCGGTCCGGCGACCTAGACGGAGATGGCGATCTGGACGTGCTCCTTGCGGGCGAGTCTGGGGTCCGCCTCTTGCGGCAGACGAACGGGATCTTCGTGTCCGATGAGGACCTCGCGTTGCCCGCGATCTCAGGTGACGTGGTCGACGCGCACATCGTTGATCTCGACCAGGACGGCCACCTCGATGTGGTGCTCGCCACCGCTGGATCCGGCCTGGCCATATGGAGAAATAGCGGCGAAGGACGGTGGTTTGACTATGGCGATACGGTTGGCTCAAGACCCGCCTCCGTGGGCGCGACGGGGCTCGTGGTCTTGGACGTGGACGACGATGGTGACGCGGACATTTACCTGTCTCGCTCAGATGTGCGGCGCAGTCGGGCCTGGCGGCTTTGGACCCCGATTCCCATGGATGATATCGATGATGATGGCGTGCCTGACGACGTCGATGTCTGTGCCGCCACCTGGAATCCTGACCAGGCCGACCGAGATGCCGAGCCCTTTGCGTGCGAGGGACGGACGGGGTGTGCCCGCGAGACGGGGTGCGCGCTGCACTGGGTTGGAGGTGGGGCCTATCTGCGCTGCGAGACCCCGGAGTCTTGGCAGGGTGCTCTAGAGCAGTGTCGGGCGTTTGGAGCCAACTTGTTGAGCATCGGGTCTGCCGAAGAACAAGGCGCCCTCGGCGGCGTTGCTGGGGGGTGGCTCGACCTCAACGACCTCCAGACCGAGGGCCGCTTTGTGAGCGCCGACGGCCAGACGCCGACCCATGCGCCGTGGAATGAAGGGGAGCCGAACGACGCGGGAGACGGTGAGGACTGTGTGGAGTCGTCGGCCACGGGTCTGTGGAACGACCTGCCGTGCTCAGCGCTGCGACCCTATGTGTGTGAGGTGGCGAGCCCGTATTCCCAGACCGATCCGGGCGACCTGTGCGATGTCTGTCCAGGCGTGCTCGACCTCGATCAAGCGGATTCCGATGGCGATGGTGTGGGGGACGCATGCGATCCGGACTGATGGGCTTGGTCTTCGTGGCGTGTGGCCCTTCGCCCACGCTCACCGATCTGACACCCATCGTCGGATCGGCACGAGGCGGTGAGCCGGTGGTGGTGTCGGGCACCGACTTGTACGCGGGCTTGGGAGTTGAGCTTGATGGGGTCGCGGCAGAGGTGCTCGACGTCGCCCAGGATGGCCTGTCTATGACCATCGCCACGCCGGCCCACTTGGCGGGTCCGGTGGACGTGCGCCTCGTGGATGAGGACGATGCCGTCCTGGGTGTGCTCGGTGACGCGTTCGCGTACGAGCCCATCGCCCTGGACTTCATCCCCGCTGCCGCGGCATATCTGCCGGCAGACGTCCCCGATCTCCGCATGGCCGTTCCGGCGGACATCGACGAGGACGGCGTGTTGGACTTGCTCGTCGTCGAGACCGCTGGAGCGCTTCGCTACTGGCGAGGCTCGGGCACGGGGGTGTTTGAGGCCCAGCCGCTTCCGTGGACACAAGGTCGAG